>CASEFP010000053.1 GCA_949287225.1 uncultured Lentisphaeria bacterium
ACAGTTTCATACAGCGATGCTCTGCATCGCAAAAATGCTTCGTGCAGGACTCTCAGTCCTGCCGCGGTCCAGCTGCGTAAGCTGGTCGCCGCAGGCGAAATCCCCGATACCGCGTATGCTTGCATCGCGGTAATTCATTTTCCCGCATGGGGATCTACAGAATTTCCGTATCGCGCATTTCTCTTGCATCCAGCTCTTTGCGGACGTTTTCCACACCGGGAAAGTTACGGAACAGAAAACAGCCGTCCGTCGCCTTGATCCGCTCCTGAAGCGCCTCGTCGTTTTTGACGCAGGCGCGGTCGACGCCGATCAGAAGCGTGCTTTCCGGATGCGCCGCAAGCGCGTCCAGACGTTCCGCAATCCGTCCAGCGTGCCAAGGATGAAAGAGCTCCAGATCAAACTCCCTGCCCGTCGCGCTGTTGTGAAAACTGAAATCCGGGAAAATCAGTTCGTTGTTTTCCATTTTGAGATACGGGACGCGGTCGATGATCTTCCACGTTGTTTCCATTCGATTGAATGCGTCGTGGAACATTTTGATTTCCTCTGGAATATACGCGCCGAAATTGCTGTAATGGCACTTGAGTCCGCTTGTTTCGTCCAGTTTGAGCTTGAGAGTGCGCTCCTGCACCTTGACCTCGCTTGCGATTCTCCACTGTTTCAAACGGCAGAGCGCCGGGAAGAACGACGCAAGCTGAAGCCCGTACTTCAGACTGTTTTCGAGGATGGAGGCCGGGCCGTCGATTTTGAGGCGGATCAGCGGCACAGTGTTTTTCTCTTTTTTCCCGGAAACGAGTTCCGCGCGGCAGAGAAGGCGGAAAAATTTCAGATATTTGAAGACTCTGCGCAGTTCGGCGGGATCGTCCGCGGCGATTTCCGCCTCGATTTCGGAACTGAACAGAAGCAATGTCTGGACGAGCGATGTATTGTAGCGTTCCAGAAGCTCGGCGGGGAAAATCTTCCTGATGCCGGTCAGAAGCTCGTTTTCGGGGAGATCGGCATAGACGCCGCGGGCAAGAATTTCCTCCCCTTCGATTGCGCGTTCGTGAAAAACTTCGATGCTTTCCGGAAGCTCCGCATTGCGGAAAAGTTCCGCCGTGCGGGTGAAAAGCGCCCGCCGCAATGCGGGATAATCGTAATCATGGCAGGAGGAGTATTCGCAGCGGTCCTCCAGAATCTTCCGGATTCCGCGCGAAAGTTTCAGATCCCGTTTCGCGTTGACGATCTGCGCGGCGGCGCTCTCGACGTCCGCGCGCTTCGAACCGATGTTTTCCGTATAGAGCCGGATCAGTTCCGAGGCGAAATGCAGCAGCTGCGGATCGCGCGGATCCACGAACGAGGGTCTGGCGATTCCCCCCGCGGTCCGGCATCGCAGAAGATCCCTGGTCAGCATGGCTTCCTCCCGGCGTGTTTTTCCAGCTCCATCATGACTCCTCTCGGCGGAATGTGTTTCCGAAAATCCGCATCCGGCGCTGTTCGTAGGCGCGGTGCTGGCGTCGGCGGTCGCTTACGCGCATTTCGGAGGTTCCTTCGCTGACGAGCTCGTAGAGGATGGCCTGCTTGCCGGACTGCGCGCGGAGAATGCGCCCGAGCCGCTGGACGTGTTCGCGCGTACTTCCGCTGCCGGAGACCACGATTCCGATGCTGGCCTCGGGAACGTCGACGCCCTCGTTCAGCACCTTGCTGGTCAGGAGAACGGGATACTCTCCGCTGCGGAAGCGCTCCAGAAACTCCTTGCGTTCGGCGGCCTTGGTTTTGTGCGTGAGCACCGGCATGCAGAGAATCTCCCCCATGCGGTAGGCGGTGTCGTTGTCCGCCGTGAAAATGAGGATCCGCTCCGTGCGGTTTTCCCGCAGGAGCTTCCAGACGACATCGAGTTTCGCGCGGCTGCACTGGGCGGTCGCGCGCTGTTTGAGATAGGCTTTCATCGCCTCGCGGCCGCCGGGCAGACGGGCCGAGAGCATGATGAAACGGTTCCAGCCGTCGCGTTCGGAAAAGTCGATCCGGTGGGCGCGGATGAAGTTTGTGTAGGTGCGGCGTGCCGCCGCGTATTCGGCCGCCTCCTCGTCCGAGAGCGCAACACGGATCCTGCGCGTGATGTAGGGGGCCAGAACCTTTCCCTCGAGTTCGTCGATGTGCGTCTGAAAGACAATCGGCCCGATCAGGCGCTCCATGACCTCCATGCCGTCGTCCTCGCGTTCCGGCGTTGCCGTGAGCCCGAGCCGGTACGGCGCGATGCACATCGAGGCCGCCATGCGGTTGACCTGTCCCGGCAGGTGATGGCACTCGTCGAACACGAGAAATCCGAAACGCCCGCCGATGAACTCCATCATCAGAACGGCGGAATCATAGGTGGCGACCGTGAGATCCAGAATCTCCCTGCTCCCGCCGCCGAGCATCCCCACTTCCGTCTGGAAAAACGAACTCAGAACCTTCTGCCACTGGATCATCAGGTCGATCGTCGGCACCACGACCAGCGTTGAACGGCGGATGGCCGCGATCGCAAGCACGGCGAAATAGGTTTTTCCCGAACCGGTCGGCATCACGACCATGCCGCGGCCCCGGGCTTCGCGCCATGCGTCAAGCGCCTTCTTCTGGTGCGGCATCGGCGTGTGCGGGTTGTAGATTTTCAGGTCAAGGCTCTTGTAGGCGCGCGCATGATCGCGGACCTCGATCCCGTTCTCATAGGCGATCCGCACGATTCTCGCGTAATCGGAGGCCGCGGCACGGTATGTGTTGACGCGAGGGTCCGGGATCGTGGATTCCCGGATCGCTTCCGGCAGTTCCGTGCCGTCTCCGGGCTTCACAAGAAGCGTTCCCGCGGAGAATTCCAGTTGGATGCCTTCCATTGCGTCAGGAGCCTTCCAGCATTTGTTTCAGGTGAAGCGCATAGTCCGGAAAGGCGGCGCATGATTCCGGCAGCGCGAAGGTCGAAGCGAGCACCACGCCGTTTCCGGCGCGTCCGTGGGAGCCGCGCACGCAGGAAGCGTCCATGCTTGTCCGGAACGGGTTCCACCACGCGAGCGGGAAGAGTTCGCATGGATCGAAGCCCGGCTTGTTGTGGATGTCCACATGATCGGCGTAGTCGGGCGCCTCCTCGGGGCGGTCCCACCACTGATACGAGAAGTGATACCCCTCGGCGGCCTCGAGGATCAGCTCGCCCGCGCGGGGATGGTTCAGTTCCGGCGTCTGATCCCGTTCCAGGACGCGCCCGATTCCGTTGGACATGCCGAAAAGCATTTTCAGCGCGTCGAGATCCTCTTTTTCCCGCACATACACATGCGCGATCTGATGATCGGCAAGCGCGAATGCGCGGCTTGTCACATACTGCGGATAGGTCATCTTTCCGACATGGCGCACGTCGAAATACGAGGAGTTGCGCAGAATCCGGTTCGGATAGACCGGCGTATCGACTTCTGTGATCTCGTAGTCGCCGCAGAAGGTGAATTCATATCCGTTTTCCCGCGCGCAAGTCAGAAGCGCCTCGACCATCTGTTCGAATTCGGCAAAGGCCTTTGCTGTCCGGACGCTCCGCAGGCCGTGCTTCTGCTGGGCGTAGTCGAGATGCGGCAGGTAGATCAGGATCAGTGACTCCCTCTCCGCGGCAAGGCGGCGGATCACCTCGATCCCTGCTTCCGTGATCCACGCGGAGGATTTGATCGAGGCGAACGGCCCCCAGTAGTGCATCAGATTGAACGAGAGGTTCGCCACTTCGCAGATCTCGTGATACAGATCGGGCGGGCGCGAGAGAAACTCCTGAATCATCCCCCCGTGATGTTTGTGAATCGGCGCGGGACTCAGGAAAACATCCGAATCGGTCCCGGCACACTGCTGGAAACAGACCTGCGCGACCTTTCCGCCGCGTTTCCGGAAACTCTCCCAGATGCGCGGCGCGCCGTAGAGCGTGGACGGCTGTTTCCAGAAAAAGGGCTCCTGCAATGCGCGGTCAAAGTAGCCGCTGGCGATCATGCCGTGTTCCGAGGGGAGCGCCGCTGTCCGGAGCGTCGCCTGCACGGGGCAGGTGAGAGCGGGAAAGAGCGATTCCGCGCGTCTCGGCGAAAGCTCTTTCCAGAACGCGGCTTTTGCGCGGGATTCAAACAGCGAATAACCCGCGCCCGCCCCCAGAACAACAGCCAGTTTCATTTCTTGTGGAATCCGGCCGTGATGCCGGAGGCGCGCGAAACCGCGGTGCTTCCGGTGCGTGCGACTTCGACGATCTTGTAATCCGCCATCAGCGCAAGGAAGTGCTCGATGGTTTCCGGCGTTCCGGAAATCGCGATGCAGAGTTCGTCCTTGTTGACGTTTGGAATGTAGCCGTGGAAGAGCTCCACGAGCTGGACGATCGCCACGCGCGTGAGCTGGGTGGTCTTGACCTTGATGATCGCAAGTTCCAGCTCAAGATAGTCCTCCGAGTCCAGATCGGTCACGGAGACGACGTCAACGAGCTTGTTGAGCTGTTTTTCAATCTGTTCGAGCACCTCGTCGTCGCCCTTGGTGACGATTGTCATGCGCGAGAGATTCGGGTCGTGCGTATGGTTGACCGTCAGCGACTCGATGTTGTAGCCGCGTCCGCTGAAGAGTCCCGCGATCCGGGCAAGCGCGCCGAACTTATTTTCCACCAGCACCGAAATGGTGTGCTGTCTGATCTCCTTTTCCATGCAAAAACCTTTCCGTTAAAAAATCTGTTTACTTGAGCATGACCTGTCCGCCGGTGACGGGAATCGCCTGCCCGGTCTCATACTTCTGTTCGACGGCGTAGAGAATCGCCTTGGCAACGTCGGCGGGATAGCATCCGCGGTTCATCGGCACTTTCGCCTCGTAGAAGCGTTTCACGTCCGCGACGGTTTTTGCGCCCGGCACTTTGCCGCTGTTGAGATACTGCACGAACAGTCCGCGCTCGGGATTGCTCCAGAGCGGCCCGTCGAAGAAGTTTCCCGGGCAGATGCTGTTGACCTTGATCCGGTCGGTGACAAGCTCCATTGCGAAGCTCTGCGTGAGACCGATTCCTCCGAATTTTCCGCCCGCGTAGGCGCCGTTCTTATTGCTCCCCTGCAGACCGCTCTTGGAGTTGACCTGGACGATGTCGAGCCAGTCGCCGCCGTCCGCCGTTTCCTCCGCCATGACCGCCGAAACGTGCTTGACGCAGAGGAAGTATCCGTTGTAGTTGATGTCCGTGACGAACTCCCAGTCCTTGAGCGAGAAGGTCTTGACCGAACCCGCCTTGAGAACGCCCGCGTTCGCGACGAAGAGGTCGATTCCGCCGCAAGCCTTCGTCACGTCGGAAACCATCTTCTCCACCGACGTTTCATCGGCGATGTTGACCGCGACGGAAAACGCTTCGACAGCCGGATATTCCGCCTGAATTGTCTCAGCGGCTTTGCGTGCGCCGTCCGTGTTCATATCCGCGATCACGACCAGCGCGCCTTCGCGGGCAAGTTCCTCGGCAATGCCGTAACCGAATCCCTGTGCGGCGCCGGTCACGACGGCGACTCTCCCTTTCAGGCGCCCACCCGCCGCCGGAGCGGATTTCGCCGCCTGCGCCCGGCGGTAGGATTCGACCTCCCAGTTTTCAATGAACAGTCGGTCGCGGTCGCTGAGGTAGTGGGGGCCGCCGAACGCGGCGGTGAGCTGTTTCACGAGTCCGGCATCCGCCGCGAGAGCCGCCACGGTCGAAGCGCCCTTGCGCGTATCCCCCGCGCAGAACACCCCTTTCCCGGGGACGGCGACCACCAGCGGTTTGAAGCCGTTGGCCTTGACATAGGCATCGACATCCTCTTTTTTCGGATCGGCGCTGACCATCGGGAAGGATTTCGCGTAGACGATGTGGTCCGGCGAAAGCGGCCCGTCCGTGACTTCGAAATCTCCCGCCCAGGTGACGATTCTACGCTGGATCGCCTCGCCTTCGCCACTTCCGAGAATCGTGCGGAGTTTCGGCGCGATGAGTTTCGCTTCCTCAAAATTTCCCTCGGAGCGTCTGAGTTCCGTTGCGACGCCCGCCTTGTCGTAGGCGCTTTTCAGCGTGGACATGATCGAAGCATAAATCGCGTCGATTTCGGTGTCGGAATCCGCGCCGACGAACACGCCGTGATTCTGGAGGAAAATCACCTTGGGATCACATCCGCGCGCCTTCCGGTAAGCGGCCATCTCGTCGGCGACTTTGCGCGAGAGGGTGTAGCCGGGATCGACATAGGAGATCCAGAGCGCGTCCGGGAAGAGCGAAGCACAGACTTTTTCTCCCTCTTCCGCGCAGGTCATGCCGTTGACGGCAGCGGGGTGAAGATGAACGACATAACGGTAGGGAATGAGCTCATGCAGAGGCGCTTCGACCGAGGGGCGTCCCGTGGAGTCCGGACAGACCGCCGCCATCATGCGCTCTTTCGCGACGGCTTCACGTTCCGCGACATCCGCGGGCATTTCGCACGTGAAGATTTTCTCAATCAGCGCGCGCTCCATCTTGACGAAGTTTTCCGGTTTGATTTTCGCAAGTGCCACACCGCTCGGCTTGACATAGAGATATTTTTCATCTTTCACCGAGGTGTTGCCTCCGCCGGCGAGCACGTATGCCGGATCGGAACCGTACTTGACGGACAATGCCGTGATTGTTTCCAGGGACATGATTCCAGACTCCTTTCCTTGTTTGCAATGCCGGAGGTAAAATAGCCTGAAAAGAGCCGATTTCAAGCTGGAAAGAGAGCTGCGCCGGAGAAAAAACGGGATTGGGGCAATGGAATGCCGCTCCCATCCCGATGCATTTCACTTGGAGTTCTGTGCATCGGGGGCGGTATGGATGGCTCCGGTGGATTGCGAAACGGCCTTTCCCTCATTACCTTCCGATTCGGAATGCCTCTGCGGTGCCTGCGGCGACCTCACTGTGTTTTCGGAATCAGAAACTGAAAATTTCATTACGGCAGCTGGATGCTCAGAGTTGAAACAGCATGAAATCCGTTGTTTTGATGACCTTGTTCCTGGATTTGTTGCAATGTGCTGTTTCTGGAATTGCATCCGTATCTTTTCTTAGGGGGCTGATACGATGTTTCCTGTGTCAGCTGCCATATGAAAACCTCCCATGGTTCAGCATGGTCCAGACACAGTAGATTTTGCAGATTTTGTATTCCTGCTTTGCGCGTTTGTCCCCATGGTTTCAGCCTGCCGTTCGGCAGCGCATCTTCCAGATGAAAGGTTCCTCCCGCTGTCTTTGGTGTGTTGTTGACAAATACAATCATTCTTTTGCCGTCCTTATGCCAGGAGGAACAGAGAAAATCCGGAGGATATCCTTTGCCGATTTTTTGATTATGGCATTGAAATTTCATGCCGCTGATCATTTCTGCGAATGCTTTTAATTCCAGAAACAAAGGTTTTCCTGTTTCCCGGAAATAAGGCATCCGGTTCTGTCGGCGAAGATCCCAGAAACTGTAGTAGCTGATCCCGCAGATATTCATTGTCATTGCAGCAAATGTAAAATAGCGGAGCTCCTTGGCAGTGGGTTCGCGGCAGCTTTCCGGATCAACCTTGACAATATCCGGATAATTGGCGAAGGACATGATCTGCGCAATTGGCATGACTGGTTTTTTAAGACGCTTTACACTCCAGACAAATTTTGAAAATTGATCCAGAGGCGCATTGGGAAACGTTTGATTCTTGACCGGATAGAGATCTGGCATTAAAATGTCTGCGCAGTCCTGAAAACTCCACCATCCCTTGATCCAGGAGAGACAGAGTGCCACTGGAATATCCGGTGTTTCCGATTTCAGCATCTGGTATATTTTTTTCAGGGCAGGGCGCAGTTCCGGTGCGGGTTCGTCAAAGAGATACCACATTCCCAATGCGGGGTGTGTTTTCCATTGACAAACGGCGGTCTTCAGCTTTTGGAAATGTTCCGGATCGTCGAGAATCTGTCTGCCGCGCACGACCTGGAGTGCAACTTTCATTCTGGATTTTTCCGCTGTATCCAGCAGTTGGGAGACTCGTTTTGGCTGTGTCAGAATGTTGACGTAGCAAAATACATAATTCAGCCCTGATGCGGATGCTTCCTGATACAGTTTCATGTCGATCGGATCCAGAGAATAGATTCCGATTGGGAACTCCCCGGAAAAGCCTCTCGAGCAGAGGATGAGAGTGAGAGTAAGAGTGAGAGTGAGAGTGAGGAAATATATTGTTTTCATCTCATAATTTTTCCACCTCCCATATTATGGTTTCCCACGGGTTGATCCACGGATTTTCCAGGACGAATTTTCCATTGAGGGTTTCTGCCTGGATATTGCGTGTGAAACGCCATGGCTTCAGATTTCTGCCGTCGGAGAGTATCCGTTCGGTCCAGCGGTCAAAACGTCTTTTGAGCGGCCAGAGATTCACCAGAACAAGATACTGCTTCCCGTTGATTCCGTCGAATAATGCCATCTGGAACTGATTTCCTTCCGCCCATTGGAATACCCGGGGATGCGAAGGATCTTTCAGAAGTGAGACAAAATCCCTGAATTCATGAATCAGGGGCGCAATCTTCTTTATGAAATCGCTGTTTTTCCTTCCATCCTGCCGTCCGCGGTAAAAAATGTCATAATAGGAATACCAGAAGGCCCCTTTCATATTTCCCATTGCCAAGGGAGCATAAAAGAAACAGCGTATTTCCGTTTCATTGGGATAACGCAGTTCATGTTGATTAAATTCCTTCACTCTGTCCGGATAGGAACTCCAGCACATGAGCTGCGGAATGGCGATGAAGCTCTTATTGCATCTGCTTATATCGTGCAGGAAATTTGTGAAATAGTGCAGCGGAGCCTCTGGGAAGGGTTCATCCCTGACAGGGTAATTGTCTCCCATCAGAATATCGCATGGCTTAATAAATGTTCTCCAGGATTCATTCTGGGCAAGACACAGGAGAATCGGAATATCCGGCGTTTCCCGTTTTACTGTCGAATAGAATATCCATAAATCATGTTTCATTTCTTTAGAGGATGGTTCGTCATAAAGATACCATGCGCCCAATGCGGGATGATTTTTGAAATCCCGGACAATTCGCGTCAGTTCTGTCAGTGCCTCTTTCTTTCCAATTAAAACTCTCGTGAAAAGATCAAAAGCAACTTTCATTTTGTATTTTTCTGCCAGTTCCAGCTGTTTCTGTGCCGTGGCGTATCCCTCTTTCGTATAGGGATTCAAATAACAGTGCATGTAAGTGAATCCCAGCTCTTTGGCCTTGGCAATATCCGTTTCATTGACTGGGACCGCATAGATCCCTTGAATGAAGTCTCCGGCAAAAATGCGGAAAGTCCAGAGAAAAAGAGACAGCATCAAAATTTCTTTCTTTCGCAAAGACAAAAACATAGGACATACTCCGTTGTGTGCTGAATTATTTCTGCTTTCAAGATGAACTTTTTTCAGTTGAAATTGATTTTCGAATCCATGCACCATTTATTCCAGCCGGTATTCATCCAGGCGAATATGTTCATGAATTGTAAAGTTTTTACTGATCCATCCACGAACAAAATATTTGTCTTCAGATTGTGGCGTGTGTATTCATAAAAGGGAATTGTGGTGTTTAGGGTATAGGAATTAAACGAATTTTTGATATAATAATATCCGGAAGGATCCGCAACGCTGTCAATGATCCACTGCGTTCCAGACAGCAACACTCCTCGTGTTAGTTGCAATCCTTTCAAGGTTCCCAACTTGGTGGGATGAAAATTACGGCTTCCGTCGTTTTTATCTGGATATTCTGCATTGCCTGGCATTGAACACGGACCATACAGGGTTGGAGCGTAATCTACCCGGTTTGCAAGAGAACTGGGCTGAGTGTCCGAGGGGCATACAAGATATCGTTCCCGGATACTATTGATATTGTAAAGATACGCCAGATTATTAAACCACATTGAGCTGTAATCTATGGTATAACGCACCGGGACAAAATATTCATTATAATCATTAATGTAATTGTTGATCCATAACGATTGCTGTTTCAGATTGCTGATGCAGGCTGTCCGTTTTGCCGCATCACGCGCCTTGCCCAGAGCTGGGAGTAAAAGCGCGGCCAGAATCGCAATGATCGCTATTACGATAAGAAGCTCTATAAATGTAAATGATTTACTTGATGCATCCCGGGAAAAAAAGTGATGAGATTTGCCTGACAGCGAATTACGTGATTTATGCATGTTCATGAGAGACTCCCTGTTTTGAGTTTAAATATCATAGTCATAAACAACCGAAGGACGAAACATTTGCGAGGATTCTTTTTTGCCGTTGAGCATGTGAACCAGTTTTTTCATAGCAATATTTCCGATCTCATAAAAAGGAATTACGATCTTCGCGTAATAATAGAGTGGATAATGAAGATCTACATTACTGGAAAAACCTACTGCATGAATGTGTTCATCATCTTTCAGTCCTCGCTGCATCAGATCGCACATTACGGTATTGGCCATGAAAAAAGATGTGAAAAAAATTCCATGCGGCATGGAATTGCCCTTGATGGCGTTTTCGTAAAAATGATCCAGAAGTCTTCGGGAACGTGCCATATACTGCGGGTAATTTTCTCCGATTCGGAGAAAATCCAGACTGCCGCGCACATTCTTTTCCCCTCCGAGACTATCGGAAAATCCCTTGCATCGCAGGAGTGTGTAGCGATCGGATGATGCATATACCACGGAATATTCACGGCAGTGACGTTCTTTCAGATATTCTCCAGCAAGTCTGCCTCCGTATTCTTCATCAATATTTAACGTAACCATGTCAGGAACAATATCAGTGAAATCGGCACTCCGGGCATTCATAAAGATCATTTTTCCCCCGCCGTTGAGATATGCTTCACATCCGTTCCGCAGATCATTTCGATTCATTTTATCGTGCAGATAAAACAGCACCCCCGTATTTTTTTCCTGGCAGCATCGCTGCAGAAAGGTGATATAATCCGCATCTTTCCGGTAATAGTGAATCAGCAGCGGGTATCCGAGTTCCAGTGACGCGTCGGAGATTCCCTTTGCCAGCTGCATGACTTCAGGGGATTCCCATGCAGGAAGCAGCACCCGGACCGCTGGCATTCGCCCCCGGCGGAGGAGCGCCGCCTGAAGATTCCGCGTGTAACCCATTTCCCGGGCGGTTTCGCGGATCAGGGCGCGCGATTTCTCCGATATCCGGTCATACGGATCCTTCTCCTGCTGGAGCGCACGGGAGACAACCGCAACCGAAAATCCCGTCTTCTGCGCAATGTCGATTAAGCGGACCATTCCTCTGGATTAACCTCATTTTATTTTTGAACAAACGTTCGTTCTGATTTATATTATATCCATAGAATGGCTTTTGTCAAGGGGGAGTGCAAGGAAAAAATCTTTTTTTTAAAAAGACATTTCTCCGTAAATGAAAAAACGGCTGAATGCACACCATGTGACAGGGAGGCATTCAGCCGGATTTATCCGTTTCTTTCTGCGGAGTGTTCCGTTATCCGACAAGCCAGCGTTCGGCGTCGATCGCGGCGCGTGCGCCCATTCCGGCGGCGGTGATCGCCTGACGGTAGACATGATCCGCACAGTCGCCGGCGCAGAATACGCCGGTCACGCTTGTATAGGAACTTGCGCCTTTGAGTTCGATATAGCCGGCCTCGTTCATGGCAAGTTGTCCTTTGAAGAGTCCTGTGTTCGGGACATGTCCGAGTGCGGCGAAGTAGCCTTTGCAGGGTATTCTCGTCACTTCGCCAGTGACAACGTTCCGGATCTCCACGCCGTCCATTTCCGCGTCTCCGAAAATTTCCGTGACGGTTGAATTCCAGTGAATCCGGATTTTCGGATTGGCTTTCACGCGTTCCGCCATGATTCTGGAAGCGCGGAACGCGTCACGCCGATGGATCAGATGCACCTCGCTGGCGAAACGGGTCAGGAAGGTGGCTTCTTCCATTGCGCTGTCTCCGCCGCCGACGACGGCGACAGGCACGTTCCGATAGAAGGCGCCGTCGCAGGTGGCACATGCGGAAACACCTTTGTTCAGGAACTTTTCTTCGGAGGGAAGTCCGAGCCAGCGCGGTGCGGCTCCTGTGGCGATGATCAGTGCGCGGCATTCGGCGACTTCTCCGCTGCCGAGTGTGAGCTCCTGCGGTCCTCCCTCGGTGAGTTTCACGCTCTGCACCGTTTCATTGACGATTTTTGCGCCGAATTTTTCCGCCTGCTGCTGGAATTTGAACATCAGTTCATAACCGTTGACCGCGTCCGGAAAACCGGGAAAATTTTCGACGTCCGTGGTCTGGGTCAGCAGCCCGCCCGGCAGCGGGCCTGCGAGCACAATCGGATTCAGACTTGCCCGTGACGCATAGATTGCGGCGGTCAGTCCTGCGGCGCCGCCTCCGAGAATGATGAGATCGTTTTTCATCGGGAATATCCCCCTCGTTGATGGTTGTTTGTTTCTGTGACATGGTAATATGACATGCAATCTGCGTTCGGGCAAGCTTCCCATGAAAAAAATCCATGTTTCTCCCGTTTGAAACGGAAGAATGCGAAGGCATTCTTCTCGGGGGCAAGGGGCGAAATAAAAACTGCGCGCGCAGCTGCGCAATAAAAAAAAATTGCGACAGCAATTTTGATTCGTGCAGGACTCTCAGTCCTGCCGCGGTCCAGCTGCGCAAGCTGGTCGCCGCAGGCGAAACAAAACCTGCGCGCGCAGCAGCGCAAGCTGGTCGCCGTAGGCGAAATCTCCCCCCCCGACGGCGGTTTAGAGCGCTCAAGAACGAGAAGCGCTTCTTAAAGAGTCGCCGGCACAGCCCACAATCTCAGGGGGTATGCCCGGAGCTCACGTGGTAAATACTATTAAAGAGACGAAAAAATGTTTTCACATTTTCCCGTCTCAATGGATACGCCCGGAGCTCTCGAACTTTTCGTGCCGAAAAGTTCTCGTCACTGAGCGGTCTGAACCGCTCCGGGCGGGGGATTTCGTGCTCCGCACGACCAGCTTGCGCAGCTGGACCGCGCAAGGGTCAGTGACCCTTGACCCCGAGAAAAATGCGCTGCATTTTTCCGTTTCCGGGGGATTTCGTGCTTCGCACGACCAGCTTGCGCAGCTGGATCGCGCAAGGGTCAGAGACCCTTGACCCCGAGAAAAATGCGCTGCATTTTTCCGTTATTATCTTGGATAGGACAAAAAGAGGCCGTTTCCCATCAGGAAACGACCTCTCTCTAGTTCTCCTTTTTTCAGGCGTGGTACCTCAGAAGTGAACCAGATCCTTCACTCTGACCGGAAGCCCGGTCTTCATCGAGATGTTTCCGGCAATGCCGGTGAGAATCGAGCGCGCGCCGTCGATATAGCCCGCCGCATGTCCCAGCGGATCGTTGGAAGCGCCGCGGAAGACATCGGAAAGCAGTTTCGGGTCTCCGCCGCCGTGACCGCCCGTTCCCTGTTCATAGGTGATCTCCTGCGGCTTGCCCCAGTGCGGCTGGAAGATGATTTCCGGCACATGGGTGATGCGGTCTCCGCCAGTAGAGTGCATGCCGAAATCCTTGTTGAAGTCCTCGCTCCAGGCGAGATCGGCGACCTCGACCACATTGAATTCAAGTCTTCCTTTGGTTCCGTTGAAGACGACACGGTAGCCTTCCCACGGACAGTGCGCACAGAGCGAATAGGTCATGACCGCGTTGTTGGCGTAGCGGACCATCACGCCCATATTGTCCTCAATGGAGATGCCGTCGCCGAAGACACTCTGATCGCGGAAATAGCCGTCCTCCTGCTCCGCGTTGTAGTAGAGTCCCATCAGAGTCTCATCCTGATCCTTGACATGCAGCGCGAAGGGATCTTTCTCCGCGATTTTGCTGCCTCTGGCGCGGGAATAAAACTCGGTGATGCCGCGTTTTTCCGCGTTTTCCTTGCCGTAGAACTTCAGGTCGCCCATCGCAAAGACGATTTCCGGATAGGAGTCAATCCACCAGTTGACCAGGTCGAAATGGTGGGTGGCCTTGTGCACGAGCAGTCCGCCGGAGTTGTTCTTGTTGCGGTGCCAGCGCCGGAAGTAATCCGCGCCGTGGCTGGTCGAAAGCAGCCACTCGAAGTGAATGCTGGTGATTTCGCCGACCATTCCGCTCTTGATGATCTCCTTGACCTTGGTGTTGCGCGGGGAGTAGCGGTAGTTGAATGTGACGATCAGATCGCGCCCGGTGCGTTTCTTGGTGTCGATGATCTGCTGACACTTTTCCGCATCGACCGTCATCGGTTTTTCCGTGACGACGTCGCATCCGAGCTCCATCGCGCGGCAGATGTATTTGTGGTGCGTGCGGTCCATGCTCGTGACAATCACCTTGTCCGGCTTGAGATCCGCGATCATTTTATCGAAATCCTGCGCCTTGTAGGTCGGGAGCGGCGCAATGCCGTATTCCTTCTGGAGGCGGTTGTTCCAGTAATCCATGCGGTGCTGGTTCGAGTCGCACAGACCGACCAGTTCGCCCGCGTCCTTGAAGTCGCCGCAAAGCGCGTTCAGATACATGGATGAGCGTCCGCCCGTTCCAACGTGCACATACTTCTTTCTTGCCATTTTGAGAAAACCTTCCCTTTTGTGTTGTTTGGAGTTCTCTGAATTTCTTTTCTGTTTTCCTGCTTATTATAATTGCCAACGTTGGCAATTTCAAGAGCCGAAAACAGAAAATCTGCAAAAAGTTTCTTTTTTTTCAGGATTTCTGCTTCCGGAAGAGCGCGTGGCCTTTTTCCCGCAGACTCTGGCAGATCGAATAGAGCGCCGGGATGAACACGATTCCGACCAGGGTGGCCAGCACCATGCCGCAGAAGGTCGTCACGCCGATCGCCCGGCGGCTGCCCGCGCCCGCGCCGGTCGCGATCACCATCGGGAAGACGCCGATCACGAACGAGTAGGCGGTCATCAGCACCGCGCGGTACCGTGCGCGTCCGCCGCGGATCGCCGCGTCCCTGATCGCCACGCCCGCTTCGCGCTCCTGCTTGGCGAACTCCACCATCAGGATGGCGTTTTTGCTGGCGAGCCCGATCAGCATGACCAGTCCCAGCTGCGCGTAGATGCTCAGCGGCAGATTCCAGATGTAGAGCCCGATGAAGCCGCCCAGCGTCGCCACGGCGACCGAGAGCACCACCGGCACCGGGATCGTCCAGCTCTCATACTGCCCGACAAGGAAGAGATACCCGAAGAGGAACGCCAGCGCCAGAAGCGCGCCGATCTTGCCCTGGTTGTGCGCCTCCTGATAACTCATGTCCGTCCATGCGATCCGGTAGCCTTCCGGCAGCTTCTCGTCGGCGAGCGCCTGAATCTGCTTCATCAGGGAGCCGCTGCTGACGAACGGCTTGCCCATGACCGCGACAGACGCATTCAGATACTGGGTGAAACGTGCGATCTGGCGGGGGCCGGAGATGTATTTCACCGTCGCCACCGAACTCAGCGGCACCATGCCGCCGTTGTCGCTCTGCACCAGAAGCTGTTCAATGCTGCGGATGTCGCGCCGTTCCTTCAGGTCGGACTGCATCTTCACCTTATAGGTGAATCCGCCGATGTTGAAGTCGTTGACAGGGGTTGACGCAAGGTTGTACTGAAGGGCCGCGAATACGCGTTTGACCGGCACCCCGAGCGCTTCGGCCTTCTTGCGGTCGAGCGTCAGTTCGATCTGCGGCGTGTTCACGTCGAATTTGCTGAACGCATACTGCACGTCAGGCAGCGAGTTGAGTTCGGAAATGAACGGGTTGAGAACGTTGGCGAGTTCCTGCGCGGAGCGTCCCTGCACATCCTCCAGCACGAACGTGACGCCACCCGTTACGCCGAGACCCATGATGGCTGGCGGAATGAACGCGTCGATCCGCGCATCCGGCAGGGAGAGTCCGATCTCCTGCGCTTTTGCCAGAATGGATTCGATTGCGAGGTCGGGAGTTTTCCGTTTGCTCCAGTCGTCCAGCGTCAGGATCAGGATTCCGACGTTTTCGCCGTTGCCGCTCATGAAGCTGAAGCCGCTCACGCAGAAGACGTCGCTCACGCCCTTGAGTTTGCCGAATTTTCCCGCCGCGTCCAGAAGCGCCTTGTTCGTGCGGATCAGCGACGCGCCCGGCGGCAGTTCGATCTCGGCGAGAATCGCTCCTTTGTCCTCCTGCGGCAGGAACGCCGACGGCGTCCGGTTGAAGAGAATGCCGTTCAGCGCGAGCACCGCGCCGAAGAGCACGACCGTCATCAGCACCCTCCGCACGAGCAGGCCCGCGCAGGAGAGGAAGATGTTTTTGGAGAAGTCGAGACAGATGTTGAACGGCTTGAAGATTTTCGCCGGTTCCTGATGCGGCCGCAGGATCAGCGAACAGAGCGCCGGGCTCAGCGAGAGCGCGACGACCGCCGACAGAATCAGCGAGATGCAGATCGTGATCGAGAACTGCATGTAGATCGTTCCGACCATGCCGCCGTAGAAGCCGATCGGCGCGTAGATGGCGACGGTCACAAGCGTCGTCGCGATGATGGCGCCCGTGATCTGGCGCATGCTCTTGATCGACGCCTCCTTGGGCGAGAGTTTCTCTTCTTCGATCAGGCGCATTGTGTTTTCCACGACGATGATCGCATCGTCCACCAGTGAGCCGATTACGAGGATCAGCGCGAACATCGTCAGAATGTTCATGCTCATGCCCAGCGCGACCATGAAGACGAATGTGCCGACCAGCGCAACAGGAATCGCCAGCGTCGGGATCAGCGTCGCGCGCCAGTCCTGCAGAAAGAGGTAGGTGATCAGCACGACGAGGACAAAGGTGATCAGAAGCGTTTCGATGATTTCCGCCATCGCCGCGCGGATGAAGCTGGTCGGGTCGTAGGACATCAGATAGTTGACGCCCGGCGGGAAGTAGCGGCTGAGATTTTCAAGCTCCTTTTTCACCGCGTTGATGACGTTCAGCGCGTTCGCGTCGTTGTTGCGGTAGACCGCCATGCCGATGCACTCCTTGCCGTTGTAGTAGCTGGAGCCGGAATAGGAGTCCGAACCGAGCTCGACGCGCGCGATGTCGCCGATGCGCACCTGCCGCGCCATGTCGCCGCTTCTGACGACGATGTTTTTGAATTCATCCACATTGCTCAGGCGCCCGACCACGTTGACCTTGAACTGCATTTTGTCGTGGCTGAACTCGGTGCCGACCGCGCCCGCGGCCGCCTGCAGGTTCTGGCTCGTGATTGCGGCGGCGACCTCGTCCACGCTGATGTTCATCGCGGACATCTTGAGCGGGTCGAGCCAGATCCGCATGCTGTACTTGAGTTCGCCGAAGATATACGCCTGCGCCACGCCGGGAACGCGCGCGACCGGTTCGCGGACGTTTCGCGCCACATAGTTGCTCAGGTCGAGACGGGACATCGTGCCCTCGTCCGCCGTGAAGACGAACACGCCGAGGATGTCTCCGCTGCGCTTCCGGACGTTCAGTCCGAGCGAGACGACCTCCTCCGGCAGCACCGGTTCGGCGCGGTTCACGGCGTTCTGCACGTTGACCATCGCGATGTCCTGATCGGTGCCTGGTTCAAAGGTCAGGTCGAGCGAGTAATTTCCGCTGTTGTCCGACCGCGAGGAGAAGTAGATCATGTTCTCGACGCCGTTGACTTCCGTTTCGATCGGAGCCGCCACTGTGTCGGCGATCACCTGCGCGCTTGCGCCGGGGTAGGTGGCCGAAACATTGATCTGCGGGGGCGTGATCTCCGGATATTCCGCGACGGGAACTTTCGTGATGCAGAGAATGCCGCCGATCATGATGACGATGGAGATCACCATCGCCAGTTTCGGCCGTTCAATGAAAATCTCCGAGATCATTTGCCGGACTCCTCTGATGCCGGTGCCTGTGCGGATTTTTCCGGTGCCTTGCCGTCGGCGTTCACCGGTGCGACAATCAGCCCGGGCCGGGTCTTATGCGTTCCGGTCGCCACGACGCGCTCGCCTTTTTTCAGGCCGGATACGATTGTCTGATTGAGTTTCACGAGCGGGCCGAGCTCGACGTTGCGGCGCGAAACCTTGTTCTCCTGATCCAGCACATAGACATAACTGCCCTTCTGGTCGGTCATGACCGCGGTGTTCGGGACAAACGGCAGTTTATGCGGCTGTTTTTCGCTGAGATAGACCGTGACGAATCCGCCGGGGATCAGCTTCTGATCTGAATTGTCGGCGGAAAACCAGATGGCGATCGTGCCGGTCGAGGTGTCGGTCTTGTTGTCGACGAGAAGAAGTTCCGTCCAGCCGTCGTGCATTTTGCCGTCGGCGGTGCGGATCTTGAGTTCCGCCTTCTCACGGACGCCCTTGACGCTGCCGAACATCGTCAGAAGGTCGCGCTCGCTGACCGGGAAGCGGATGTTGACCGGCGTCACCTGCACGAGCGTCACAAGCGCACTGCTCGAAGGAGTGACGTAATTGCCCGGCGAGTAGGTCGCCTTGCCCATGCGACCGTCGATTTCCGCATAGATTTTGGTGTAGCCCAGTTCGATTTTCGCACTCATGAGTTTGGCTTCCGCTTCGGCGAGTTTCGCCTTGGTCGCGTGATAGAGCCGAACGGCGTCGTCGCGGGAGGCGCGCGCGGTCGCGTTCTTTTCCGCGAGCGTGCTCTGGCGGTTGAAGTTCGTTTCCGCATATTCCAGTTCCGCCTTGTACTGATCGACCAGCGCCTTGGCGGCGGCGACGTTCGCCACATATTCGTCATCTTCGATTTCGAACAGGAGGTCGCCCTTTTTGACCATGTCGCCGTCGTTGAAGTTCATCTTCTTGATGATGCCGGAGATGCGGACGGGGATCGGAATCTCCCCCTTCGCACGCACGTGCCCGACATATTCCTTGGTCACGCGCGGCAGCATCTCGTCGACGGTGAACTCCGTGACGATGGAGGGCGGCACGACGCGTCTTTCCTGAACTTTTTCACGGCATGCACTCAGCAGGGTGCCCGCCGCGACAGCGGCGCACAGCAGAACAGCGTTACTGTTTTTCATCTTCTTCCTTCATTTTTAAAATATTCTGATTGAATTTCGTTAATAATTTCATCATGGTTTCATAGTCATCGCGTGGGATTTCCGCAAGAAAATCCGCGGTTGCTCCGGTAAAGAAATCCCCGTAGCAGGCAACGATTTTCTTTCCCTGTTCGGAGAGCCCGATGCGGACAGCGCGGCGGTCCACCTCGCTGGTTCTCCGGTCGAGCACGCCCTGTTTCACCAGCGTGTCCACGATGATCGACGCCGCACCCGGTGTCAGGTTCACCTTTTCTGCAAGCTGTTTGAGCATCACGCCGTCCGGATATTTCTCCTGAAAGGCGAAGATGGCTTTCAGGACGCGCATCTGGCCAACTGTGACATTGGCGAATTCGGCGATTTCCATGTTCCGATTCCGGCGGGCCGCCAGTTCGCGGAAATCATCCACAAGACCGAACAGCAGACGCCAGCAATCCATTGCCTCGTGATTCATTTTTCTCTCTCTCCGCGCATTGTTTCACTTTTTAAATTATTTGAGGGCAGTAAATATATTACACTTCGTTTGGAAAAGCAATTTGGGAACTCTTTTTTTTACAAAAAAACTTCCGTATGGAAAAACTCTTTTTCTTTTTCATTACCTCTTGACTTCCTTCTTTTTGGGGATATGATATAGGCATTCTTGTTACTAAAACTGTTTAGTGAAAGGCGGGAGAGCGATGGATTTTTCACCGTACATCAAACGTTACGAGTCGGAACTCGTTGAGAATGTGATTCCGTTCTGGGAAAACCACTGCGTGGACCATGAATACGGCGGCTACTTCACCTGTCTGGACCGCGACGGAACGGTCTACGACACGGAAAAATACATGTGGATGCAGTGGCGGATCGTCTACATGTTCGCGACACTTGCCGCGACTCCTTACCGGAAGGAGAACTTTCTGGAAATCGCGCGGCAGGGGTTTGATTTCCTGACGAAACACGGCAAGTCGCCGGACGGCACCTACTACTTTGCGCTGAACCGGCAGGGAGTGCCGACCATGGCGCCCTCCAACATCTTTTCCGACTGCTTCGCCGCGATGGGCGCGGCCGCACTCTACAAGGCGACGAAGGAACTCCGTTACAAGGAGGAGGCGGACAGCGCAATGCGCAGCTACATCAGGCGGATGGACAACCCGAAGGGCCGCTGGGAGAAAGCCATGCCGGGCAAGCCGAAACGACTCTCGCACGGTCATTTCATGATTCTTGCCAATCTCGGAAGCGTGATGAAGGATTGTCTCGGCAGCGACGAATACGAGTCGGATACCGTCCGCGCAGTCAAAACCGTGCTTGAAAAATTCTGGAATGAAGAGTACCGCGTCCTGTTTGAGAACGTCAATCCGGACGGTTCGTTCGATCTGGACTCCTGCGAAGGGCGCTTCATTAATCCCGGCCACGGACTGGAATCCATGTGGTTCGTGATGAATTACGCTGAGCGCCGGAACGACCGCGCGATGATCCGGAAGGCGGCGGATATTGTGAAGGCTCTGCTAGAATTCGGCACCGACCGCGAATACGGCGGCATCTACTATTTCATGGATGTGCTCGGAAAGCCCCATCTGGAACTGCAGTAGGACATGAAACTCTGGTGGCCGCACAACGAGGCGATTCTCGCGACACTGTTCGCCTGCCGCCTGACCGGAGAGGAATATTATCTCGAGCGCTTCAAAGAGATCGACCGCTGGGCGTGGGCACACTTCCGCGATCCCGAATATCCCGAATGGTTCGCCTACCTGAACCGGCGCGGCGAACCGACGCATCTCCTCAAGGGAGGGAAATGGAAGACGATGTTTCATCTTCCGCGCTGTCTGCTGATCGCCATTGACCAGATGAAACGGATGGACGCGGCGCGCGCGGATTAAAAAAATCGCGGGATTTCCTTTCTTCCGGAAAAATGCGGAAAAGGAATCCCGCGAACGTTCCTGTTGCGGAGACGCGTTCAGTAATCTTCGCCGTCCTGAGCCCCCTCGAAATACCGGAGCAGGGCTTCCGGTGTTTCCATACCGCTGTCGTTCCGCCTTTCGTCGGAAGGTTTTCCTGCGATGACCGCGCGGTGAAGCGTGGCCAGCGCGCGGATTTTGTCTCCCGTTTTGTCGGAGTTCTGGATGATGTTGACGAAATTTTCGCGGATCCATGCGTCGTCGGCGATGGACTGTTCCGCGAGGCACGCCCGGAGGAACCGGATCCGCGCCCGCACGGACGGATTTTCAAAGAGTTCGCGAATGGTTTTCCGCGCCTTTTTGTATCCCGCCTTCTCAGCGGCTTCCGCGGGGCGTCCCCATAGTTCACAGGCGTAAATCTGGCAGAATTGCTCGTGTCGCTTGTTGCGCAGCGGCTTTTCAGGGCCGGACGCGTTTTTTTCGTTTTTCTTTCTGTACATACGACGCTCCTGGTTATACCCTTCCCGAAGCGTCAAACAAAAAAACGTGCGGAACGGGAAAGGACGCCGGATCGCCATCCTTTCCCGTTTTCCGGAAAAAGGATTTCTTAATGCAGAGGATGAGGATGATGGCCGGGATCCACCTGATACTGGCTCCATCCGGTCTTCTCGTATTCGACGATTCCCATGTCCCAGACGACCTGACGCATGTGCTGCGTTGCCGCAAGCCGCGTGGCGGCGGTGACATACGTCGCCTTCTCCGGATTCCATGCCGCGTTCGCCGCCGTGACGGTGACAGCGAGAAAATGGAAGTCGTGGAAGATGTGCCAGGTGGTTTCCAGCATCCCGAAAAGGTTTTCCTTCTGTGCCATTGTTCCGAGACTGCGCATGCCGTCCTCGTTGGTCCAGGGGCAGACCAGCACGTCGAACTTTTCCTTTTTGAAGAATTTCGCCGTGGGCCATTCCGGTTCGGGATCCTCCTGTTTTGCCTTGTAGCCGTACTGCCAGTCGGCGATGATGATATCCTTCGGGAGTTCTTTGTAAAGGGTGCCGAGTTTGAGTTGGGGCAGTCCGCAGACGATATAGCCCTTCCACCGTTCGTCGCCGCGTTCGAGAAGCATGTCGTGCCACATGATGACCCGTGCGCCGCGCTGTCTGAAGAGATCGCGGAAGTAGACGATGTGATCGCGGACCAGTTCCTTGAGATCGGCTTTCCGGCAGTCGCGGCAGGTCGCGATGTTCTCCGCCTCGTCGCAGCCGATGTGGAAGAAGGGCGGGCAGTCGAAGAGTTCATACAGCTCCAGCACGAGATCTGTCTGGATGCGCCGCGTGTGCGGATTGCTGAGGCACCAGGTCCAGCCGTCCGGCTCGAACAGCGCCTGAAGTGCCGGATTCGCGTCCAGAATCGCGTGTTTCCCCGTCATCGAGCGCGAGCCGGACGCGTGTCCGAGCAGATTGAACTGCGGGATCAGCGTGATCCCGAGCTCTTTGCCGAGCTTCACCAGACGTTTGATTTCGTTCCTGCTGACCTTTTTATCCGCCCAGCAGAACTCCGGATGGGAGGCAAACGGAAACACCCCCCATGTTTCAATCACGGCGTAATTGAACTTGTGATACGCCGCGATCCGGAGCATTTTTTCGATGTCCCACAGCGGTGTTTCCGGGAAGATGCAGAGATGAATTCCGCGGAATTCCAGCGCGGGTTCGTCCCTGATTTCGCAGGGGACAAGGAAATACCCTTCGGTTTTTTCCGTTCCGCGCCGGACCTCCGCAAGCTGGCGGAGCGTCAGGAACGCGTTCCGGATTCCCGCGGCGCCCTTTGCCGCAATTTCAAGCTTCCTGCCTGAAATTCTGATCCGGTAAGCCTCTTTTTTCTTCAATCCGGATGCGGTGGTCTGTTTCACTGTCAGGGCCGGGCGGATGTTCCAGAAGGCACGGCAGAGTGTCTCCGCCGTTTCCGGAACCCCGTCGGTTTCCGCCGCCTGAAGTGTGACCGGGCATTTGTCCTCAAGCAGGTATTCCTTTCCGTCGGAGAATCTGCACTCCTTCGGGACGGGAATCATGCGGTCGGTCAGAATGTTGACTTCGCGGGAATCCATGAAGCGCTCCTTTTTCCGTTTGTTTCTGTCAGACCTGTGCGGGCTTTCCGGAGGCGATGCTGCTGTAACAGGCGTTCATGCAGTCAATGGTCCGGCGGTGCCAGCGGAGGTTGATTTTCGGCTGTTTGTGATTGCGGATGCAGTCGACGAATTCGTCGATCAGCCCCACCCATTCATCGAAATAGGTGTACTGAACCGTGTAGCGGTCGTTCGGCGCGCCGTTGTGATAGACGTTCGGGCCGAAGCAGTCGCAGACGATCGAGCCCTTTTCCCCGGTCACGGTGACGTTGACCTCCATGCGTTTCGGGAAGACCTCCCAGCCGGGCGCGGGAACTTTGAGGCGCTCCTCCATCCGGGACCAGGAGGGGTCGAAGAGGAACGCCGTGCCGTCCTTCATCTTTCCGTTGACCAGAAGCATATCCTCCATCGGAATGTCGGGCCGGAGGTTCGGCGCGACCGCCGAATAGACGAAGTCGAAATCCGAGCCCGTCAGCCAGCGGATCAGGTCGAAGATGTGGGGATGGTCGCAGAGCGCGCCGCCGCGGAAGCGCGGATCGCCTTCCTTCAGGGGAACGCGTTTGCCGTAGCTTGCCTCGGGCACCCCCTGCCACGGGAACGCCCAGACGGGAGAGAGCGTGATGTTGGTCGCCTGCACGGAGAGGATTTTGCCGATTTCGCCGTCGGCAATCAGCTTCTGAAGGCGTTTCACGACGGGATTGTAGTGCATCTCCAGTTCGATCTGGCAGACGATTCCCGCCTTCTCGACGGCTTCGATCATCTTGTCATACTCCGCCGGATCGAAGGTCGGAATCTTCATGGAAAGGATGTGGACACCGCGTTTTGCGCAGTCCAGAACCTGTTCCAGATGCCTGTCGTTGGCGGAGGCGAGCACGACGGCCTCGATGTCGGGATGTTTCTCGAACATCTCCTCCGCGCTGAGATAGCAGGGTACTCCGTTGTCGTAAAGGTCATACACGTCTTTTGCGGCCTGATCCTCGGCGCAGGAGGCGACCCAGTCGAGCTTGGAGTTCTCCCGCAGCGTCTGATAGTATTTGCGTGTATGGCCGTGGGTGAGGGACATCATTGCGATTTTGACTGGCTTCATTTTCATTTCTCCTCCGCGAAATACGCGGGTGCAGCATTTTTTTCAGTGGCAAGCGTCTTTTCCGTCATGCGGAGAAGCCTTGCATCGGCCTTGTTCCAGACTTCGACAAGTTCCGGATACCGGAGCACTTCAAATGCCGCGCGGATCAGAAGAATCTCCGCGTTGGAGAAGCCGAAGAGTTCCGTGTCGGTGTCGGTATAGCGTTTTTCCCCGTTCGCGGTGAACTGGTAGATCGACGATTGCGGCACCTGCGTGTCCACCACGCGGTCGCAGGCGATGCCGCGCCGGGCGATGATCTCATGGCGGTCCATCTCCTCCGTGCCGAGAGGCAGGGCGCCCGAACACTCGACGCTGCAGCTTTTGCCGTCGGCGAGCTTGACGATGACGTTGGCCGTTTTCCCGCTGATCACGGCGAACGTGGAAACGATCGGGGATTCCCCGAGATATTCGCAGAGATCCAGTTCGCGGTAGAGCAGTTTCTCCAGTGACTGCTCCGCGCTCATCGCCGCGAAACGGAGGGTCGAGACCCCCTCGAGCGTTTTGCCGTCGATGAGTTTTTTGAGTTCGATGAAACGCCGTTCCGGGCGCCACGGCAGAAGTGCGGCACTTGTTCCGTTTTCCAGTTTGAGTGAAGCGTCGGCTCCGATGCTGTCCGGCGCGGACGCGACGAGCGTGCCGTCAGCCTTGACGGCATACTTGTCACGCAGCCACTGCAGGGCTTTGTTCATTTCCGTGAGATTCATTCTGAGCTCCTTTTGGTTTGCTGCTCTTAAAAAGTGTCGGCAATCGGGAAACTGAGGTTGTTTTGTTCCACAAGTTCCGCGATCCGTTTCATGACTTCTGTTTCGGTTGTCTGAAGATTCACCATGATCTGATTGGAGTCGTGTCCGCCCTGCACCGGGAGAAACGCGTTTACCGGATGCGTCGCATCCGCCGAATAGGCTTCCAGCAGACGCTCCTTCCGGTAGAGAAAACTCGTTTCGCCCTCCAGCACCCACTCATGCTCCTCCCCGGCAAAGAGTTCCAGCCAGGTTTTGGGGGAACGGACGCATTTGCCGTTGAACGAAACGCCCCGCATGTAGATTTCCTGAATCCTGCGCGCGGTTCGTTCCTCATCATTGCGCGCGGGGCGTTTCATCCGGAGGAAATCCCATCCGATTTTCCGGATGTCCAGGCGGAAGGCATTGCGTTTCGGAAAATCCTCCGTGCGGATTTCCCGCGTGCGGTCCGGTTTGTAAATCCGCCATCCGCGGGAGAGATAGACTTCCGGCTTGTCCGTGTAGAGCGGCATCATCGGGCAGTAAGGGTAATATTTCCGGCACCATGCGAGCGCGAACTCCTGGAGTTTTGCGGCGTATCCATGCCCCCGGAAATCGGGATCGACTCCGACATCGCAAAGTCCTCCGCAGGGTGTGACAATCCCGTCCAGCAGAAACTGGTAGTCGTGAATGCCGACCGTCCCGATCCTTTTCCCCTCCAGCTTCGCGCAGAAGAGCTTGAGATCATAGGGAAACGAACGCATGCCGCGCGCGAGGCGCGCCTCCCAGAAATCGGGGAAGCAGCGCAGGAGCAGCGGCGCCAGTTCATCGAAATGCGACAGCGGAAACCTTGAGATGAATTTTTCCATGGCGTGTTACAGATTCTTGATCCGCGGCTTGTATTTTCTGAGATAGGAGGCGTTTTTCTCATCGCCGCCGGGCGTGTTGGCGCTGCTCCAGACCGGCGGAACGATGCCGCGTTCCACGCAGATCCGGACCGTTTCGATCTCCAGCAGATGCGCGATCGTGAAATCGACGAGATTGGAGACCGGCGCGATCGGCGTATCAAGACCCGGGACGTTGACGATCGCGTCGCCGACGGGATTGTAGTCGTCAATGCACACGTCGGCAAAATCGAAGAGGTTCCTGCCGGACGGATGGCGGATGAAGTGATCCGCGGGCATTTCGTTCTGCCAGTAGGAGCTTGCCACGGCGATGATCTTCACGCCGCGCTTCTTCGCCTCCATCGCCGCGTCGATCGTCGCGGGATTGATCCCGATGTTGTGGAAGATGATCAGGAGATCGTCCTTCTGCAGATCGTAATATTTCACGATGGACGCGCCGAAGTTCACCGTGCGTTCCAGCTCCAGGTACTTCAGCGCCTGGTTGAAGACGGAGAGCGCGGTTTCCATGATCGGATTGATATTGGCAAGTCCCCCTGCGCGGAAGAACATTTCGCCCATTGCCAGCGTGGTGTGCCCGCCGCCGGCGTAGACGTTGATGAGCTTGTCGTCGCGGATCGCGTCAGCCATCAGTTCTGCCGCGGCGTGAATGTTGGTTCCCTGCTTTTCGACGACTTCGCGGATGTTGGCGAACGCCTTTTCGACGTAGCCGAAGTCATTGATTTGAGACATGTTGCAACTCCTTTTTCTTTCAGGATAAGATTTGTTTTGTCACGGTGGAGAGTTCTTTCAGGGTTGTTCCCAGTTTGCGCGCGGCCTTTGCGTGATCCGGGGCAAGTTTGGAAAGCGCTGTCGTGTAGAAGGTGTCCTGAATGGTTTTTTCCTGCGCCTCGAATCCTTCCGGGCGTCTCCATTCGGAGCGGTCGCCGGAACGGATTTTGTTCGTGATCCACTCCGAAAGGACCTTCATTTCAGGGAGATACACTCCCTTGAATAGTTCGCTTGCATAACTGCGGCAATAGAAGTTTTCCGCATTTCCCTTGAGCGTCCGCTCGAAATCCGGATTGGTTTTATGCTTTTCTTCCAGAAGCTTCAGCGAATCGGAAAGGCTGTAATCCTCGTGCGCGTCGAGGAGCGCACTTTCCAGTTCCATTGTTTTTCCGAGCGCTTCAAGCAGACGCGTCACCTGATCCGCCGCGCATTTGCGTTTGCGCCATGCCTCCATGGAGAGTTCCAGTTTTGCGATTGCGTAACTCTGCACACGGGAAACGACCGTCCGTGCGAGATCGAGGAAATCGCGGCGGAGAAACGCGCTGTCCGATGGAATCTTCAGCGCGGCAAGAGAGAGGAAAATCTCCGGCGCTTCCGCGATTTCCGCTTCAAAGCGTTTGCGCAGGTTCCGCATTTTCGCCAGCATCTTTTCATCGAGATTGAGATGCGCTCCGGAGAGAAGGCGGAACACCATGTCCGAGAAGGAGCAGGGCAATGCGTCGTGATCCTGCGGTCCGGACCATCCGTTCAGTGTTGCGAGCTTCATGACCTTTTCCCAGAGGGGAAGCATGATTGCCGCGTGTTTCCCGTAGCGCCGTTCGCAGAAGCCGGGCAGGAAGGTTTCGAGCTTTGCTTCCGCCGGATTCCACGCGGCCGCGGACATGAAG
>CASEFP010000054.1 GCA_949287225.1 uncultured Lentisphaeria bacterium
AACAGTTTCATACAGCGATGCTCTGCATCGCAAAAATGCTTCGTGCAGGACTCTCAGTCCTGCCGCGGTCCAGCTGCGTAAGCTGGTCGCCGCAGGCGAAATCCCCGATACCGCGTATGCTTGCATCGCGGTAATTCATTGGAAAAGGTAAGAAAAAGATGACAGTTCGGTGCGCCTGCATGCGGAAAATGCTTCTGATCCTTCGTTCCATGGTCCTTCATCATACCACTATCAATGAAATTTTTCCAAATAATCTGAAAAGCCGTGACTTTTGACACACTATCTTTTTGAGTCCATGATCAGTTCCCCAATCGTTTCTTTGAGGCGCCGTTTTTCGTGTTCCAAGCGTTCCCGGGCATGATTCACTCCGCATCGTTCAAACCGTTTTGCTCCATCCGTTAGCAGTTGATCCCGACATTTGTAATACATCCCCTATGAGGTTTCATGCTCATTGCATAACTCGCTGATCCGGCAATCACCTTTCAGGTCCTCAAGCACTATCGCGAGCTTTTCCCTGTCTGTCCATTGTTTTTTCGGCTCATGATCTCTCCTGTCCGATGGCTCTCTTAATTTCACACATTTTTCAATGGGGGCAATATACAGCATTTTGTTTTTCCAGAAACAGATGCTGAAAGTTCTTTCTTGTAATCCATTGTTTCATTTGTGAGGAACACTGGAGATGTTTTACTTTCAGATATGCAGCAGGAGAACGCAACGGCATGCCGCTGCCGAATAACAGGCGACTGGATGGAATTGGTCTGCCGCGATTCAATTCTCCATAGACGTTCTCCGGAGCATCCTCCGGCAAAACGGCATCCAGCCATAGAAAATATGTTTCCGGTATGTCTTGTGCCAGTTTCCTTACATCCTCGAATGCGAGAAAAGCATCCGGCTCCAGGCGGTGACGCTGGCGAAAATCAACGATGCCAGATGGAATCACTATGGGGATATGCCGCATACCAGCATGACGCACGAGAGGAAGCGCAGCAGTCAAGTTATAGTCATGGTATTGCGGCAGAAGGCGCAAAGCGCGGAATCCCAGAGTGTCGATACATTCATCCAGTTCTTTTTCCGCCTGTGGCCAAGTGGGATCAATCGTGGCGCATCCGACAAAAAAATCCCGATGCGGAGCAATTTTTTCCGCAAGTTCGCGATTGCCCTCCCGTGTATCGGCATAAAGAAGCGCTCCGTTGTTGCAGACCAGGGCGCCGAGGCAGCCCAATTCTTCCAAATCCTCCCGCAATTCTGAAGCGTGATGGCGGATAATCCTGCGGAACGGCCATGGTCCAAGTGAAACGTTGCAGTCAAAATAATTCATTTTTTCATCTTCTCCAGACGTGTCCAGTTATGATGGAGGATTTTCCCCAGTTCCCGGATTGTAAGCCCTGCATGCAGAATTTTCACAACACCTTCCGCAATAGACATATCCGTGGCAAATAGAACGCTGTCAATCCCCACGGCCTCGACAGTCCGGCGTACGATATTCACATCACAGACCGACCCGCCCAGGTCTATGAAATAACGCGGATTGCGCAAACCGTCGAGCATGCGTAAATTCCATTCCCAATCGCCTCCTCCTCCGATATGCGCCTGAATCAGTGTGGTATCTGGAAACATTTCCAGCGCCCGGAGAAAATGTCCTGCGTGACTTAAATTCGGCTGCGCGGCAATCGTCGCCGGATCCGTGCATTTCCCCGCATGCATCAGCACGGGAATCCCCAGACGCGCGGCCTCCTCCATGACCGGCCGCTGAATTTCATCACAGACAAGATGCTGATGATAAAGTTTGATGCCTGCCATGCCATGAGCCGCGCAGCGCCGGATTTCAGGAACGGCTCCGGAATCGGCTGGATCAACAAAACAGAAGCCGAAGAAACGATCAGGATGACATTGGATTGCTTCAAGAACGAGATCATTTGCATTCCGAAATTCTGTGGCTCCGACTCGCGGGGCAAGCAATGGACAGGAGATACCGATCCGTTCAATGCCGTAACGATCCGCCTCGGCGATCAGAGCTTCCATGCCATCACGATCCAGTCTGCCGCTGGAATTCCCCCATACATGGTTGTGCATATCCACTGCGTGAAATTTCCATGCCAGGCGCGTCTTCATGGAATTCTCCTTTCCGTCGGCATGAAGATGACCTCTTCTCCCGGCCGGCATTCCGAAAGCAGATAATCCTGTCCCGGATGCAGTTTTTCCGGATTGGCTACTTGCAGCATGTCCGGACGATTTTGTGCCGTGGCCTCTCCTAGATATCGGCGTCCATCCGCATCAAAAATCCCCAGTTTTCCCCTTGCCAGCATCAACGGTGGCACGACCTTCCCGATGCCGTTCCGCTCCTTGGATAATTCAAAACGGAAACGCCCGCGGATCATGCTCTGATCCAGCAGTTTTATGGTCCGGCCTTTTCCCCCGCCAAGCAGATAAGCATACCTGCCGACACGGAAAAAAGTTCCGCTCCGTATAAATTCCTTCGGGATTTCGCGATCAAGTGTAATTGTTTCCGCAAAAAGGTCCAGACTTGTTATGGCCGCTTTGAAAGTTTTCCCGGGGCCGTAGGCAAAACGGCCCAGTTCTTTTCCTTTTTTATCCAGATAAACAGCTCCGCTTTGACCGGAAAAAACAATTCCGTCGACAAGAAACGGTTCCTGCGGGATTTCCGCATCGAAACACCAGAGGTTTCCGCCGTTGTCAAGAGAAAGTTTCAGCACACTGCGCCGGGCGGAATGCTCCAGCAGTTCCGCCTTCACAATCTGTGGCGGCAACATATTCTCAAGAACAGTGACAAAAGTCGAACTCAGATGTTTATCCGGAGATTTTGCATGCCTGTGCCGGGTCAGAAAAACAACTTTTCCGGGTGCGCCGCGCTGAGTTTTCGGGGGAGCTCCTTCGGAAAGGAAAAGTGTTTCTTCCGCTCCATCAAAAATGGGATGAATCCTCAAAGCTTCTCCGCGTCCGGCAGATAAAAGTTCCGCACTTCCGGAAACAGGAAAAGTCAACTGGATACCGGGGGCACCGGCCTTGCTTCTTACGTTGGTCAGATAGGAAGTTCCGCTGCCGCGGTAGTTGCTGAAATTCCGGGATTTTCTCATTGCCGGATCATCGTGCCAATCGCCGAATGCAAAATCTTTCCCCGCCAGTGTTCCTTTACTGCATCAGCTTCCATGATTTTCAATGAGCTCCCGGCCCAGCTTCTGAACTTCAATCCATTAAAGTACAGATGGCTTTTGATCCGATTCTTTACTCGGGTTATATTGCCGGTCAATTGCGTCTCACGCCTTGTCA
>CASEFP010000055.1 GCA_949287225.1 uncultured Lentisphaeria bacterium
ACCTCCTGTTTCTATGTGGAGTTCGGCTGGTGAACCTAACTCTAAAATAGGATAGGAGGTTCTTATTTGCAACTTGAATCTGAAGTTCTTTTCAACATACCGGCAGAGCCGGTAGTTTTATTGTCCTGAAGGGGACAAGAAAAGAGTATTTTGGAATTTCCAATAAAAAGTCTCCAAAATACTCTTACAATATCAATCATTTTCCCCTGGGAGCGTTTAATAAGTCCGCTCTGTTTGCGTTCAGATTATCCACAATTATCGCAGCATTGGCATAAAGGGACTCTCCTAGCACAACAACCAGACCCTTTCCATATGAGCGTGTCAGGATAAATGCCAGATGGGAATCATCCTGATTTCCATCTTTCTGCATTTCCGCTACGACATGCCATTCTCCAGGCACCTTTGGGTTGAGACCATATGCCGGAGTGACTGCTCCTATGCTTTTTATGTTATGCGGTTTTGTCAGCCAGTTTCCCGGTGCCAGATACGTAGCTTTTCTCAAGCCGATTGGAATCTTCCGAATTGTTTCAACTTTAACCATGAGATCAGGGTTGTTCAGATATTTGTCTATCGGCATTTGCCAGTAGGAACGGAAAATTACCATAGCGCCTTTTGCCACTTCAGGCATAATACGGTCAATAATTTCCTGCGGAACCTTATTTCTGCCATCTGGATGGAAGAAATAATATACATCCGCGCGTTCCCGGGGATAACCGGCGGCATTCTCCACGAAAGTAACTTTCCAACCATTTTTAGCAAACGCATTTTCAAGAGAATTATGATTCTTTTTATCGGCTTCACGTCCTCCAGCCCACCAGATGATCTGACGCCCTGCGTTTGCCTGCGAATTAAATCTCAACGATGCCATCCCCTCTTCCGGATAACGGACGGAAGGTGTTTTTGCCATTACCATCCAGGAATCATCAATTTGCGGCTTTTCCCCGAGGGAGGAGAAAGGTACAATCAGCATGTTATTTTTATATTCCGCCTTGCTCTGAAAACGAGAGTCTGCAACCCCGACACTGGAGACAAAACTGCCCCGGCATTTGCCATCAGCAGAAATGGAGAATATATAACGTCCGTTCCCGATTCCTGCAGTAATTTCAATATCCGCCGGAGGCTGCACTCCGGAAAAGACAATTGCCTGATCATTCCAGTGTCCTTTAATTCCAGTTGTCCCGATTGCTGCGGAAGAGGCGGCAGCATCCATTGTTATGATACGGGGCAACAAAATTTCATGTCTATGGCGAAGCAATGTCATCCATTGATTGAAAAGTTGTTTGTCATATTCCACGTTTGCGTTCTTTTGAGAACCAAGAGTGCTGTCGCAGTCGGCAAAACAGGCAGCAACTTTCCGCTGAAGTTCCGGAGTTAAAAATTCTTTTGCCAATGCCACCGGATCACAGCCGATGCGCGCATGCAGCTTCATGCTGCTCCAACTTTGGTCCAGCAACAACCAGTAGGCATACATGGGCTCTGCCGCTTTTCCATAAACAGTTCTGCACCAGTCACGAATCAGCTCCCTGACATCGGAGTCTGGTTGCCAGAGCATTTGGGCATAGAGGTACAGTCCCAGACGATTGCGTCCGGGAAAGGAAAGAATGTCAGGAGCGTCTTTCGGAGAAAGCGAAACTTCTGTAATAATGACCTTATGATTGAGTTTGACACTCATTTTGACAGCATCGCTGATGACTGAAAAAAATGGGATCATACGGGGATTAGCACCACTGAAAATGTCAAATTCATATCCGTAATTTCCCATTTCCACGCCGGAAGCCTGCCACTGTTTCATTTTTTCAAGAATTTCTTGGTTAAGCTGACATTTTCCGTCAAATGCATGTACATTACAGCGTGAATAAGTTGCATATTCAACAAAATCGCATATTGGTTTGTTTGCTGGAACCTCATTATATCCTTGATAGGCAATCGTGGCAAACTTAACCTTCGGATATTTTGCTTTCAGTTGTTTTACAACAAAATTGCATTGATCAAAATATGCCGTGGAAACTCCTTTTACCCGGCATTGCTCACATTCGCAATAAGTCATGCTGTCCGGAGGGAATATACTCAGAATTTCAATATCTTTGTGCTTAGCCAAATGCTGATCAAAATTTTCGACAATCAATTCCGCTGCTTCTTTGCTGCAGAAACAGGGCATTCCGGAAAAACGCTTGTTTTGTGCCAGAGCAAAATATTCTGGATGGCTGGCAAAATACTTTTTCGGAACCCTGTAATTATGATCGGAAATCATAACGTTCATGCCCTCTCTGCCTCCATGTCGGAAAGTGTTGATAAAGTTACGCCGCATCCAGAGCAAGAAACTGTGGACATCACGCCAGTCCCCGCAAAGATGAAAACCCCTCATTGTGACTTGCGGGGTATAGGTATAATCCAACTTTTCCGGCAGATTCCAAACCGTGCGTCTGGGAATGAATTCTCCGTTTTCTCCCGGCCAGCACCAGCGAACCCCCAGTTCCTTCTGCAGAAAACAATAAACTGCACGGCATAAGGCTTTTTCATCTTTCGCACTGAGAAGCAGGCCTGTATCTGTCCGTTTCACTTGAATGGAGTCTTCTCCCGGAAGCCGGGGATTGACCTGCAAAACAATCTGATTCTGCCGTCTCTCTTTTACAATTGGCAATGCAATACCTGAAATCTTTTGGAGTGTTTCACGTAATTCTTTAACAGCAAAGTCACTGTGCTTTCCAGTATTGCCATCCGCATAGATGGACCAAAAGCTTCTGCCATTATCAAACAACGGCGGCAAAGCACTGCATAATGCCGTTACGAGCAGCAGTGCGAATGTAGACAGCGATTTCATTTTTCTCATCAGCTTTTTCCTGTAAATCTGTTTCAAAAATGAGGACATATGATGTATGTCATAAATATGGATTTCATCTTATGCGTCTGGTTTGGAACTTGCCGACAGGGCAAGATATGAACCACAGGCATTCCCACGGGTGATTATTTTCTTTGTGTTGCTGATTCGGATTCCTCCATAAGCTTATTTTCCAGATAACGACGGCGCATATCCTGCACATCAAAGGCAATTTCACGCCAGCCCGATACCGCCTTCTCATAGATATCCGCAATATCAGCATCACTCATCCAGGGATTCACTCGGGCGGCATAACGGTCCAGCTCGGCTACATGGGGCAGCAGAATCCTTTGATAAAATTCAGGATCTCCAAGCTCCGGATCCTTCCATACCGAGAGAATGCCGTTATAACGGCGGCCGGCGTTTTTTTCTTTTTCATAAAGCGCACGAGCAGTGAAAATCTGTTTTTTGCGAATCATATTCCGCTGTGCTTCCGTGAGTCTGAAGTAAAGCAGTCCCCAAGTGGAACGGCCGTGAACGGATTTGACTCCATTCCAGGTCAAACCTCCATTTCGTCCCCAGTGAATAATCTCAAACTCCCAAGGTGCGTCATCTTCCGGGATACGGTCATAAAAGGTCTTCCAGCCAAGAAAGAGATAAGTTTTGTATCCTTCTGCGGTAAAGATGTGTTCTTTTCGGAAACTTTCGTCATCATTCAACGTAACGCGCCGATATCCCTTGTTGCTGTAGGTTGTCTGCCACAGAGTAATTTTACCGGACTGAAGATCAACCAGGAAGGTAAAATAAGGCTGATTGATCCCGGTTGACATATAGATTTCATAGGAGCCGGCATCCAGCAGTTTGGCCTCCACTTCTTCTGCACGGGGATCAGCGGTATGAAACAGAAGATGAATTCCGTTCACATCGCAAACAGCGGAAAAACTGGATCGGCCTGCTGTCCGTCCATGATCCGATCCAATTCCGCTTCCACGATATCCCGTGGAAACATCGGTTATCAGGAAGTCCATGCTGCCCCCATATTTGCGATCCAGAGTCCCAAGTATCCCCGCATGAAATGAATCAATGCCGTAAACCGGTTTTTCATGGAACGGAATTACTGCGCTTTTGCGCGGCACAGGGATAAACATCCGCTCATAAATCGAGTAAATCACTTTTGCCGCATTTTCCCGGCCGCCGATTACCGCGGTACGCCCGACTTTGATAATGGCATCGCTTTTCCTTTTATTGTCCAGCTTGCTGATTTCTGGCATTTGCTGTTCCACAGCTGCAAAGGCTTTTGCAATGGAATTGTAATCGTCAGAACTGCGCAGCATGGCACGGGTCAATGCAATGCGGTAGTGGTCTGCCGGGGGAAGCGAATATTTTTCACTGTTTTCTGCACTTTCCACAGCCTTTTCAAAATCGCCAAGGGCGCATAGTGCATTGATTTTGTAAATGACGAAAAGTGCGCGGTCGCGGGAACTCAGTTTCACATTCATGGCTTCGGCGTGTTCCAGGCAGCGAAGAGCATGAGGATAGTTGCCGTTCATCATCGCATTACGGGCTTCTATCCAGAAGTAAATGCCTCCGTTACGATTGCCATGCCTGTACATGTCAAAATAATGATCCGCGGCCTGACGGCAGGACGGAGTATCCCGCAAAAGAAAACGGTAGCAGGAGCGGCGGATTCCCAAGGGGACTTTTTCATCAGAAAGAGCCTGCAGCGCAATTTTTTCCGCTCCGGCATAATCGGCGGCACGCTGACAGACAGCAGCAGCCTCATAGTACATTTTATGTTCCAGAGCCATTTTCACCGCATCATCTTTCTTATAATAAAATTCCATGCAACTGAGCAGCTGTTTGAGAACGAGGGAAGAGTGATTCCGTTTTAATGCACGCTGATATACAGTTACAGCCTGTTCATATTTTCCCTGCCATTCCAGCAGTTTTCCTTCCCAGACGAGCACTTGTGCCTGCTGTTTTTTATTCAGTTCCGGAAGATCCCCGGCACGCTCCACAATGGCGAAAGCCTCCGCTGTTTTTCCTTCGAGCAGGAGATATTCCGCCCATTTCCCGAAAGCTGCGATTTTCTGATCGTTGTTTGTTCCCTTATGGGTAATGATACGCCGGGCGGCAATCGGAATTTCCGTGCGCAGACGTGTATCTCTTCCGGCGGCTTCAAAGATGCGGTTTTGCAGTTTCACCAAGTCGTTTCCGGAAATCGTGCTGCTGGAAGACAGCTTTTTACATTCTGTTACAATCTCCTTTTTATTTTTGAGTTTGGAATTCCGTAAAAGATGTTGTGTATAATCCAAAACAGCCTGCGTCCGTACGGAACTGTCCAGACTGCTATCGTCAATAATTCCATGATAAATGGCAAAGGCTCTCATCTGCTGTGGCGGTTTCATTGTGAACAGCAGCGATGCATTCCGAAGCTGCATCCGTGCCTGAAATGCTGAATCCGCACCAGGAAGCTTCATTGCTTCTTCATTGGCGGCAATCGCCTGTTCCGGCAGGGACAGGCGGTAGAAACACTCTGCTTTGTTTGCCAGAACGGCTTTGCAATCATTCAGCGAAAGAGCAGGATCCTGAAGCATCCGATTGCTCAGTGCAATGGACTCTTCATAACGAAGGGCATCGCGTAACAGATGGACGGCTTTTTTCCGAAAGGCAATCTGTTGCGCGGAGGACAGTGCCGTATGACGCAGAATATCAAAGCAGCACTCTACAGCTTCATTGTAACGCTGAAGCTCCGTCAATGCCATGAGCTTTGTCTGCATGAGCAAAAGGGAATCGCGATTGGAAATCTTTCTGCCGTTCTGCTTCAGAAAAACATCCACGGTGTTCAAGGCTGTTTGAAAATCGCAGGCATCCTCCAGGACACGGGCGCTCTTGAGTGCCGCTGCCGCCTTCCCCGCAGAATCAGGGGATATTTCTGCAGCATAAGTCGGAACATACTCCGGAAAATCAGCGAGAGCGGTCTTGAGTTTCGGTGACGAGTCGTCATGACGGCACCCCGCGCACAAAGCAAGCAGGGCAAAAATCAACAGTGCGTTTCTTTTTTTCATAGTGGCTCCCTAGATTATTTCAGTCCCAGCAGCTGCTGAAATCTAAGTATATAATTGATCATTTCAAGACGTGCTGCATTCAGATCGCACGAGGAGGAATCGAGCAGTGCCAGAAACTGCAGAGCCTGCCGCCCCGCGTACACATTCTCCTGCTTCTCCGTACGGATCAGATCCTGCGCCAGCATTTTCAGTTTTGTCGCATAGCGGATATCATCCACTCCTTCCCGATATCCTTCCCAGGCAAGCGTGTCGATTACTCCACTGTAAACCCCATAGGCGAATACCATGGGCTTATAAGTATCCCTCCGGTCGTTGTAAGGCCCGTAATGATGCGCATAGTTGCCGGTTGCGCTGTAATTGGCAAGATATGGCGCCAGACCATACTGCCGGCGGTTAAATGCCGGATTTTCCGTTCCGATGTGATGATCCGCATACCATGCCACATTAGCGTGTCCTACCAGATTCCAGGGCTGCGGCGGAGCGGGAGATTCCGGAGCGAATGCAAGATTTACAAAATCAAGCTGATATCCCGTCTTGAAAAAAAGGTTTGAGGAGCCTGCGAGAAAAAATCTGAAACCGGCGTTCTGATAAATTTCAAAAATACGCCTTGTGTCCATAAGCCATTCACTGTCAGGTTCATCGCCATATCCAAGATAAATCTCCAATGTTTCCGGCGAAAGCTGCCTGAGTTGCCTGCGGGCAGAGGCAGCATTCACTTTCATCTGCATTTCGTTATGTGCGCCATTGACAATCCTGGCAAAGAGGAACAATTTATCGAGTCTTCGTCCGGCGGCTTTCATCAGCTCAAGCTCTTCCATATAATTCCGTGACATATGGTAGTGCTGATTGTGAGCTTCCTGGTTTTTCATGGTTGCGATGAACTGTTTCTTTGCGAGTTCATAATTCCCGCCGTTTTCTCTCATGATCAGCGGCAGGGATATGTAGCTGTAGGAAAATGTAACGTAATCGCGGTTCAGATCAAAATAACATTTCGGTTGCGGCAGGACAAAAGGGAGGACACGCAGAGAAACCGGAATGGCTCCCAATCTTTTCCCGTTGCCGGACGTGAGAATGATTTCCCCGTGATAAATGCCCGGCTGGGTCTCTTTTGTTGTATGCGCGGTCAGGAATAACTGCTTGAATTGGCCGGCTTCAAGGCTGATCTTCTGCAATGTCCGGGCATCATCGAATCCCGGAGCCATAGGGGAGAAGACGGAAATATCCGACCAATGTTCATCATAACGGGAATCCAAAGGTTGCTCCGGCGTGATCCATTGATATGTGGTCTTCCCCTCTTTTACAATTCTGGCATAATTGCCTTTTTTCACAGTATCCACTTTGATCAATTCTTCATCGTTAAGCAGCAGTTCCGGCGTCAGTTTCAAACCGGTATCGCCAAAATAGCTGAACCAGCCATTGGCGTTCTGATACCAGACTTTGACGACTTTTAAATCCAGATCTGCGGCGGGGAAAATTTTCCCTGTGGAATTCTTCAGAGCAGAAAGCGTCACTCGAACCTTTCCGAGATCCCGCAAAGGATAAATCACAAAGGAGCCAGGCTCATATTCATCCCCAGCCGCAATAATTGAAACTCTCCCGTTGAATGTCCCATCCTGCGGATACTCCTGCGGCAGACGCTGCCATTCGCTCATTGCAGGAACACTGAAATGAACGAAATCGTTCTTTTTCAAGCCGTTTCTTTTCAATTCGTCGGCGATGCGGACGGCATTGACAATTGATTTGTCCGCAGATTTCTCTCCGCGTTTCGAGCGAAGAGTTTGAAGGTGATTTTTTAAATCCCCCTCGGAATTTTGGATTGCTTCGTCCAAACGGGAGAGATACTCCCGCTCCCGGCTGACCGGCATGATTTCAATCTCTCCTTTCGCTGTGACGGCAATACCGCATAAAACAAAAAGAACTGCAAAAAACAGCGCCTTGAACTTCATTTTGAACTTCATCTTCATCTGATATATCCCCATATCTATTCGTGAATCTGCCCTTATGTTACTGAAAACAGGGAGGTTGTGATATTTTTGAATCTATTGGCTGATCGGCGCCTTCAGCAGCTCCTGCCGATTTGTATTGGAAAAAAACTGTCCACTTGACAGTTGGTGCCATTCCTCTTTTCATACTTGCTGCTCCTCTGATGTAAATCAAAACGTCTTTGAGGTGCCCCGTTTGATTTTTTTATCCTGAAAAAACGTTGAAAAATATTTTTAAGCTTATCCCTCCCGCCCAGTCTCAGCTGACCATTAGACGGATCCCATTTTTCCTGTTTCGCGAATCCAGCCTGCCTGAAAACAATAGAATAGTGAAATCCCCGTATGCCTTTCAACAAATCATGCGTATAATTTTTGCAATACAGACTTGCCAAAGAGCAAAACCAAGTATGCTAATTAAGCTCATTCGTCCATTGAATGATAATACCCCTGGCTTTACTGCATCCTGCAGGAGACAATCCAACACGCCCGACATGAAAATCGAGGAAAAGAATATTGGCTCCGTTGTTATGCCTGTATTCCGCTACGCAGGCTGGATCGGACGGCATGGTGGCATTTACACTGTTTATAAAATTACTTTTTATTTTTCCCCCGTCAATAAGGAGAAGGATCTTATCTAAATCTTTTGCATAATCTCGCCGTTCGAGGGGCTTGTAGTAGGTGGAACCTAAACTATGATTCTCATCGTTATTAATGGAACGCATAAGATTGTTATTCATTGCATATGAGTAATATGGGTCTTTATAGTGCCGGGTGAACTGCGGGCAATACAGATAAGGGGGGTTATAGCCTTCTTTCGGATTATATGCATTGAAAGCGCCCCAGAATAACGGCACAAGCGCCCCCCCTCTGCCATAATGCAGAGATAACGGCAAATAACCTTTATTGTCATTTTCATACATGCCGAACATGGTTCCGTACTGACGCAAATTACTGACGCATTTTATGGATTTTGCAGAATTGCGCGCCTTCTGCAGGGCCGGCATCAGCAATGCCGCAAGTATGCCGATGATAGCCACAACAGCCAGGAGTTCGATCAATGTAAATTCCTCCCAGATCCCGTCTTTCTTTGGTCTGCAATATTTTGTCAACGCATGATCCGTCATGGTTCATCTCCATTTGTGGTTTTATCACTATTTTTCAATTTAATCTAATAAAATTATAATATATTCTTCCGGTAAAACCTTGATTTTTTTAATTTTTTATCTTAAATTTTAAGAGATATCTCAAAAAAGGATTATTTTCATGAATTTATCCGAACTGATGCTGGTCGTGGAGGAACTTTGCAGTGTAACAGTTTCTCTGGAAGAGGTGGATCCGACACTCAGCGACTGCCCGTCCCTGCGCCTGGCGCAGGATCAGCATATTCACCACAGTGAAGCCTGTCGGGCGGTCAAATTTTCTTCGGAAATCAGTGTCTGCTGTAAGAACAAGGCGCGGAGCGTCGCCATTGCCAGGCGAGGGCGGAGTTTCTGCGGCCGCTGCCCGAACGGGATCTGGGATCTAGCTGTGCCAGTCTTTCATCACAACAGCCTTGTCGCCGTGGTCTACCTTGGTGGCGGACAGCATGAACCGGATGTGGCAAAGCGGCGGGAACTTCGAATGTACGGAAGATTCATCGCACGTTTTCTGGTCATCGAATTATATAGACATGCAAAACGCTCTTCATCGCACCGGAAACGGCGCGATGAAGCATTTTATATCGAGAACACTCTCCGTTTTATCGAGGAAAAGTATTGTGAAGAGGTTTCTCTTGGTGATCTTTCCGAAACATTGAACGTCAACCCCAATTATCTGGGGAAAATGCTTCACCGCAATCTGGGACAGACTTTCCGGGATCTTCTATGTGAAAGAAGAATGAAACAAGCTGAAGTTCTTGTCCGGTTACATGAAATGCTCAATTTCACACAGATTGCGCGTCTATGCGGCTTCAGTGACAGTAATTACTTCAGCACGGTATTCAAGCAGAAATTCGGACTTTCACCCAGAAGTTATCGAAAACAGTACCGCCGCATATGATGACATGCGGTTGCTCCCGAAAACCGGACAACTTGGCCTGGGAACAAATGCCCGTTAAATCAACCTGGACGCTGAGAGCATTTTATGAAAAAGCCGTATAGTCCAAATTCTAAACAGGAACAATAACAAGCAATAAGCCCAAGATAAAGAGTCACTCTCGCGGAAATTACCTGCTTTATGGCTGCCGCACAGGAACAACCATCTTTTCAAAATGTTCCGTCCCGGAAACGGTTCCCGAAATCACAAAATGATCAGCCTCCTTCTGAAAACGGTAATGCAGGACTACTGGTCTGCGCGGCACGGGTTCGCGATCATCTGCGGAACAAAGATATCCGGTTGTTTCGACAGAAATTTCCTGCTCGGAAAGAGCCCGCACCCTCCGTTCGGCTCTGAGATCATGCTCCGCACGGTAAACGGGATCGTTCAGGCTCGCGACCCCCTCTCCTCTCCAGGAGGTGAAAGCAGTTCCCGCATGCTGAAACCATACGGGATAAAGCAGACCTGGGAAAAACACACAGCTGAATTTTCCAGTATTGATGCGCAGCAGACCGCTCTCAGGTTCATCAATGACAAAATGATCGGACTCCGGCGGCAGCCATTGTGGTTTCCGGTCCGTCATGGCGGCCCGAGGGGTTGTAAAAGGATCGTTTTCCTCTGCTGTTCTCCTGATCACGCCGAACGCTCTGGAAAGTGCGTCCCGGTATTCCCTGTTGTCGGAAAGGAGCAGAACTCCGACAGAGCGTGGAGCAATCTCCCAGGCGGATTCAGTACCGTAAAACGGAGAAAGCCTGTTTCCGTCTTCTCTGAACTGCCAGCCGCGGCATTTCATTTCCAGAAGCAGGGTATGGCGTACGCGGTTCTCCGTCGGATTCAACAGGACGATGACGCGGTCGTTACCGTTCTTCCAATGTCCGATGGACAGCTCCGGAGAGGAAAGATATTTGTCTCCATGGGGCCCCCAGTAAATTTTCTTTTTCTTCAGGGGAAGTCCGGTCCGGACCGGAGGAGCGAACTCTCCGTCAACGATAAAAGGTTTCAAGGCGGAACGCAGATGAATCAATTTCTTGATCCAGCGGCGGAAGGAGGTACGTTCCGGACGAATGAAATATCCTTCTCCGAACCAGCCCAGCTGCATTCCGCTGACAAATTGCCATGCCGCCTTGTAACAGGCGGCCGGATAATCCTCTGTCCCATAATAATACAGTCCGAACATCTGAATCCGTCCTGCATAGACGGCAGGATAAAGCGGAACCTGTCCTTCATTCATCCAGCGCCATGCGAGTCCCCCGTCAAAATTACCCGCGCAGGTTTCCGCGTTGTCCTCTGTGACCAGGAGTGCGTCGGGATAGTTTTTCCGATAGACAGCGCGAATTGTCCGGAATGTTTTATTCTGACCGCGGAACCACGAGGTGTCATCCCCTGCGGCATGAGGATGGGAGGAATCGTAACAGAGGACAGGTCGTCCGGCTCCGATCTGATCGAAGTAAATCCCGTCCAGTCCCAGCGCCGCCATGCGCACGGCAAGAGTCCGCATGAAGGATTTGAAAATCGGTGTTTCGGGACAGATGACACTGAAAACCGCCCCGTTGTAATGTTCCGTAAAACTACGTCCGGAGCGCTCTTTCACACTGTTCGGCAATCCCAGTTTTGTATAGGTGAAATCCTCGTCACGGCGATCAAGCTTTTCCCAGAGTCTGCCGTTTCCGTAGGGAACGAGCCGGATATCGTGCATCCGCAGAAAATTACGGCGTTCCACGAGACGCGGTGTGGGAGAAAGATACGGATAATCGCGATCGAATTTTGCTCCGTAATGGTAGCCGTGGAGAATAAATCCCTGTTCCAGATATCTGCGGATGGCAAGATCGACAAGCCACACGGAACTGTTATTGGAACAGTCGGCTGTAATCCACAGGTGATTGTTCCGGAACCATTCCGGAGATTCCGGACGCTCCATAATCCAGGGCGCCTTGATTTTTTCCTGAAGCTGCCGATAACAGCGGGCAGCTTCAAGCCAGCCCCCACGGAAAAGTTCAAGATGAGCCCGTGCGTCGGGGAGCAATCTGCCGCCGGCTCCGGACCAGTCGAATTCAATGGCAGATCCATCATATCCGGCGGAAAAATTCATCTGCTTTCTGCGGGCCTGCGGATCTCCGGCGGAAAAAAGAACTCCTCCAGCATCATCGTAGACAGCGCCAAACTGCATGGACCCGTAGGCGCATGGATAAGGCTGGGAGTAAGAAACCCCGCCCTCCGAAGCACGGCGCAGTTCCACTCCGGACATATTCGGAACCAGCAGGATATCATTTCCCCGTGTCATCCGGGCGAGACGGAGTGCCGGAAACACGGCGGAAGATACTTTTTCCCCGCATTTCAAGGCATAGCTCAGGTGTTTTCCGTCAAATTCGACGTCCATATCAACCGTTTGCCTTCCATTTGAGGTCCGGAGAATGAAATGCCAGAGACCCTCTTTCCGGACTGGTGGCAGAAGCAATTCACTTTTTTCCGGGAAAAACTCTTTTCCTTCAAAATGCAGACGGAAAAAAGGATTATCCCAGTTCAGCAGTTCCCGTTGCGCAGCATGGTCAAACCATGAGGCGACAAGCGTCCTGCTGCCTGCGGTTACCAGAGTCAGTGTCGTATCACCAGCACGAAGCGGCAGAATCTCTGCGGATTCCGCAGGAATTCCTCGTTCTCCCGTCAACCGCAGAGCGGACGCAGACGCCGGATCATTTACAAGAAGAGATTCCACCCTCTCCCGAAGCCTTCCGGACAGTTTCTCCGGTGTGCGGAAGCCTGGTTTTACACGTTTTGATGCAAGAACCTCCTTCCGGATTTCCGGGCTTCCCAGCACGCGGTCAAAAATTTTCACTTCGTCCAGATCTCCACCGAAACGCCAGACTTCGCCGAAACTCGACGCACAGGCGATTTCCCAGAGATCATCACCGGGAAGCGGGAGAAATTCATGGAAGCGCCGGAACGCAACGGCAACACCATCCAGATAAACACGCACATCGGTCCATTTCTCCCCTTGTTCCGGCTTGTGACAGGGATCAATCGTAACCGCTGCATGATGAAACGCATTGTCGTTCACAGAAAAAAGCTCTCCGGAACGGACCCCATCCAGCCATTTTTCCCCATTATGAAAGTTGATGTAAAACATCCTGCCCCGCCGGGAAAAGACAAATCGGCGCGATTTATAGAACCATGCGTCGTGTTTTCGTCCGGACTCACTGTCTCCCGGCAGGTTCCGTGTCCGGAAAACCACTGTCAATGTCAGGCCTTTTTCAAAGTTCAGGGATCCGGAATTGTAAATTTTTCCTCCGGTATTTCTTCCGTTCATGGAAATGGTGCCGTCGGCATTCTTGCGATAAGCTCCTTCCAGCCAGAGCGTACCGTGCCCTTTTCCCCGGTTGGAGACTTCTCCATCCCGGATGTTTTCAAAGCGATACCACCCCCACTGTTCGCTTCCTTCTGCCAGACACAGAATGCCTGGCAGCCAGGACAGAGCAAGAAGGAGAAGAACTTTTTGTTTTTTCATTGTTCCCTCCCGAGTGCTTCCAGCCATAGCAGGGCAACCAGGTTACAGCCTGCGGGATTGAAATGCACACCGTCTCCGGTTTTGAAAAGCTTTTTTTTGTCCGGCAGGTTTTTCAACGGATTGTAAATGTCAATATACATCGCACCTGCTTTTTTTGCGGATTCACGCCATGTCCGGTCAAACGCCTCAATTTTTTCCGGATCGCCGAAACGGACAACGTTTTTCTGTCCGGATTTGACCTGCCGTATGGCTTTCGCGTGCTGCAGCTCGGAGTCGGAAGAGCTTGGTGAAACAAAAACGAAACGTGCTGCCGGCCAGGCGCTTTTGAGGCGGCGCATCAGCTGCGAGGTCAGCTTTTTCTGTTCTTCAGAGGAAATTGCGGACGTCCGGAAATCATCGTTCGACCTGGACGCCGTATCGTTTTGTCCAAGCCAGAGAAAAACCAGGTCAGGCTTCAATTTGAGCATACCGTCATAAGCTCCTGCCCGATAAACGGGATTCCCCTGGAGACGCGTCATTACGCGCCGCAGCGAGTCCCCCCGTACGGAAAAGTTATGAAATGACGCCTTGCCGGGATTGCCGCGGTTGAGCCAGTAATTCAGAATATCCGCGGCGTTTGTTCCCCTGTCAAAGTCCAGCAGACTGTCACCGAGATAAAGAATTTCAAGGGGTTCTTTCAGCTTCATTTTCGCCGCGGCTTTTTCAAAGCGTTCATAAAGGTCTGCATCTATCACATTGAATGTCAGACGCAAGGTATCTCCGCCATGTCCTGCAATTACGGACGGAGGAGTGTCCGATTCCTCTTCCACCGCACTGCCGGGAATGACAAGAACTCCTTCGGGAGAGCTGGTGATGCGGGAGACTTTCCTGCCGGAAAAGACAAAGAACCCGGTGGATTTTAAATTTGTGGAAAGCTTCAGCTCCGGGAAGGGATCCCCCCGCCGTATCACAGGCACGGAGGAGAGCAATTTCATGCCTGCCTTGTTTGGAGATATCCGCGCAATGGTGACATCATCCATCTGAAGATTCCCTTCGCCTCTGAGTTCTATGAAAGGGGCAAGACGTGCCATTGCCTTTTCCGAAAGATCAAGCTGGAATTCAACATCCTGCCAGCTCCCGCCCAGCTTCACGGTCTGATCAGAACTGACAATCTGGGGAGCTTTTCCCCGTTCCGGATACAGAAGAAAACCGGCAACGGCTTTTCCCATGCCTCTTATCCGCATTTTCAGGCGAAAGATGCCGCCAGAAATAGAATCCGCCGTACAGTCGGCAAAGGTTCTGCCCCAGACTTGATTCCTGTGTTTTGTGGCCGTCATATGGAGCATTCCCCCCTTCCATTCCAGACGGCCGCCCCAGTAAGCGGGAATTCTCCAGCCTCCGTCATTACGGCTGAAGTCACAGCGGAAAAGCAGTTTCTCCTCCGCGATTCCATCGAGCAGAAATGCCATTGCCAGCAGAACAGAAAAATATTTCATAATACCCTCTCCTCAGTGAATGATCCGATTGCCGCTCATCCCGAAGGAGAGCGCGATTTTCATTGGTGTCTGATAAAGATCCAGCGGACCTGCCTGTGCAACATGGCCATCGACAAATGCGACGTTGGCGCGGGAGTTATGGGCAAGATAGATGCCAAGATTTGTCCCGTAACTGGACAATGTCCGGAAGAAGTAGAACGCTTTCCCGAAATTCTCCTCCGAATCAAATCGCGCGCAGTCTGCAAAAAGGACCGTTCCGCCAGGTTGTTTCATTCCGCCGAATTTCATGGCGTTGTCTCTGTAATGAAGCGGTCCGATGAGTTTGTCCCGCTCTTCGGACCGCTCGGATTCCTGAATGAAAGACCACATTCCGTAACTGTTGTTATTGGAACTTGCACCAAACGGATTTCCGCTGACCACCGGAACCACTTTGCGGATGGAAGGACAGAGCAGAGAGGCTGCGGGAAGGTATTTTGAGGTTTTCCGACCGTATCCAACCAGAAAATGAGCCCAGGTAAAAGTAATGGAACCGTAAGTCTGCTGAAAGGAGACATACCCGCTGTAATCTTCCATATACATGAACTCCGCCAGAATTGTCTGCTTGAGATTATTGGTGCAGGTAATGGCGCGCGCTTTGTTCCGCGCCTGCTGAAGAACCGGCAGAAGCAGTGAGGCGAGAATCGCGATGATCGCAATTACAACGAGGAGCTCGATCAGTGTGAAAACATGCGTTCCTCTCCCTGATCTGCAAAATGGGAAAGGAGATTTTTCCGAATGGATATGTGGCAGCAATGCTGAATGCGGATGGCAGAATCCTGTTTCTGATCTGTTTATCCTCCACTCCATTCCATGAAAAAGCGTTTGAAACATGAACTCATGACTGCAGCAGCGCATGGGAACCTCCGTTTTTTGATTTTTTCAGACAACCTTCTTTAAAAACTTAACTCCGCCACCGGGAAACGAACCGGAAGTCCGCCGCGGCGCAGAAAACGTGCCTCCGCATCCCCATTCCTGATCCTGATTTCCGATGCAACGCACCCCGAGTGAAGAAACGGCAGATAGCGGATTTCCGGCATCCTCCGATCAGAGAGGAGGAATTTCACCGGAAGAAAAACGATGTCATCGGCAATATCCCCCGGAGTCAATTCCAACGTGATCTCTCCGCATTGCGGGCCTATCCTGGTTCCGGGAATGGACACTTTCGAACCCGGATGACACTTCCATGTTTCGGGCAGCAATAATTCCATTCTCAGAACAGCCATGGTTTTCGAGAGACTCCGGAGCAGAATACGGAGCTTTTTCGGTTTTCCCTCCTGAATTTCCGGACCATTTTCCAGAATGATTCCGACGATTCCAAACGGCAGTTCACAGGATACTTCAAAAGGCGAACGTTTCCAGATGATTTCCGCATTCGATGCACAGAGTTCCGGCAGATCAATTCCGTCCAGTGCCGTAGGTGCATCCGTCAGGGAGATGAGCGTTGGATTTTCATGCAGGGTCCGGCGTGCCAGACGGATTACACGCATGGTCAGTTCTTCCAGCGTTTTCGGCAGGAGAATTGCCTGCGGATTCACGCATTTTGTCAGAATTTTATTCCCAATCGGAGATTTCCATTTTTCCGGAAGCGCCGCGTGTCCGTGAATAATGCCGAGAAGAGCGCCGGCAGTGGCTGCCGTGCAGTCTGTATCATCTCCGCAGTGAACAGCCAGCTGAAGCGTCCTTTCAAAATCTCCGTTTCCGTAAAGCAGGGCCAGAACAAGGAAACCGAGGTTCAGAGGAGACTGCCCGAAACCGGTTTCCCGGTTATGTTCAACAAGGTTGTTGCGCGCTTCGTCAAAGGCGATTCCTCCGGCATGTAATTCCTGTGCACGGCGGACACTGGATGCAATCCGGGACTCTTTTGGAATTCTTGCCAGAGCAATCTCCAGCAGTTGCGGGATTTCATGGACGATGAATGCAGCGGACTCCAGAGACGCTGTAAACAATTCGGCATAAATACCGTCTCCGGAATGATCCACACACGCATCAATATAAGCCGAACGGGCGGCCTCATCCGGACTCCCGGGAAAGAGGCATGCCCAGATTTCGCTTCGAATCCATGCTCCGTTGCTGTTTTTCCACTGCTCGTTGTTGCAGGAGCCGGAAAGGGGTGGATAGAAACCGTTGACAAGATTATCCATGCAGTTGCGATATTCTCCCATCGGAGCAGCCATGTAATTCAGCCAGTATTCCGCCATTCGCTTCGGAGTCAATGCATAAACGCCCTGCTCTTCCGCCGCATAAAGCCAGATCAGCTGCAAGTCCAGATCGTCATTGGGAATGGGTTCTCCTCGGGGAACTTCCGTATAGAAATCAACGGCTGGCATTTCCCGGGTCCATTCGAACGGAGCCCCCAGCGTCCCGCCGATGTTCTTTCCTGTCCAGCAGCCGAGAACACGATCATGATATTCTCTCAGGTTCAGATTCCGCATAGCCTGCTCCTTGTTTTATTTTTATTTTATCATAGCTCTCCTTCCCGGGCTTGCAATGTATTATTTTTTTATTTTATGGTAATATTCCGATATTTTCTCTGATTTGAAAGTTGAAAGATATCCTCCTGCACGATATTGTAAGAGAGTTTGACTGTTGCCGGAGGAGAGGGAAATGCGTACTTACGATTTCAGAAACTATTGTACAACGGAATTGCCTCTTGATGTGCGTTTCAAGCAGGATCCGCTTTACCAGTGGATCCACCGCCATAACTGCATTGAGCTCATGTATGTCTCCTCCGGTGTCGGCTGGTGTTCCATCAACGGGCTCCATTATCCGATGATGACCGGTGATCTCTATGTGATCGGGGAACTGGATACACATGAATTCTCCGGACAGCGCGGCATCTGCTATTTCAACATCATGTTTGACAAAACTCTTTTCAAGGAAGAAGAGCTGGAACTCTACAAAGCCCTTTTTGATGATCATGACCAGAAAAACGTTCTCCGCCCCAAATATACATTTGGAGCAGGAATGAATCAGACCATCCTGCATATGCTGAATCATATCAGGGAAGAGTTGAATTCGCGGAAAGAATTTCATCTTCTGCGGGCGAAATCCCTCTTCCTGGATTTTCTCATTTTCATTTACCGCAATGCGGGACGCCCGAAGCTTTTCAGTGTCGGAGCCGGGCATCTTGAGCTCAGCCAGATGATCGAGTACATATCCCAGCATTATTCTTCCCGGATTCTTGCCGAGGAATTGGCGGAATGCACCGGTTATTCTGCGGAATACCTCAGCAGGATGTTTAAAAAAGCGGTCGGGATCTGTCTTTCAAAATACATACTCTATTATCGGGTCGAACGTGCCTGCTGGGAGCTGCTCAATACGGAAAAGTCAATCGTGGAAATTGCCGGGGATACGGGCTTTTACGATACGTCGTATTTTACAAAGGTTTTTAAAAACATATGCGGCATTACCCCGGGCCGTTATCGCTCCATTCATGAAAAAAATCCGGCCTCGGAATCTCTGTATTTCCCTGCTTGATGGGAATCAGAAATTCGGAACCTGTTTCCGGCAGTTTTCCGCAGCAATGCATGAAAACGGACAGGCAATGGCTTTTTTCCGGCAGTCCCGTAGCATGAAATGCGTTTTGCGGAAGAGGGGACTCGTCAGTCGTGACACGGCAGGAAATCCACGACAATCGTCACCGCACCCTCGTCCGGAACGGCAGCATCAAAGGAAACGATTCCGGCGCCGGGATTCGGGGAATCATACGAATGCATCCGCTCCTGCGCAGGAACAAGAGTCCATTCTCCCGGGAGATTCTTCCGGAGAAGGAGTGTTTTTCTTCCCGAACGCAGAAGCATCTGTCCATCAGCGGGCGCCGCCACGGTTTCCGTGCAGAGCTGCCAGCTTACAACAGCGCCGGGCTTCACACCCGTCAGCGTATCCGTGATCCGCAGAGAGCGGTCGGGGCGCAGCTCCAGCTTGCGCAGGACCTTCTGCGCATCCTTCCGGTAAAGGCTCGTCAGATCCAGGAGACATTGTTCCGGCGCACAGACACGGAATTCCGCGCTTCCGCCGACAAGCTGCCGATGGCCGTCGATCCGGAGGATGCTGTGGCTTTCCGGCCCGATGCGGAAGACGTTCCAGCGGTCGCTCTCCTGACGGCCGTCCCACAATGAGAGGCCTTGCGATTCGATCCTGTGATAATTTTCCATTCCCAGATCAGAAGCCCAGCGGACGCCGCAGGCTTCGTAAACGAAACTTCCGCCGTCCATGTGCCCATGCGGCCCGGAGGGAGAACCGCCCTTGACACCGAGCCAGGCGTCTTTTTTTTCCCCACCGGTCCGGATGACGGCCATGGGAACCGCTGCCCTGTCGCCGCTGTAAAAGAAAGTTTTTCCGGACGATATCGTTTTCCCGGAATCCCGCAGATAAAGCAGAGAAAGGGGAAGAAGGCGGTTCCGCCCATTGCGCAAATTCGCGGGCCGCAGAGAAGCTTCCTGCAGCAGCACCTTCCGCTCATGGGGGGTAAACCAGTCCGGGCGCTGAAACCGGGCAATCAGCCAGTGCATGGCAAAGGATGCACCGAGTTTCCGCGTGCAGTCCGCATAATTGAACAGAAGTCCGGACGGTGCGGTTGTTGCAGTGACAAAGTCTCCGGTCACGGAAAAACCGGGAATCTCCGAAAGTCCGAAATCCTGTCCGAAGGCAGCCTCCAGCATCGCCAGGGCAAGGACCGTGAATTCAGTGCCGTAACTCCAGTACATCGGCCCCTCGGGATAGGCGCCGTTCGGCGAAAAGGACGCCTTCATGGAACGGGGCAGATTCCGGACCGCCCGCAGAATGACACGTTCTGCCAGTTCCGGTTCCGCATCGGAAACGGCAAGCGCTCCGGCGACCATGCCCGCATGACAGACCTGATTCCAGTTGTTTTTCCCTGTAATCCACCAGTGACGCCCCTGAAAAGAGGGTTTGAGTCCCTTTTTCACGATGGCAGACCGGATTTTCTCCCGCTGCGTCTCGTTCAAGGTATCGAAAAGCCAGTCATAGCCGATCGCGAGTGCAAGGGTCATTTCCGCAACATCCAGAAAATGCGAGGGATTCCAGTCCGGGAAATCGGCCGCCGTGCACATTTCCTCTGCCGCCCGCCCGGCCAGCAGACGTTCCCCGGTCAGATGATACGCCGCAGACAGCGTAATGACCCGATAGAGAACATTCCTGCTCACAGCAAGCAGACGCCGCCCCTCCATGACCCGTTCCACGGGCTTTTCCGAAAGAAGAACATGCGCATCATGCACAACGCGGTCGGCGAGCGTATTTCCCCAGCGGTTGTTCCGCGCCTCCGTCAGCGGATGGAATCCGGTTGTGGAATTCAGCAGCAGACGGGGACGGCCATGAGGCATTTCCGGAAGCATGATCTCTTTCTCCTGATGTTGCGCCGCATCGGCGGGACTGAACAGCAGTCCGGTGATGAGTCCCAGAAAAGCGGCATGAAATTTTTTCATCGCAAAAAGCACCCCTTGCGATATGATGTTGAAATCAGCGGATGATCGGGCAAGAGACATTTGCCCGGAACAAAATGTAACGGTCCTATCCTGCGGAGTCAAGCAGGAAAAAGAAAAAAGGAACGCAATCAGGCGCATGTTCCCCGGGTCAGGCGCGCAGATGCGCCGCAATAATCTGTGCTGCGCGCCTGTCCGGCATAGGGATGCGGACCGCCTCGGGATGCTGTGTGCGGAACCAGGTGTTCTGCCTCCGGGCGAACTGCCAGGTTGCGGTCGCAATCCGCTCTTGCAGTTCTTCGCGGCGGAGTTTCCCGTTCAGGTAATCCCCGATCTGCCGGTAGCCGAGCGCCTGCCATGCGGTCGGCGCGTCATGAAATCCGGCGCGAAGGATCTGTTCCGCTTCGTCAATCCAGCCGGAGGCAAGCATTGCGCCGCATCTCCGGAAAATCCGCTCCCGGAGCTCGGCATTGTCCCAGACCAGCACAAAAGAGCGGGCATCCTTGCGACATTCATTTTTTCCCCATGTTTTCTGAAGTTCAGTCATCTGGGTTCCGGTCAGGCGCAGGACCTCATACGCACGGATCAGCTTTCTGCGGTGGAGTCCGAAACGCTGATAATCCAGCGGGGCTTTTTCTCTCATCAGAGCCTGAAGTTCCGGGAAACGGGCCTCATTATCATAGGCTTCATCCAGCTCCTTCCGCAACGGTTCGGAAGCGGGCAGAGGATCGAGTCCGTAGAGAAGCGCGCGCAGATAGAGTCCTGTTCCGCCGGCGACGACCGGAAGGCGCCCGCGAGCCCGGATGTCAGCAATGCACTTCTCCGCATCGGCACAGAACCGGAACACATCGTATTTTTCGGTCATGTCTGCAACGTCAATGAGATGGTGCGGTATTCCCGCCTGTTCTTTGATGGTGGGTTTCGCCGTTCCCAGATCAAGTCCCCGGTAAACCTGCATGGAATCGGCGGAAACGACCTCGCCGTTCCGGAGGAGCGCCAGTTCAATGGCAAGCGCGGTCTTTCCGGACGCGGTCGGCCCCATCACAACGGGGAAAGCAGAAAACTCACTTCTGGAGCTGGACATAGGAGGAATCCGTGTCGGCTTTCTTCCTGTCCGGTCTCAGGATCGTGGAAAAAATGAATACGCACACCCCGACGCAGATGCAGGAGTCCGCCACATTGAACGAGGGATACTGGTATTTTCCGAAGAGAAACTGCAGAAAATCGACGACCTCCCCGCGGAAGATGCGGTCGATGGAATTCCCGAGGATGCCGGACACAATCAGCCCGATCGCATAAATACGCTCCGGCCATCCGTCGGTCAGGGAGTGAATGAAATAAATCACAGCGATCAGCACCGCAAAGGAGATCAGCAGGAGCAGCCAGCCGTGTCCGGCAAGGATGCCCCATGCCGCACCGGTGTTGGTTACATGGGTCAGGTTGAAAAAGCCGGAAATGACCGGAATGCGCTCACCGAAACGGATGTTCCTGACCACAGCGGCCTTGGTCAGCTGATCCAGCACAAGAAAGGACAAGGAGAGGAGCAGCGAGATGATCAGGTGTCCGGTCTCCTGTTTCGCCCCGCGTTCCATCCGTTTGTTCTGCAAGAAACTCATTCGGTTCCGGCGCCTGGCTTATCTGTGATAATGGGAGTCTTCCAGTTCCTCGCGCTTGGACTTGCACTTTGTGCAGTATCTTGCGTAAGGCTTGGCTTCCAGACGTTCCTTGGGAATGATTGCACCGCAGTCAAGACAGATGCCGTATTCGGAATCGTCGATGCGCTGAAGCGCCTCGTCGATCATTTCCAGAACGTCAACTTCGTCGGTCAGGAGTCCAAGCTCAAAATCATGGCGGAAATTATCGCTGCCCAGATCTGCCATATGAGTGGCCATGCCGGCCCGTTCCCCGGCGGAATCCTTTCTGGAGGAAAGCGCCTCATCCACGTGAACCTGAATCTGTTCCCCGAACGAGGCGCGCGCATGCATCAGCAGTTCGCGGTAATATTTCTTTTCCGCCTTGGTGAGTTTCAGCTTGCGGACCGGATGCTCGTATTCGAGGTGCGGTTCGGCTTCCGGTTTCTTCGCGGCCGGTTTCACAACCTTCTTGACAGAAGCCTTGGCAGGCGCAGCTTTTTTCGCAGCCGATTTCACAGGAGCCTTGGCAGGCGCAGCCTTTTTCGCAGCAGGTTTCGCAGGAGCCTTGGCAGGCGCAGCCTTTTTCGCAGCAGGTTTCGCAGGAGCCTTGGCAGGCACGGCTGTTTTTTCAACTTTTCCAGAAGCGGTTTTTGCCACTTTTTTCGCCGGAGTTTTCACCGGCACGGACTTTGTTATTTTTTGAGTCTGCTTTTTCATTTCTGCTCCCTCTCAGTAATTCATTTTCTGAACGATGGATCTGCTGACCTAAACCATAACAATATCACACTTTCCGGCATTATGCAAGAATTTTTTTCAATCAAACCCCATAAAACTTGAAATATTCGCGGAGATCTGCTTGCAGGAACGCATATTCCGCGCTAGATTGCGCTATCGACAAGATCAAACAGGAGGAAGACCTATGCTCAGAATTGAAAACGGCCAGAAAATTCTTTTCATCGGCGACAGCGTCACGGACTGCGGAAGCTCCACCAGTGAAAACATCAACTTTCTCGGTCATGGATATCCGATTTTCATCGCTTCGCTTCTCGGAGCAAACATGCCGGAACTGGAATTGACGTTTGTCAACAGAGGCATTTCCGGCAACCGGGTATGCGATCTCAGGAAACGCTGGCAGAAGGACGTCATCGACCATAAGCCGGATATTGTCTCGATCCTGATCGGCATCAACGACGTATGGCGCCGCTACGACTGCAACAGCGCGACACCGGCGGATGCGTTTGAACGTGACTACCGTTTCATTCTGGAAAAAACCCTTCATGATCTTCCCGGCGTGCAGATCGTGATGATGGAACCCTTCCTGCTTCCGATTCCCGAGGACCGCCGCCTCTGGCGCGACGATCTCGACATCAAGATCCAGGTCGTCCGCGATCTCGCCGAAGAGTTCGCCGATGTGCTGGTTCCCCTCGACGGTATTTTCGCCGCGGCAGCATGCAAACGCGAAAAATCGTTCTGGACTCCGGACGGTGTCCATCCCGCCGCTCCCGGACACGCGCTCATCGCGGAAAGCTGGATCGACGCGGCGGGGCTCTGATATCGCGAATGGTGGATCTGCATACACACAGCGCGGCCTCCGACGGCTCCGATTCTCCGTCGGAGCTTCCCGCGCATGCCGTCGAAGCCGGACTTCACGGAATCGCACTGACCGACCACGACACCGTTTCGGGCATTCCCGATTTTCTTGACGCGGCCGCGGGAAAGGCGATCCGCGCCGTGCCGGGACTGGAGATTTCCTCAACGCTCTTCAACCGCGAAATCCACATCCTCGGCCTTTTCATCGACCACACCTCGGAAACGCTCGCGGCATTTCTGAAGGAGATCCGGAAGAACCGCAACGCGCGCAATGCACAGATCCTTCAGAAGCTCAACATCATGGGGTATGCGATCTCACAGAAGGAACTGGACGAATGTGCCGGAGGCGAAAGCGTCGGGCGGCCTCATTTTGCACGGATTCTTGTGGAAAAGGGTTATTTCCAGACACCGCAGGAGGTGTTCGACCGCTGTCTCAAACGCGGGGCGCGCGCCTATGTCCCGCGCGTTCTCCCGGCGCCCGGAGAGAGCATCGGCGTCATTCACGAGGCAGGCGGACTGGCAATCTGGGCGCATCCCGTTTACCGCGCCTCGGGCGAACGCGCCTTTGTCCGGAAATACCTGAAGCGTCTGATCAGACACGGTCTCGACGGCATTGAGGCCTACTATTCGCTCTATTCATTCGCACAGCAC
>CASEFP010000056.1 GCA_949287225.1 uncultured Lentisphaeria bacterium
CCGCGATGCAAGCATACGCGGTATCGGGGATTTCGCCTGCGGCGACCAGCTTACGCAGCTGGACCGCGGCAGGACTGAGAGTCCTGCACGAAGCATTTTTGCGATGCAGAGCATCGCTGTATGAAACTGTTTTTTTTGAATGAACCGGAAACACTATGCGGCAGAGTTACGCCGGAAACGGCTCTCCCGTCAGGCGCAGGAAATTACATGAGAATACATTCTGCAGTTCGGCGCTGCTGAGATGCTCGGACATGACACCGCCGATATTCATACCCGGACTGCAGATGGGGAAATCACTGCCGAACAACAGTTTTTCCGAGCCGCAGACGTCGATTGCGTAGCGCAGCATGTTCCAGCGGAACAAGCCTGTTCCGGACAGATCCAGATACGCGTTCGGATAGCTCCTGACCAGTTCAAAACGCTTTTTCGCATTTGCGAGATCCTCCGGATGCGCAATGACCAGATTCAATGTCGGGAAATTCTTCAGAACGCGCTCGATCATGGCAAGATCACTGCAATGGATGTTGAGCACCATGTCCAGGTCGCGTGCTGTCTCGTAGATCTGAAACATCCCCGGACTGTCGTAGTCCCCGATCGGCATCAGATAGGAGACAAGTTCCCCGATCCAGCGGACGCCATGCTCGTTGTGCATAAGCTCCAGTTCGCGGCAGGACTCCTCCGGATATCCGCCGTGAATGTGGATGCCGGGAATGTAGAAATCCGGATAAAGATCGCGGAAGCGCAGGGCCTCGCGATTGAGTCTCTGAATGTCCTCGAACGTTCCCGCGCCGCGTTCGATCACGGAACCGCATGCCCGCTTGATTCCCGCCCGTCGGAGCTCCCCGACAAACTCATCCGCGGAAACCGGCGCACCGAAGGCAGCAATATTGTTCTCCTCTTTGAAAAACGGGTGAATGTGTGCGTCGATAATGAAAAAATCCATCTCTTTCTCTCTCCTTACTTCTGGATAATGTTCCGGACCCGGAACGATTCAAAGATCCATTTGCCGTCCACTTTGCGCAACCCCGCCTCCAGTTCGCGGATTTCGCGGACCGGATCGCGGTTTTTCAGATCGGCGTCAAATACAGCGGTAAAAAACGCCTTGGCTGTCTCCTCGCCGATTTCCAGTTCGATGTCGTTGAACTCCAGCGAAAGCTTGTTGAACATCTGGCGCGCACGGAAGGCGTTGGAGACAATCAGTTCAGGCGAATAGGTGCCGTTCAGCCACGAAAGCCCGTCCACATCCACGGAGGTGCGTTCGGCAAAGAAGTTGCCGAGTCCCTGCGCGGTCGCCACCGCGCGGATGCCGCCCTCCGGCCCCTTTTTCTCCACAGCCTCGGACAACTCCCGGAAACGTCCCCGGATGATGCTCTCCTCCGTCTGGCGGAAAAAGAAAAACCAGACGACGCCCCCCAGAACAAGAATCAGCGGGATACCCGCAAGCAGAATCTTTTTCACCATAGCGGCGCCCCCTGGAGATAGCGCTTGTGCATCTGCCCGAAAATATGGCGCTGCATCGGCACGGCGCGGTTGTCCCCTACCAGATAATAGTGATCCTTTTCGACGGTTCGCGGCGGCAGATTCCAGTCGCACGGTCCCTGAATGTAGGGTTCGGAGAGCTCCTCGCCGTTGAGGATCAGCTTTCCGTTGCGGAATTCGACGGTGTCACCCTCCCTGGCGATCACGCGCTTGAGGATCATGACCTTGTCCGAACCGTATTTCATGACGACGATGTCGCCTCGTTCCGGCTCGGAAAACCAGTAGGCGGGCTTCCAGCAGAAATTGAATCCGCGTTCCGAGTAAGTCGGCAGCATGCTTCCCCCCATCACGACCAGCGGCAGGCAGAAGAATTTGAAAAAGATCCATGCGACTGCCGCGACAATCAGAAAACGGATGAAGAACGACCGGACCATCTTCGGAAAAAAGAACGCACGCAGCAGCTGATAAAAACTGCCGGAACTGAGCGCCTCCCTGACCTCTTTTTTATGAGCCTCGGTATCAATCAGTTTCATTTGCATTTCCTTTGTCTGTTCCATGAATGAATCTCCTGTCCAGCAGATAATACTCCTGCACATTGGACAGCGAACGGAGGAGATTGCTCCGGAGATCGGGAATTTTTTCGGAAATTTTTTCAAGCACACCGCGGAAGTAAGCGCGGTCGCCATCGCGCTCGATCTGTTCGCGGTAGAGACACGCGCCGCGCTCGGGCAACTCCATTTCCTGCGCCATCTGAACGATCAGCGCCTCTGGCACAAGAGCGAGCGGGCGGATGACGCGCAGCGCATGCTCCTCTGCCGGCACATTCGGTCCCATGGTGCTGATTCCCCCGCCGCGGCAGACACTCATCAGAAAGGAGATTTCGATATCGTCAAGATGCTGGCCGAGCGCGATTTTATTGCAGTTGAGCTTTTCCGCCGTTGAATAGAGATTTCCCCTTCGCAGACGCGAACAGAGCATGCAGGGCTTTTCCGTCAGGCCTTTCTCTTCCAGAAGCCGCGGAATATCCATTGAGATCCTGTGATGGGGGATTCCGAGGGATTCGCAGAATGCTGCGGTTCCATCGGCGGAAAATCCGGAAAATCCGGGATCAAAGGTAGCAGCAACGAGAGTGAAACCGATTGGAGCGGCGGAAGCGAGATGTTTCAGCACCTTCAAAAGGACCATGCTGTCCTTTCCCCCGCTGACGCCGACGAGAATCCGGTCGCCGTCATTGATCATGTTGTAATTGATGACAGCGGTTCCCGCAAGGCGGCAGATTTTCTTGAATGTCGTGCTCATGGCTTCTAAATTCTCCGGCTGGGAAATAAGATAAATCCAAAGAGAGAATTTTCAATTCCAAAGCAAGATTCTTCGGATCTTTTTCTATATGAAAAGTGTCTTCAGAGTGATTCGATTTTCCGGATCTCCCCGGAAGGAAATGAGCGGCGGGGAAAGCAGAACTTGTAAAACCTTTCATAAATGCTATATTAAAGGGAAAGATCAGGCAGGGGCCGTTCCGGATTCGACTGGACGAGCGGAGTGCCGATTGCATGTCGAGGATGATCGTTTGCCTCGTTAATCACCGGTCAAACCAATAACTGCGAACGAAGAGTACGCACTCGCCGCTTGACGGCGACGTCCTCTCTCCGACGGACACTGAGAGAGAGGGCGACAGCAGTGTCCTGGCACAAAGACTTTGCTCATCGGTCTGCGTGCGAGATTTCAGATGAGACAGTCTGAAAGCCGCCTGTCTGTCGGCAAAGCCGGAGGACGAGAAACAACAAAGACGGAATAAACATGTAGATATCGTCACAATGACGTCACAGGACAGGGGTTCAACTCCCCTCGGCTCCACCATTTTTAAGCTCAAAAACGGGGATTCTTCCCCGTTTCTTCCCCATAATGTTCGCATGTCGGGCTTTTGTGTGCTATATTGCGCCATCATCTGTCAGCACAGGTTAGCAGAAGGAACGCAGGAAGCAGGAGCAATGACCGGGTGCAGA
>CASEFP010000057.1 GCA_949287225.1 uncultured Lentisphaeria bacterium
AAGTCGCGCGCCAGAATCGGTGTGAGAAGCTGCCATTCCGTCGGCCATGTGGGGTGATCGAAAAAATGCTCGATTGTTTTTCTGGCGATGTCGTAACTGGCGTCGCAGCAGAAATGACCGAGCTGGTTGATATAGGCGTCGTGATGCATTTGGCTGAATGCGCCTTGCTTTTCGCCGCGTTCAGAGCAGGCAGCAGCATGCTGGCAAGAATGGCGATGATCGCAATCACGACGAGGAGCTCTATCAATGTGAAAAGCTCTTTTTTCATCAATACAAACCTTTCTTTTTGTTTGCTGTAGACGTTTGCTTCCTTTACAGTAAATTATAAAAGAAAAAAAAGAAAAAACCTTGAATATTGTATCAAAAAAGACTATATTTGTATTAAAATACTGAAAAATACGATATAAAATACTGTTATGGATAAAAAAAACACCAAAGCGGTTCTTTATTCCCGGAAAAGGTATATTGAGCGTTACGGCATGCGTTTCCGCCTGATGTTTCATACACAGCCTGACGGGCTGGCACATTATCATGATTTCAACGAGCTTGTGATCGTTCTGGACGGCAATGCAATTCACAAAACCGAAGAACGGGATTATCCCATTTCCAGCGGAGATGTTTTCCTGATCAAGAAAAATAAAATCCATTACTATTGGGGAACAGACAACTTGAAACTTGCCAATATCATGTTCGATTTTGACACGCTCAACGTGGACTGGAAAAAACTCCGGGAAATTCCCGGATATACCGCGCTTTTTGAAACGGAACCGGAACTTCGCGACCGCAGTCAGTTTAAATGCAAGCATACCTTGAATGCCGCGCAGCTGGACGAGGTCTCCGGTCTGCTGCAGAAAATCCTGCGGGAGGAAAAGGAAAAACCGTCGGGATGGATTATGATGGCACAGACACTTCTGCAGGAGCTCCTTATCATGCTGGCGAGAAGTTACAGCGCCGCATCAAAAATCCAGTCGCAGAAAATGATCCGCCTGAGCCGCATGATGCAGTTCATTGAACAGAACTACGCAAAGAAGATTACCCGTGACCGGATCATGCGCGAGGGAATGACTTCCAACGCAGTGGGAACACGGATTTTCAAGGATCTGCTGGGAAAAACTCCGTTTGAATATCTGATCCAGACCAGGATCCGCCATGCAGCCGAACTGTTGGAAAACTCCGATCAAAGTGTTTCCGACATCGCCTATGAATGCGGATTCCATGACAGCAACTATTTTTCCATGCAGTTCCGGAAAGTCACGGGACTTTCTCCGCGCGAATTCGCCCGCAAAAAACGCGATGGTGCCGCTTCCTGAGTGGATGGCGGACTGAGAACGTTACGTTTTTGTTTATCCCTGTGCGGAATCCGCAACCCGAAGGACCGCCATGGCGGCGTTCCTTCCCGCGCCCTGAACGCCGCCTTCAATCTCGCGGACCATCTCCTCCATGTCCGCGTCCGCCTGTGCGCGGCGCTCCCCGCCGGGCAGAATCCGTTCCATCGCGCTCGCGAGGTCCTCCGGAACCACCTGGAACTGGAGAAACTCCTCGAACACTTTCCGGTTCAGAATGATGTTCGGCATCGTGAACGCGTTCCGGAAGAGCTTGCGGATGATCAGGCGCGCAAAGAGAAAGGTCACCGGATTCAGCTTGTACGCCACCACCAGCGGAAGGCCCGCGATTGCACACTCCACCGTGACTGTTCCGGATGCCGCGAGTCCCGCCGTACAGGTCTGGAGGCATTCGGAAGTTTTTCCGCAGAGGACAGGAATTTCCGGCAGAACCGCGTCCGGATTCTTCATGATGAATTCGCGCATATCGTTCTGCACATCGTCGCGGACCTTTTCACGCGGCGTCGCAATCTCGAATTGCAGTTCCGGATGGCGCTGCTTCAGAATGGCGACGGTTTCCAGCATCGGAAAAAGCAGGCGTTTGGTTTCGCTCCGGCGGCTGCCCGGCAGAAGCAGGATGCGCTTCGGATCACGCTGCAGGGACGGATCGCGACGCTCCCGGACGATCTCCACCAGCGGATGCCCGACAAATTCCACATCCAGCCCGCTTCCCTTGTAGACATCCACTTCGAACGGGAAGATCACCATCATTTTCGTGCAGTAGTGCGCCAGTTTCGGAATGTTCGACTTGCGCCACACCCACACCTGCGGGCTGATGTACCAGACCACCGGAATCCCCGCTTTCTTCAGACGTTTCGCAAAGCGGATGTTGAAACCGGGATAGTCGATCAGGACGACCGCGTCCGGACGCCGGCGTTTCGCCTCGAGAATCAGGTAAAGCATGATCCGGATGAACTTGAAGATCGAGCCCAGAACCTCGATCAGTCCGATGACGCCGAGTTCTGAGGAATCGACCAGAATGTCGACTCCGGCCTCCTTCATCCGGAGACCGCCCATACCCGCGATTCTCGCTTCGGGGCGGAGCTTCCGGATGTCCGAAGCCAGGCGCGCCCCGTAGAGATCGCCGGAAGACTCTCCCGCAATGATCCAGATCAGCGGAGATTTTTTTTCATTTCTTCCTATCATCAGTCGTTTCCCTTTGCTGTTTCCCGCGGGATCTCAGTGTTTTCTGCGTTTTTTCTTCGGCGGCGTGTAGTTGCTGCCGCGGCGCGCGGGAGCGCGGAAGCCGGGCATGCCCATCGTGAGCGGCGCCGCGCCGGACATCATGCGCCCGAGCAGTCCCGTGCGCTTCATCATGCTTTTCATCATCAGGAACTGCTTGACCAGGCGGTTGACCTCCTCGACGGGGCGGCCGGAACCTTTGGCGATTCTGAGTTTGCGTCTGTTGTCGATCAGTTCGGCATTGGCCCGCTCGGCCGCGGTCATCGAGCAGATGATCGCCTCCATTCCCTTGAACTGTTTCGGATCGAGCTCGGACATTCCCGCGAGCTTGTCGCCGCCGGGCAGGAATTTGAGGATGTTCTCGATGCCGCCGAGACGCGACATCTGGCGCAGCTGCGTGAGAAAATCGTTCAGGTCGAACTCGTTTTTCTTGAGTTTCTCCTGAAGTTTCTCGGCCTCCTCCCGGTCGATCTCCTCGGCTGCCTTTTCGACCAGTGTGACGATGTCGCCCATGCCGAGAATTCTCGACGCCATCCGGTCGGGATGGAAGATGTCCAGATTCTCGAGTTTCTCGCCGATGCCGACGAACTTCACAGGGCAGCCCGTGACGCGCCGGATCGAGAATGCCGCGCCGCCGCGCGCATCGCCGTCGAGCTTGGTCAGCACGACGCCGGTCAGCTGGAGCGCGTCGTTGAAGTGCTTTGCCACCGAAACCGCCTGCTGGCCGAGCGCCGCGTCCGCGACGAGCAGGATTTCGCCGGCGCGCGTCACCTGCCGCAGCCGGACAAGTTCCTGCACCATCTGCGTGTCGATCTGGAGGCGTCCCGCGGTGTCGAGGATCAGGTAATCCGCAAAATTGCGACGCGCCTCGGCGACGGCGTTCTGCGCGATGCTTGTCACATCCGGATTGCCGCGTTCCGCATAGACGGGCACGCCGATCTCCTTTCCCAGAATTTCCAGCTGGTCGATCGCGGCGGGACGGTAGACGTCGCAGGCCGCCATCATGACTTTCTTATTGCGTTTCTTCAGGTTGAGCGCGAGTTTGGCGCTTGTCGTCGTCTTGCCGCTTCCGTGGAGGCCGACCATCATGATGATGTTCGGGGACTGCCCGTCGGCGAGCGGTGCTTCGGATGTGCCCAGAAATTCGACCAGTTTGTCATAGACGATCTTGACCGCCTGCTGTCCCGGCGTGACGCTCCGGAGAACTGCTTCCCCGAGGCATTCCGCGGCAACCTTCTTCACGAATTCGTCGGCGATTTCGATGTTGACGTCCGCCTCAAGCAGCGCTTCGCGGATGTCGTTCATGGCCGGCGCGATGTTCGACTCGGAAATGACCGCCTGTCCGCGCAGTTTCTTCAGCGCATCCTGCAATTTGTTGGTAAGATTATCAAACATGCTGTTGTTCTCCGTATAAAATATGCTATATTACAATACACCGTAAAAGGAAATTAACCAGTTATTATGGCACTTTACGGCGAAATTTCAACCATCGAAGCCATATTTGAAGGGGAAAAAATGAGAAGTGACATCATGAAGAACGGTGTGGAAAAGGCTCCGCACCGCGCGCTGTTCCGCGCAACGGGTCTGAAAAAACGCGATTTTTCCAAGCCTTTCATCGGCGTCTGCAACTCCTACTCATCGGTCGTTCCGGGGCACTGCCATCTCGACAAGGTCGGCAAATACATCTGCGACGAGATCCGCAAGGCGGGCGGCGTTCCCTTTGAATTCAACACCATCGCTATCTGCGACGGGATCGCAATGGGGCATCCGGGCATGAAGTTTTCCCTGCCCAGCCGCGAACTCATCGCCGACTGCGTCGAGTCCATGGCGACCGCCCATCCGTTCGACGCGATGATCTGCATCCCGAACTGCGACAAGATCGTTCCCGGCATGCTGATGGGCGCCATGCGCGTCAACATCCCGACGATTTTCGCCTCCGGCGGCCCGATGGAGGCCGGAAAGCTCTCCGACGGCACCGCCTGCGACCTGATCTCCATTTTCGAAGGCATCGGCAGAATGAAGGTCGGCAAGCTCGACCAGAAGGGGCTTGACGAGCTGGAAAAGAAAGCCTGTCCGACCTGCGGCTCCTGTTCGGGCATGTTCACGGCGAACTCCATGAACTGCCTCTGCGAAGCCCTCGGACTTGCGCTGCCCGGCAACGGCACGATCGTCGCCACCAGCCATGACCGCAGAAAACTCTGGAAGGCCGCGGCAAAACGCATCGTCGAAATGGCGAAGGAAAACGGCCCGCTCCCGCGCGACATTGCCGACACCGACGCTTTCCACAACGCCCTCACGCTTGACATGGCGATGGGCGGAAGCTCCAACACGATTCTCCACACCCTCGCGGTCGCCCGCGAAGCCGGGATCAAGCTCGACCTTGCCAGGATCGACAAAATCAGCAGGAGCACGCCGCACATCTGCAAAGTTTCACCGTCCTGCAATTATCATATCGAGGATGTTCACCGCGCGGGCGGCATCATGGCGATTCTCAAGGAGGTCGTCAAGCAGAAGGGTGTCTTCTTCAAACCCGGCAAGATGACGGTTTCCGGAAAGACCATCGGCGAACTCGTCGCGGATGCGGCAGACGCGGACGGAAGCGTGATCCATACAATCGACAATCCCTACAGCAGATCCGGCGGACTTTCGATCCTGTTCGGAAACCTCGCCGAGAAGGGATGCGTTGTCAAGACTGCGGGCGTCTCCTCGAAGATGCTCAAGCATAAAGGACCGGCGGTCGTGTTTGAAAGCGAGGAGGACGCCGGAGTGGGCATCCTCGCCGGAAAGGTCAAGGAAGGCGATGTCGTTGTGATCCGCTATGAAGGGCCCAAAGGCGGCCCCGGCATGCAGGAGATGCTTGCACCGACCAGTTACATCATGGGACGCGGACTCGGCGAAAAGGTCGCGCTCGTGACCGACGGACGTTTCAGCGGCGGAACGCGCGGCGCCTGCATCGGGCATGTCAGCCCCGAAGCCGCAGCCGGCGGAACCATCGCATTGATCAAGGACGGCGATATAATCGAAATCGACATCCCTGCGAGAAAGATCACGCTTGACGTTTCCGAAAAGGAACTTGCCAAACGCCGTGCCGCATGGAAGCCGCGTAAACCCGCGACCTCTTCGTCCTGGCTGAAGAAATATGCGCTTCTGGCGACCAGCGCGGATACCGGCGCGGTGCTCAGAACGGATCTTGACTGACACGCGCCGTGGCCGGAGAGGAGCGGCGCATTGTCGAAAGCGTGATCGGGCGAGAGGCCGACGGCCTGCGGCTCGACCACTATCTGCGGACGCGTTTCACCTACCGCTCGCGCAGCGCGTGGCGCGACGCGATCCGCAGGGGCGAACTCCGGATCAACGGGCGTGTAGTCCGTGCCGCGAAACTTCTGCGCGCGGGCGACCGCCTCTCCTTTGATCCGGGAGCGGTTGCCGAGCCTCCGGTTGATGAAAACTGTCCGCTTCTTCTGGAGAACGGCCGTTATCTGGCTGTCTGCAAATCCGGGCAGCTTCCCGCGCATCCCTCCGGACGCTTTTTCAAGCACACGCTCTGGTATCTTCTGCGGGAGAAATACGGAGAGGTTCACATCGTGAACCGGCTCGACCGGGAGACTTCCGGCGTCACGGTTGCCGCGAAGGATCCGGAGGCTGCCGCACTTCTGTCCTCTCGCTTTGCCGGACACGGGAGCACGAAAAAATACATTGCCTTCGTTTTCGGTGTATTCCCCGAAACGCTGACGGCGGAGGGGTTTCTTTCCGACGATTTGAAGTCCCGCGTCCGCAAAAAGCGGCGTTTCACGGAACGCGCCCTCTACGGAGCGGAATCCGCGCGGACGCTCTTCCGTCTGCTCGGCACGGACGGGATCATCAGCGCACTGGAGGCGCTTCCGGAAACCGGACGGCTTCACCAGATCCGCGCCACGCTCTGTTCTCTCGGCTATCCGATGGTCGGGGACAAGCTCTACGGCCCCGACGATACGATTTTCCTCCGTTATCTCGCCTCGGGAGTGACCGATGAGGACCGCGGAAAACTCCTGCTTGACCGTCAGGGGCTTCATGCTTCGGAGTTTTCGTTCGTCTGTCCGTTCACAAAACGGAAAATTCTTGTCAAAGCACCCCTTCCAAATGACTTGTCGGGGTTGTATTGTCGCTGTACCGGTGCTATAATATAGTATTATGAAAAAAATCATCCATACAATCCTGACTGTTTCGGCGGCTTTCTGCATGACGGCCGCGCTCTCCTCCTGCGCTTACAGGGAAATGGAAACCAATACGGCCAACCTTGCGAAAATCCGTGTCGGCATGGACCGGGAGCAGGTGCTGAAAATCATGGGGCCGCCCGTTTCCGGAGAGACCTACTGCAGCGACAAGGTCTATTATTACTATACCAATCAGAGGTGGATGGACGGGCTGGTCACGCGCGACGAATGCACGCCGATCGCCTTTGATGATTACGGCAAGGTCATCGGCTGGGGACCCGCCTTCCATACGGGAGTCTACGACACCAGCAGAATCAAATAACAGGCATGAAACAATAACAGCAGGTTCGTCATGAAAAAAATCTACATTTCTTTTCTGATCGTCTTTGTCGTTCTGGCCGCCATTTTCACGATCTGCAAAAATCTGACCTCAGGTATCATCAACACCGCGCTGATCGCCGTTGGGGAGGGCAGCAACATTCAGATTGACAAGGGCGCACTTGAGGCGGAAAAGAAAAAGAAAAAACGCGCGCAGACGAAAATCGCGGGCGCAGGCGGAATGGCAGCCGCCGCGCTGATGCGTGTTTCCAAGGAAAAAACCGTTGCGCCTCCCGTGACGAAACTGGCGAAAAATGCCGAAAAGCAGAAATTCAAAAAGAATCTGTTTGTTCTGGACTGGGCGATTCTGGGACCCTTCACGAAACTGAACGAAGGGGAGGCCTTTACCTCGCTGAAGGCGCTTTCTTATGAATTCATCAAGGATGAGGCGAAACTTTCCATTTCCACCCCGCTTCCGGAAGGACTTGCCTGGCAGACCGCCACTGGAATTTCGCTGGATGGGAAGGTTACCCCGAGCGATCTCTTCACCAAAGTGAAGGGAAAAGCCGCATTCTATGCGATTGCCGAAGTGGAGTTCGATCAGGATTATCCCGATGCAACCCTCTGGATCGGCGGGCGCGACGATGTCAAAGTCTGGTATGACGGCAAAGAGATTTTCGCCTTCAATCCCAAGACCCCCCGCCGCGTCGATGCCGCGCAGATTAAAATGAATTTGACGAAAGGAAAACATACCATTCTCGTGAAGAACTCCTTCAACTCCTGGCAGAGCTATTTCTACATCCGCTTTACGGATTCCGGGAAGGTGCCCGTGATTCCTGTCCAGGGCAAAAAGAGCTGATACATAAGCTTCTTTCCGTTCCTTCCGGACTCCCGTTTTCACCGGGAGTCCTTTTGTTTGACGGAAAAATCTTTTTCTTTTCCAAAGTCCCCCTTGATTTTTTGTTTATCAAGAAATATATTTTTACTAAACAAATAACTAAACAAGGATGATTTCATGGAAAAGCTCTCTTGTGTCCGCCAGGTGTTTCTGGATATGGACGGGACGATTTACAAGGGAAATCATCTTTTCCCGACGACGGTTCCGTTTCTGGACTTCCTGCGGGAAAGGGGAATTGCCTGGACGTTTCTTTCGAACAATTCGTCGTACAGCGCTGCGGAGTATGCTTCGAAGCTGAAACGTCTCGGGATTGCGGCTGAACCGGGGGATTTTTACACTTCGACGGAGTATGCAGTCGACTATCTGCGGTGTCATCATCCGGAAATCGGAAAAATTTTTCTTCTGGGGATGGCTTCGATTGTTCCGGCGTTCCGCGAGGCGGGGTTTGCGCCTGACGATGCAGATCCTGAGGCGGTGGTCATCGCATTTGACCGGACGCTGACTTACGAGAAACTCTGCCGCGCTGCGTATTTTCTCCACCGGGGAGTGCCGGGCTTTGCCACGCATCCGGACGTCTTCTGTCCGACCGATCAGGAGACCTGGCTGGTGGACTGCGGCGCAATCACGAAGGCGCTCGAAGTCTCGACGGGAAAAACGCTCAAGGTTCTCGGCAAGCCCGATCCCGGGATGCTTTGTGCGGCGGCCGCGCGGCACGGTGTGCTTCCCGGCGAATGCCTGATGATCGGTGACCGGCTGTCAACGGATATTGCGCTGGGTGTCAATGCAGGGGCGCTGACCTGCCGGATCCTGTCGGCGGACTCCGAGCACACGGACGTGCCCGGGATCGTGCCGGATTACGCGGTGCGCGATCTGGGGGAGCTGCAGGAAATATGGATGAAACGGAAATAACGAGGAGCGGAAAGTATGATTTATGATGTGGCGGTCATCGGAGCGGGAGTGACTGGAGCTTCGACGGCGTGGCGTCTGTCGCGCTATCAGCTGAATACGGTTCTGCTGGAGCGCTGGGCGGATGTCGGATTCGGGGTCTCGAAGGCGAATTCGGGGATCATTCACGCGGGGTTTCACCATCCGGTCTCGACGCTGAAGGCGCGTCTGGAGATCCGGGGCAATCTGATGTTCGAGGCGCTTCAGCACGAACTGGGATTTCCGTTCAAGCGGACGGGGATTCTGGTTGTCGCGTTTTCCGAGGCGGAGATGGCGACGGTTCACAAACTGTATGAGCAGGGAATTGCAAACGGCGTGCAGGGGCTGGAAATGTGCGGGCGCGAGCGTCTGCTTCAGCTTGAAAAGAAGCTGAATCCCGAGGTGGTCGGCGGGTGTTTCGCTCCCGGCGGCGGGACGATCGAACCTTACCGCTATGTATTCAGCCTGGTCGAGTCCGCCAAGCGGAACGGCGTTCATCTGGAGTGCAGTTTCGAGGTTTCCGAGGCGGTGCGCGAGGGGGATGTCTGGATCATCCGCTCCTCCGGCGGCGCGGAGGTGCGCGCCCGCTATGTCGTCAACAGCGCGGGACTTTTCGCCGACCGCGTCTCAAGAATTTTCGGGGCCGAGGAGTTCACGATTCATCCCCGGAAAGGGGAGGAGTATCTGCTGGACCGCAACAGCGCGGCGCGTCCGGAGCGGGTCATCTTTCCGGTTCCGAGCGCGCATTCCAAAGGGGTGCTGGTCATTCCGACCGCCGAAGGCACGACGATGATCGGTCCGACCTCGGACGTTGTCGAAGACAAGCTCGACACGACGACCAGCGCGGATCAGATGCAGCGGATTCTTTCCCATGTCCGGAATCTGATCTCCGGCGTTTCGCCGCGCGACCTGATCACTTCGTTCGCGGGGTTGCGTCCGGTCATGGACAACGAGGATTTCTACATTGCGCTTTCGGAAAAGGCGCCCGCGTTTGTGCAGGCGGCGGGAATTCAGTCGCCGGGACTGACCGCGTCGCCGGCGATCGGGGAGTATGTCAAGGATCTTCTGAAAGGCGCGGGGCTTCCGCTGCTGGAGAAGGTTCATTTTGCCGTTGAGCTTGCGCCGCGGCACGAGGTGCGGCATGAATCGGTTGCTTCCCTGGACCGTCTGCACCGCGAGGATCCCGCGTGGACGCATATCGTCTGCCGCTGCGAGAAAATCTCCGAGGCGGAAATTGTCGAGGCGGTCCGCAAGGGACACACCACGCTTGACGGTGTGAAGTTCTACACCCGCGCGGGAATGGGACGCTGCCAGGGCGGCTTCTGCGCGGTGAGGATCATGAAAATCATCAGCAGGGAGACGGGAATTCCGATGGAGGAACTGACGAAAAAAGGCGGAAACAGCCGCCTTGCCGCCGGACGCCTCGGCGACCTTCCGGTGCATACGGCGGAACAGCGCGGAGGAATAGTGGCATGATTCAGGAAGAAAAATACGATGTGGCGGTCATCGGGGCGGGTGCCGCCGGGCTCTGCGCCGCGGCGGTCTGCGCATCCGCCGGGAAGGATACGGTTGTCGTCGACCGGGAGGATCATCCCGGCGGGATTCTGCGCCAGTGCATTCACAACGGGTTCGGTCTCCGCTATTTCAAGGAGGAGCTGACCGGGCCGGAATATGCCGAACGGGTCGCGGAAAAGGCGGAAAGGACCGGTGTGCGCTTCCGGTTCGGGACGACGGTCATTTCGATCCGCCGCGAGGCGGACAACACGCTGTGCCTGACGGCGCTTTCCGCCGCGGAGGGAGTCCGGATTCTCCGTGCAGAGGCCGTGATCCTTGCGATGGGATGCCGCGAGCGCAACCGGGGAAATCTGGCGGTTCCGGGAAGCCGTCCGGCGGGCGTCTTCACGGCGGGCGCGGCGCAGCACCTGCTGAACATCGAAGGGATTCTGCCCGGGAAAAAAGCCGTGATTGCGGGATCGGGCGATATCGGGCTCATCATGGCGCGCCGTCTTTCCTGGGCGGGAATCCGCGTCGAGGCCGTGGTCGAGATCATGCCGTATCCGGCGGGACTGACGAGGAACATCGTACAGTGTCTGAATGATTTCCATATTCCGCTTCTTCTGGAGCATTCGCTTGTCAACATCCTGGGGCGTGAGCGGGTGGAGGCTGTGGAAGTCGCGCCGCTTTCAGGGGGGATGCCGGTGACGGAGCGCAAGTTCCGCATCGACTGCGACACTGTGCTGTTTTCGGTCGGACTGATTCCGGAAAACGAACTTTCCGCCGAAGTCGGCGTCGAACTCAATCCCGCAACCGGCGGTCCGCTGGTCGATTCGAACTATGAGACAAGTGTGCCCGGCATTTTCGCCTGCGGCAATGTCCTGCACGTCCATGATCTGGTGGACTTCGTTTCGGAGGAGGCGGAACATGCGGCGCAGATGGTTCTCCGGCGTCTGGACGGGAACGCTTCCGGCATCGGACAGAGTCCCGTGAGCGTGGAATCGAATCTGAAATATGTGGTGCCGAACCGCTTTCTTCCGGGATGTGACACGCGGTTTGCGTTCCGGTCGCTGATTGTCTGTGACGACGGCGTTCTGGAGGCGGAGCAGAACGGAAAAATCCTGCTGGCGAAACGCTTCGGCTGCGTCCGTCCGGCGGAGATGCTGACGCTCGAACTCTCCGGATCGCTCCTGAAGGAGTCCGGGGAACTCAAGTTCCGCCTGCGGAAAGGAGAGGAAAAATGACGAAACGGGAACTGATCTGCATCACCTGTCCGCTCGGTTGCCGCCTGTGTGCGGAATGGAGCGGCGATTTCGAGAGTCTGACGATCACGGGCAACCGCTGTCCGCGCGGGAGTTCGTATGCGGAACGGGAACTCCGCAATCCGGCGCGGATCGTGACGGCGGTCGTCCGGAGCACCTCCGCGGAACAGCCGTGGATTCCGGTCCGGACCGACCGGGAACTGCCGAAACCTCTGATCGACGCCCTGCTCAACCGTCTTTACCGGATGCTTGTGGAAATTCCGGTTTCGCGCGGGGATGTTCTGATCGAAAACTTTGAAAACAGCAAAGTCAATGTTATATTTTCCAGCACAGTAAAGAGGTGAAGAGATGAGAAAAGTGGAATGGATTTCGCATCGGGGCGAGTCGCTTGACGCACCGGAAAACACGATGAGCGCGTTTCTTCTGGCCATGGAACGCGAAACGGACGGGATCGAAACGGACATTCACCTGACAAGCGACGGCGAACTTGTCTGCATTCACGACGGGAACACCCGGCGCGTCGGCGACCGGGAGATCTCGATTGAGGAGAGCACGTTTGCCGAAACGCAGAGTGTCGATGTTTCCAACGGCATGGCGGCATACAAAGGGGAGAAAATTCCTCTGTTCCGTTCGGTTCTTGCGATTCTCAAACCGGGCAGGAAATTCTATGTCGAGGTCAAGGAGAACGATCCGCGCGTCCTTCCCGTGATGCGGCGGGAGCTCGAACGTTCCGGCGTCGCGCTGGAAAACATCGTGATGATCTCCTTCCATCGCGACATCGTGAGGGAAAGCCGCCGTGTCATGCCGGAAGTCAAAACGCTCTGGCTGACCTCGTTTTCAGAGGAGAACGGCGGAGTTTCCCCGACTCCTGAAGAGACGATCGCGTTCCTGAAGGAGGCAAAAGCGGACGGAATCGACGCGCACGCACTGGAAAAAGCGTTCGACGCGACGTATATTAAGGCGTTGAAGGACGCCGGATTTCACGTTGCCGTCTGGACGGTGGACGACGCGGGAACTGCGGAACGTTATGCCGCCATGGGCGTCGATTCGATTACGAGCGACTGCGCCGCGAAACTGCGCGCGCTTCTGAAAGGACATTGACGAGGATGAATCTGCCGGAACTCTCCCAGACGATCCGCCGGGTGCGCCTGGCGCAGAAGATGACGCTGGAGCTTTTGGCGAAACGGAGCGGTTTCAGCAAGGGATTCATCTCCCAGGTGGAGAATTTCCGCACGACGCCTTCGCTGAAGGCGCTGGAGAAGATCGCCGGTGCGCTCGGCGTGGAAGTCGGCGATCTTTTCTCCGGGAGCACGCCCGGGGAGGAGTTTTCGTTCAGCCGTCTTGACGAGGGGGAGGAACTGAAGCGCGACGACAGCGACCGCTTCGGCATCCGCTACCTTGCTCTCGCCTACCGTCAGCCGGGACGTAAGATGGACCCCTTCATTCTGGAATACACAGAAGCGGAACCCCGGGAACTGATGCGCCACGATTCCGAGGAGTTCTTCGTGGTGCTGGAGGGGTCTCTCGACTATTTCATTTACGACGACGCCCATCCGCGCCGGATGCAGCCCGGCGACACCGTTTACCTGAAAGCCAATATTCCGCACCGCGCCGCGCTGGCGCATGGCTGTTCCTACGCCAAAGCGCTTGTCGTCTACTCGGAACCCGCGGGCCTCTCCGCCGACTGACGGATTCGCGTTTCCGGTCGTTCCGGTTCTGCGGAATCGTTTTTTACAACTTTTCAGTCAACTTTTGCAAGGTGTCATTCTTGCGCAAGTTTTTTTCCTGTGCTAATATCCTGAAGAAAGAAGATTGCCCGATCCATATGCAACAGATTGACCGAAAGGGGTGTCAAGATGAAGGACGATGGTTTTCTGAGAAACATCTTCAAGGTTCAGACGGAAAAACTCGAGGCTTCCTATGAGCGTCTGAAAAACGTCATGCCGCCGTATTTCTTCAGGAGCGTCTCCGATGAGGAGCTTGCGGAGATCCTGCCGATGGTCGCCGATCTGGAGAACAAATCCGGCATCCAGATGATCGAACGGCCCGGAGAGATTCTGATGGTCTATCTCAGGAGCAGCTCCTGCAATCCGGTTTCGACCAGCCGTTTCTTTGCGGGGAAGCGGATTCTCCGCTCCATCGTGCACGAGTCCGCGGAGCTTCCTTCCGGCGGCGTGATCGTGATCGAGCAGGTGATCAAGGATCTGCCGGGACCGGAGATGAAAGCGCTCTTTTCCGCGGAGGAGATCGAAGCGGAATACCGGAGACTTTTCGGGGAAATTCCTGCGAATCTCCGGGATACCGTCGAGGCGATCTGCTGGCGGGATGTCGAGGATCTGGATCTGGAGCGCATTGCCCGGCGGCTGCGTTTCGTCTGCGAGGTGCGGGCGCGCGACTACTCTCTGACGGAAATCGAAAAGGTCGCGCGGAACGAATACCGCATCACGATGGCTGTTGCCGTCGTCGCCCGTTCGGAAGGCTATTACGCGCGGACGCTCGAACAGCTTGAGGCGAGCGGATTCAAGGTGACGCGCTCCTATCTGCGCAACTTCACGCGCGGTTCTTCGCCGGATGATTTTTCCCGCAAGGCGGTGCGGGTCAACACCTACTATGTCACGCCCGTGAAAGAGGGCGCCGACGCGCCGGAGAAACTGGAAAACCTCAAACGGGAACTCAACGAACTCTCCTGGAGTCCGCAGTTCGACTTGTTTGAACGGGAGCTTCTGGTCCGCAATGAATTCTGCTGCGCGTCCGTCAATCTGCTGCGCGCCGCATCGGAATTCGTCCACTCCCAGCTTTCGTTCGTGGACCGCAGTGCCTACACTCTGCCGGAGATTCAGCGCTTCATGGCGACTTATCCCGCGATTCTGCGCCGTCTTGCCGACGCGTTTGAATCCAGGTCCCATCCGGACGGGCCGGTGCTCGATTTCGACGCGGCGATCCGCGAGGTGAACGGGGAAATCGCAAATATCAACAGCGGCATGGCGGAAAAGGACGCAAAAGTGAAAACCGTCCTTGCCTCCGTGACGGACTTTATCGTGAATGTCCGGAAAAGCAACTATTTTTCCGAAAGGAAAACCGCGCTTGCGTTCGGACTTGACCCGGTGTTCATGCAGCACTATGAGGCGCTGTCCGACTCCTATCGCGCGGCGTTTCCGCCGGAGCGTCCGTTCGGCGTTTTCTTCTTCTGGCACCGCAATGTGAGCGGATTCCAGATCCGTTTTTCCGAGATCGCGCGCGGCGGCTGGCGGACGGTTGCCCCGAAACCGGTGCAGAGCCTTCTCGAACGCGGCGATTCCTTCGAACAGGCGCGCGCCGAGCTGTTCCGCGAGTGCTTCGTCCTTGCCAACACCCAGCACAAGAAGAACAAGGACATCTACGAGGGCGGCTCCAAGATGGTCACGCTCCTCAAAGTGACGGGCGAATACGATTTCAAGACCGAGCTCTGGAGTGCGCAGCGCGCCGTGTTTGAAGCGTTCCTGAGCCTGATCAACTACGATCCGGAGGGGCGTCTGCGCGACCGGAAAATCGTGGATTTCACGAACCGCGCCGACATCATCGAGATCGGCCCCGACGAAAACATGTTCGACGAGATGATCTCCTGGATGGGCGACCGTGCCGCCGAGGCGGGTTATACGCTCGGCTTCGGCGTGATTTCCGGCAAGGTGGACACCGGGATCAATCACAAGCATTACGGCGTGACCTCCTTCGGGGTGTTCCAGTATCTGCTGCGCACGCTGGAGTATCTCGGGATTGATCCCGCGCATGACGCGTTCCGCGTGAAACTCTCAGGCGGCCCTTTCGGGGATGTCGCCGGGAACATGATCAAACTTCTGAATGCCGTGGATGAAAACGGCCGTTACCGCATGCCGGAACTCCGGATCGTCGCCGTGACGGACGGACCCGCCGCGCTTTTCGATCCCGCCGGCATCGACCGGGAGGAGCTTTCGCGCCTGGTCCATACCGCCAATCTGGACGCGTTCCACCCGGAGAAACTCAAGGGGGAGGGGGCGTATCTGATCCTCCGGAATCCCGACGCCGACGCGAACTATCCGATGTTCACAGTCTGTTCCGGAAAGCTTGCGGAGCGCCGGATCCCGCGCGACGACTTCATGCGGATGTTCCAGGCGAACATCTGCCATGAGGCGGACGTGTTCATCCCCTGCGGCGGGCGTCCGCAGACCATCAATTCCGCCAACTGGACGGATTACGCTCCCGGCGGACATCCGAGTTCGCGGGCGATTGTTGAAGGGGCGAACTCCTTCATTACCCCGAATGCGCGGATCGCATTGCAGAAACAGGGGGTTGTGATCGTGAAGGACGCTTCCGCGAACAAGTGCGGTGTCATCACCTCCTCGTATGAGATTCTCAGCGGGCTTCTGCTTGATACCGGGGAGTTCCGCGCGATTCACGCGGAACTGGTCGCCGAGATCATGGAAAAACTCTCCTTCTGCGCGAAACGCGAGGCGGAATGGCTGTTCCATGAGTTTGAACTGCGGAAGGATACGCCCATGACCGAACTCAGCGACCAGCTTGCGAACCGGATCAATGCATACAAGAAGACGCTTTTTGAAATGCTTGGTTCCCATCCGGAACTGGTGACCGACGATGTGATTTTCGCGCATCTTCCGGAACTGTTCCGCCGGAAATACGCCGATCGCTTGCGGCGGATTCCGGATGCCTACCGGAAGGCGATCGTCGCCGTGGAATGCGCGCTGCGGATCGTATTCCGCAAATCGCTTTCGCTCGAGGAGGAGGTCCGGCGGATCGCCGAGTCGCTTCGCTGACGCCGTGTGCGATAAAATCTCCCGGCTTCCTTGAAAAAAAAGGGTTTCAGCTGTATAGTATCCGGTTTCACTGAAATCGCTCATGAGCCGGGAGGTAAATCTTATGAAAGCAGTACTGCAGAATGTATCGGAGCCGAACCTGTTCAGGGATACGTTTTCCTATGACAGGATTCCCGGCATCAGGCTTGGCAATGAAACCGTACCCATGCGCATTCCGGAAAAGATCTGGATTACGGATACGACGTTCCGCGACGGACAGCAGTCCCGTCCTCCCTATACCGTGGAGCAGATCGTGCGGATTTTCGAGTTCATGCACCGGATCAGCGGCAGGCATGGCCTGATCCGTCAGAGTGAATTCTTCCTTTACAGCCCGAACGACCGCGCGGCGGTCGAAGCCTGCATGGAGCTCGGCTACGAGTTCCCCGAGGTCACGGCGTGGATCCGCGCCGCGAAAACCGACTTTGAGCTGGTGAAGTCCTTCGGTCTCAAGGAAACCGGCATCCTGACCTCCTGCTCCGATTACCACATCTTCCTGAAGCTCAAGAAAAACCGCCGGCAGACGCTCGACTCCTACAAGGAGATTGTCGCGGCCGCGCTCGAAAACGGCATCCGCCCGCGCTGTCATCTGGAGGACCTCACGCGCGCCGATCTCTACGGATTTGTCCTGCCGATGATCAATGAGTTGAATGAACTCTGCAGCGGCAGCGGCAAAACGGTCAAGATCCGCCTCTGCGATACGATGGGTTATGGGCTTCCCTTCCCGAACGCCGAGCCGCCGCGCGGGATCCCCGCGATCATCAAGGCGATTCTCGACGAGACGGATACGAAATCCGAAGACCTTGAATGGCACGGGCACAACGATTTCCACAAGGTGCTCGCCAACGGCGTCTGCGCCTGGCTTTACGGCTGTTCCGCCGTCAACGGGACGTTCCTCGGCTTCGGGGAACGCACCGGGAATCCGCCCGTGGAGGGGCTCGTCTTCGACTGGATGGGGATCACCGGCATTCACGACGGGATCGACACGACCGCGATCACCGACATGGCCGAATTCTTCCGGAAGGAGATCAACTATCCCATCCCCGCGAACTATCCGTTTGTCGGAACCGATTTCAACACCACGCGGGCGGGGATTCACGCCGACGGCCTTACGAAAAACGAGGAAATCTACAACATCTTCGATACGGAAAAATACCTGAAGCGCCCCTGCAAGGTGGCGATTTCCAATACCTCCGGGCTGGCGGGCGTCGCCTACTGGATTCAGTCGAATATTCCGAAGGGGATCGACATCCGCAAGGACAATCCCGGCATCGTCACGATCAAGAACTGGATCGACGAGGAATACAAAAAGGGCAGAACCACCACGATCAGCGAGGAGGAGATGTTCCGACTCGTGAAGGAATATATGCCGGAACTGTTCTGACGGGGCGCAGCCGCGTCGGACGGGGCCGGTTCCAGCAACGGGATCAGCGGCCGCCATGATAAGGGAACTGGAAGATCAGCACAATCTTGAGAAAAACGAGCTGGCGCCTTATGCCACGCATAACATCAGTACGCGCGGCAGGCGTTACCCGGAGAAAGTGCATCCGTTCCGCACGGACTTCCAGCGCGACCGCGACCGGATTCTGCACAGTCACGCGTTCCGCCGTCTGGAATACAAGACGCAGGTCTTCCTGAGCGGGCGCGGCGACCACTACCGGACCCGTCTCACGCACACGATCGAGGTTGCCGCGATCGCGCGCACCATCGCCCGGAGCCTGAATCTCAACGAGGATCTGACCGAGACGATTTCACTTGCACACGATCTCGGGCATACTCCGTTCGGCCACGCCGGAGAGCGCGCGCTGCACCGGATCATGTACGACTACGGCGGATTCGATCACAATCTTCAGGCGCTGCGTATTGTCGATGAACTGGAAATCAAATACCCCGAATATGATGGAATCAACCTCACCTGGGAGGTGCGCGCGGGGCTCATCAAGCACCGGATCGACCATGCGGGAAAGCGTGCCGAACTGGACGGGTGTGTCCTCCCGCGCATGCCTTCGCTTGAGGCGCAGGTTGCCGACGTCGCCGACGATCTGACCTATTACGGGCACGATGTGGACGACGGGCTTGATTCGGGGCTGATCACGCCGGAGATGCTTGATGAGGTCGAGCTCTGGCGCATGGTTTCGGAAAAAGCCTCCGCGCTCGGGCTGAAAAAAGGCGAAGAGCGCTTTGCCGCGTTTTCGGTGCGCTGCCTGATCGACGCGATGGTCGGGGATGTGATCCGGAACTCCAACGCGCGGATCGAACGTTTTGCGCCGGAGTCGGCGGAGGAGGTCGGACTTCTCGCGGAGAAACTCATCTCGTTCAGCGAACGGTTCGAGCTTCTGACGAACGAACTGCGCGATTTCCTCTACCACAACCTCTATTTCCATCCGGAGCTGAAAAAACTCAACGAACTTTCCTTCAACCGGATGGACCGCATGTTCCGGATCTACCTCGAGCACCCGGAATTCATGGGGGAGACCGCGCAGTCCCGCATTGAAAAGGACGGCGTTGCCCGTGCGGCGGCGGACTACATCGCCGGCATGACGGACCGTTTTGCGGAAAGCGAATACCGCCGTCTGACCGGGGAAGAACGGGGATTGTGAGGCGGGCGGATGGCGATTCATGAGGAAAAAGTGATTTCTCCGTGGCTGACGGTTCTGATTCTCGCGGCGGCGTTTATCATCGCGTATCCCTTCTGGGATCTCGGACTGCGCGAACTCTTCCGGGAGGAGGGGGACTACGCCGCGATTGCCAACGAGATCGCCTCCTTCCCGCCGTCGACGCTGGCGCACGGGGAGCTGATGTCCTACACGTATCCATTGTATCCGCTTCTGGCGAAAGGACTTTCCTCGCTCGGATTTTCGATGGAGTTTTCGCTGCGCTTTCTTTCGGTGTTTTCGCTTGCGATTCTGACGCTGGTTGTCGGGATCGCCTGTTACAGCATGCGCGGGATTCAGGCGGGCGCGGCGGGGGCGGGCGCGATGTTTGCAACCATCCTTGTCGCGGAAAAGGCGGTCGAGGGGTATCCGCATATGCTGACGGTTCTGCTGATCTTTTCCGGGTGGCTCCTCTGGTTCTATTGCGGACAGGTCCGGAGCGCCTGGGATCCCGCATGGATTCTTGCGGGACTCTTTGCGGGACTTGCCTTCTACAACGGCGGCTGGACCGCACTGATCTACTTTTTTGTGCCGATGGCATTTCTGCGCCGCCCCTTCACCGTATGGAACAAGCTCAACCGCCCCGGCTTTTACACGGGCTGTGCGGTAATTGTATGTTTCATTCTCCTCTGGCTGATTCCGCGCTGGAACAGCGGGCTTCAGGTCATCAGGCCCGCGACGGATGGTTTACTGGAGTATCTCGGGCACATTTTCTACACCTTTTTCGATACGGCGCTGCGGCTGCTGCCGTGGACGTTTTTCCTGTATGCCCCGTTCTGTGTCGCCCTGATGGCGATCGACGAGACGCCGCTTTTTTCCAAATATCTGCGGATGCTTTCCTATGTGCTTCTGCTTCTGCTCTGCCTCAACCCCTTCAGCAAAGGGCGCGACATCCTGTTTCTTGCCCCGCTGGCGGCGACGCTGATCGGGCTGAACTACTGGATTGTCGTCCGCCGGCACGGATGGAATCTCTGCCGGATTCTGGCATTCTGCTGCTTTGTGCTTTTTCTGACCGGGATCGGCGCACTTCTGTTTCAGCTTGCGCCGCCGGACATGATTGCGCGCATTGCTGGGAATTCCATGGATTTCTCCTACAAGGCCTCCGGTGTCCGCTTCTCCTCCGAATTCTGCCAGGCGTGCGCGATTCCGCTGCTGAGTCTCATCGGTTATTTTCTGGCGCTCCGCCGGAAACAGGTCTGGGTTGTTCTTGTGCTTTTTTTCTGCGGGATGATGCTCTTTTTCTGGTCGGTCATCAATCCCTACCGTGCGTCGGAACACAGCCGGACGGATCTCGGGCTGGCATTCCGGAAGGCGCTCGGGGTGTCTTTTTCTCCCGGCATGACGGTTTACAAGGACGCCGCAATCGAAGGGCTCTATGCGGAGTGTCACTATCTCGGCACGAAGGTCCGGACACTGCGCCTCAGCGATACGGAGGAGATCAGCTCTCCGGAACTTTTCCTGATTACCACCAGCAGCGTTCAGCCCGCGGATACGACGCGCAGCTGGACGCGGGAACTTGACATGATCTACAAGAATCAGCACATCTATCTATGGAAAGGCAGACTCAATGACAGACAGGATGAACTCGAAAACAGCGACTACCGGAATATCGGCTTCTGACACGGCGCCCCGTCCGTTCCTGGCGGGCATTGCTCCGACGCAGGCCGCGGAATTCATTGCGGCGGCCGGAGAGAGCGCCTACCGCGCGAAACAGCTTTACGACTGGGTTGCCCGGAAATGGGTGACCGATCCCGCGCTCATGAGCAATCTGCCGGCTTCGCTCAAAGAGAAAGTCCGCGCATCGTTTCTCTGTTCCGCGCTGAAAATCGAGCAGGATGATGCCTGTGCGGACGGTTCACGCAAGCTCCTGCTTTCGCTGTTCGACGGGGAAACCGTGGAGTGCGCGCTGATTCCCGCGCAGGACGGGCGCATGACCTTCTGCCTCAGCACGCAGGTCGGCTGTCCGGTCGGCTGCGCATTCTGCGCGAGCGGTTCCGCCGGGTTCGTCCGCAATCTGCACGCGGGAGAAATCATTGAGGAGTATCTGCTCTGCTGCCGCCTGATCGGGCGCGCGCCGGACAATGTGGTCATCATGGGCGTCGGCGAGCCGCTGCTCAATTACAGCAATCTGATTGAAGCGCTGGAGACCATCTGCAATCCGGAGGGCATCGGGCTTGCCGCCCGCCGCGTCACGATCTCGACCAGCGGCTGGACGCCCGGCATCCGCAATCTCGCCGAACACGGGCGGCAGTGGAATCTTGCGGTTTCGCTCCATGCGCCGGACGACAAGGTGCGCGCCCTGCTGATTCCCGGGAAATACCGGAGGGACATCAGGGATATTATCGCGGCATGCAAACTGCACCGGCAGGCGACGGGCCGCCTCCTTACCTTCGAGTATGTGATGCTCGCCGGAATCAACGACTTTCCCGAACAGGCGGTGCGTCTGGCGAAACTTGCCGCGGAAGCGGATGCGAAAGTCAATCTCATTCCCTACAACAAGGCGAACGGCGCCTTCGAGCGCCCGTCGAAGGAAGCTGTGAAAAAATTTGAAAACAACTTGAAAGCGGCGAGAATTCCTGTAACTGTACGCGTGGAGAAGGGATTCGATTCCAGTGCCGCTTGCGGACAGCTCCGTTCGTCGGCGGAAAAAAGAAAAAGGAGAACAGTGCAATGAAAATGCATTCCCTGTCATATGCCCTGCTTGTTTCCGGAATTGCTGTTCTGCTTGGAGGCTGTGCTGCCGAGGAGTTCACGCGGAAGGATGCGCAGCTGATCCATGCCATCCGGAACGCGGGAGCGGTGGAATACAAGGCGGCGCTTGCTTCCGGTGCGAATGTCAATGCCCGGGATGCCGAGGGCATGTCCCCGATTCTGATGGCGGCGATCGCGGACAAGCCTGACTGTATCCGGGATCTGGTCAAACGCGGTGCGGATGTCAATTCCGCCGATTGCAAAGGCAACACGGCGCTTCACATCGCGGCGGGGAAACCCTATCCCGATACTTTGAGTGTCCTTCTGGAATATCCCGTGAAAATGGATGCGCACGGCTCTCTCGGGCGCACGCCGCTGATGGATGCGGCGCGGCTCGGCAATCTGGAGGCGATGAAGCTCCTGATCGGGAAGGGGGCCGATGTCAATGCCCGCGATGAAAAGGGCCGTACGCCGCTCATGCACGCCGCGCGGGCTTCAAAGAACTCCGGCGAGGCGGTGAAACTTCTGCTTGACAAGGGGGCTGATCCGGAACGGAGTGATGAGGACTCGATGTCCGCCGTCATGCACGCCGCGGCGCTGAAACACTCGGACGCCGCGCTCTGTCTTCTGGAGCATTATCCGAATTTCATCAACGACCGGGCGCTCGGACTTGCCATTCTGTATTGCGCGGTCCGGGGCGGCGACCTGAAAACGGCCTCCGCGCTGATTGACAAACAGGTGCCGCTGAACTGGGATCCCTCGCTGGCGCTTCTGGCGACGAAACGCGTTCAGGTGCACGGCGCCTACCGGATTCTTGTCCGCAACGGTCTCTTTTCCCATCGCCGCACACCGCTTCACATCGCGGCGCTTGAAAACAATCTGGAGATGGTCAAACTTCTTGTCGAACGCGGCGCGAATCCAATCCAGGACGATGAAAATGGAAATTCCGCTTATGATCTGGCGACGGATCAGAACGTTGTGCGCTATCTCAAGAGCGCGGAAAGGCAATATCAGGAAAAACTTTTGAAGGAGAAGACAAAATGAACCGGAAACAGGCTGTGATTCTTCTTGCGGACGGATTTGAGGAAGTCGAGGCGGTCGGGACGGGAGATGTTCTGAAGCGTCTGGGGATCGCCGTGCGTTTCGCCGGCGTGAACAGCGGAAAAGTCACCAGCACGGCGGGCGTCACGATCCATGCGGACCTTCTGCTTGCCGATGTGGACTGGGATAACGTGGACGCGGTCATTCTTCCCGGCGGACTCCCCGGCGCGGAAAATCTGCGGAACAGTTCCGGCGTGATGGAAGCGCTCCGGAAGATGAGCGCGGCGGGGAAAGTCGTTGCGGCGATCTGCGCTGCTCCGATTGCGCTCGAACGCGCATGCCTTGTCCGCGGGAAACGCGTCACGGGGTATCCCGGAACCAACGCCGGGCTTGCTGATCTCGTCTATACCGGGGAACGGACGGAACGTGACGGAAATCTTGTCACGGGCAAAGGTCCCGGAGCGTCTTTTGAATTCGGTGCGCGGATCGCGGAGGCGCTCGGCGTGACGCAGGCGGAAATCGACCGGGTTTTCGACGGAATGTTCGTATTACGATGAGCAGCTCCCATTTCACGATTGAACGGAAATCTCCGGAGTGTGCGGCGCGGCTCGGCACGCTGGAGACGCCGCACGGTGTTGTGCATACGCCCGTCTTCATGCCGGTAGGCACGCGCGGAACCGTCAAGGCGATGTCCCCGCTGGAGCTGGAGGAGCTCGGCGCGCAGATCATTCTCGGCAATACCTACCACTTGTTTCTGAAGCCGGGTCCCGAACTCATTGAAAAGGCGGGGGGGCTGCACCGTTTCGCCGCATGGAACCATCCGATTCTCACCGACAGCGGCGGATTTCAGGTGTTCAGCCTTGCGAAACTCCGCAAAATGAAGCGCGACGGCGTCGAATTCGCCTCTCACATCGACGGGACGAAGTTTTTTCTGGGGCCGGTGGAATCCGCGGCGATCCAGCGCGCGCTCGGGTCGGACATCGTGATGGCATTCGACGAGTGCACACACTATCCCTGCACGCATGAGGAGGCGGAAAAGTCGCTCGAGATCACGCTGCGCTGGGAGGAGATCTCCCGGAAGCAGGTTCTGCGCGACGGCCAGCAGATGTTCGGGATCGTCCAGGGGTCCGTCTACCGTGACCTGCGCGAGAAATCCGCGAAAATCCTTGCCGATATGGATTTCAACGGCTATGCGATCGGCGGCGTCAGCGTCGGCGAGAGCGAGGAGGAGATGATTGCGGCGATGGAATGGAGTGCGCCTCTGCTGCCCGAAAACAAGCCGCGCTATCTGATGGGCGTCGGCACGCCGCGCCAGATCTACGAGGGCGTAAAGCGCGGAATCGACATGTTCGACTGCGTGATGCCCACGAGGCTTGCCCGCCACGGCACGGCGTTCGTCACCGGCGGCATCACGATCCCGGTCAAGGCGGCGAAATACCGAGAGGACTTCACGCCGGTGGATGAGAACTGCTCCTGCTACGCGTGCCGGAATTTCACGAAAGCCTATATCCGGCATCTGCTCAACGTCAACGAAATTCTCGGCGTGCGGCTTCTTTCCATCCATAACATCGCCTATTTCATGGGATTGATGAAGGGAATCCGGGAGTCGATTGCAAACGGGACATTCCTCAAATTCGGAGAGACGCTTCTTTGAATGTGAATCTGCATCATCTGGAACTGTTCTACTATGTCGCGAAGGCCGGCGGCGTCAGCTGCGCCGTGAAGATCATTCCCTATGGAATTCAGCAGCCCGCGATCAGCCAGCAGCTGGCGAAGCTGGAGGAGGCCGCGGGGGTGCGGCTCTTCGAACGCCGCCCGTTCGCGCTGACGCCCGCGGGGGAACGGCTTTACCGGTATCTGGCGCGCTTTTTTGACGGCGTCGAACAGGAGGTCGCATCGCTGCGCGAGGACGCGGGTATCCGGCTCCGGATTGTCTGCCCGTCCGTCATCAGCGCGAAATACCTGCCGAAACTGGTGGGGGAGCTGACCGCGAAATTTCCGAAACTGCGCCCCTGCGTTTTTGAGGCGGACGGTTCCGGGTGTCTTGCGCGTCTCGAAGCGAAGGAGGCCGATGTGGCGATGCTCTTTCTGACGAAGCACAGAAGCAAGTCCTTGGAAATCAGGACTCTAGCACATTTTCCGATGGCGCTGGTCGTTCCCGCCGGACACCGTTTTGCGGAAAAAGGCTTCTGGCCGAAGTCCGATTTTTCCGCCGAACGCTGGATTGCGATTCAGGAGAAAAGCGGAGGAACCGAGGAACTGCTGGCGGGGCTTTCCCGCTTCGGCATTACGCCGGAATTTTCCGTTTCCACCAACTCCATCGAGGCGGCGCTTGATTATGTCGAAATGGGACTTGGAATCGCACTGATGGCGCAGCCGCCGCGCAGTCTTGTCCGGGAGCGCAAAGTGGCTGTTCTGCCGCAGGAGGAGCTGTTCGGCTCGCTTGATCTTTCCATCGCATGGCCCGCGGATACCGCTGTTGACCGTTCGATCCTGAATTTCGCCGCCGCGACGGCCAGGAAACTTGCACAGCGGATTCTGAAATGAAAACAGGGAACCTCTTTTCTGTGACCCTGCCGCTGAGCCGGACGCGCAAGGAGTATACCATCCGCCGTTCGGCGCGGGCGTCGCGCCTGACTTTGCGGGTTTTGCCTTCCGGCGCGGTCGAAGTGGTCATTCCGCCGTTTACGCCGGAATCCGAGGCGCACGCTCTGATCGGGAAGAATCTGGTCTGGCTGGAGCGGACGCTGCGCAGACTTCAGGCGCGCCCGAAAGCCGCCGCGGGGACGAAGGAGGATTATCCCGCGCTTCTGCCCCTGCGTTTCTGCGGAAAGGTTCTGCCCGTCTCCTATGAGTGGCGGGATGTCTGCTGGGTCGGCGCGCGGGAGTCGGAAGGGCGTCTTGCCGTCACCGGCGCGGTTCTGAATCCGGAGCTTGTGCACGCGGTGCTGCACGATGCGCTGATCCGTCTTGCGGGAACGTTTCTGGAGCCGCTGATGCTGCGGACCTCGCAGGAGTGTGCCATTCCTTACGGCGGACTCTCTTTCCGGATCCAGCGCCGCCGCTGGGGAAGCTGTTCCGGCAGAAAAAATATTTCCCTGAACGCGCTGCTGCTTTTTTTCCCGCCGGAATACGCGCACTATGTGATGGTGCATGAACTCTGCCACATCCGCGAAATGAACCATTCCGAAGCCTTCTGGCGCCTGGTCGGAAGCTTCTGCCGCGACTACCGCTATTTCCGCGCCTCGCTCAACGGGGAGTCCATGAAAATGATCCCGGAAGTGTTTCTGCGGAAAAACTGAAAAATCCGCTTCGCCCCGTACAAAAAAAAGAGCGGCCGAACTTTCGCCCGGCCGCCCCAGGAGGTTTTCCGTTACTTCATCGGCTCGATCACGTCGAAACCGCAGTAGGGACGCAGAACTTCGGGAATGTTCACGGAACTGTCCGCGCGCAGATGGTTTTCCAGGAAGGCGATCAGCATCCGGGGCGGCGCGACGACCGTGTTGTTCAGCGTGTGGGCGAAATACTTCTTTCCGTCTTTGCCGTTGACGCGGATCTTCAGGCGGCGCGCCTGCGCGTCACCGAGCGTCGAGCAGGAGCCGACCTCGAAATATTTCCTCTGGCGCGGCGACCACGCTTCGACGTCGAGGGATTTCACCTTCAGGTCGGCGAGATCGCCCGAACAGCATTCCAGCGTCCGCACCGGAATTTCCATCGAGCGGAAGAAGTCGACCGTGTTCTTCCAGAGCTGGTTGAACCAGTACATGCTCTCCTCCGGTTTGCAGATGACGATCATCTCCTGCTTCTCGAACTGGTGGATGCGGTAGACGCCGCGCTCCTCGAGGCCGTGTGCGCCCTTCTCCTTGCGGAAGCAGGGCGAGTAGCTTGTCAGCGTCAGCGGAAGTGTGTCCTCCGGCAGGATCTGGTCGATGAACTTTCCGATCATCGAGTGTTCGCTTGTACCGATCAGGAAGAGGTCCTCTCCCTCGATCTTGTACATCATCGAATCCATTTCCGCAAAGCTCATGACGCCGGAAACGACGTTGGAACGGATCATGAACGGCGGCACGCAGTAGGTGAAGCCGCGCTTGACCATGAAGTTGCGCGCATAGGTCAGGATCGCGGAGTGGAGCAGCGCGACGGGACCTGTCAGGTAGTAGAAGCCGTTCCCCGCGACGCGGCGCGCGCTGTCGAGATCCAGTCCGCCGAGCTTTTCCATGATCTCGGTGTGATAGGGGATCTCGAAATCGGGCACCTCCGGTTCGCCGAAACGCTCGATTTCGACGTTTTCGGAATCATCCTTTCCGATCGGAACGGAAGCGTCGATGATGTTCGGGATGACCATCATCGCGTTGAGGATCTCCTCGTCGACTTTTCCCTGCTCGGCGGTGAGCTCGGTGATCCGGTCCCCGTCGAGCGCGACCTCTTTCTTGACGGCCTCCGCCTCGTCGCGTTTCCCCTGACCCATCAGCGCGCCGATCTGTTTGGACGCGGCGTTGCGTTTCGCGCGGAGCTGTTCGACCTCGGTTTTGATGGCGCGGTTGCGGCGGTCGAGTTCCAGAACCTTGTCCACGAGCACGAGCTTGCCGTCCTGGAATTTCTTCCGGATGTTCTCTTTCACAAGCTCCGGATTTTCGCGGATCAGCTTGATATCCAGCATAGTGACAATCTCCTTGATTCAAAACATCAGTTGTTCGGAGCGAATCGGCTTTTCCCGCATCAGAACTGGGGCAGCGGGAACGCCTTCGTGAAGGCGCGGACCTCGTCTCCGATTCTCGCGAGCGCCGCGTCATCGTCCTTCGCCGCGACGGCACGTTCGATGAAGTCCGCGATGCGGAGCATTTCCGGCTCCTTCATGCCGCGCGTCGTGACGGCGGGCGTGCCGATGCGGACGCCGCTGGTGACCATCGGCTTTTCCGGATCGAACGGGATCATGTTCTTGTTCAGGGTGATCCGTGCCTTGTCGCAGGCGATCTGGACCTCTTTTCCCGTTGCGTGTTTCGGGCGGAGGTCGACGAGCATCAGATGGTTGTCCGTGCCGCCGGAGACGATCCGGAAGCCCTTGTCCTTGAGCGCCTGCGCGAGGACGGAGGCGTTCTTGACAAGCTGGCGCTGATATTCCTTGAATGCGGGGCTCATCGCCTCCTTGAAGCAGATGGCCTTCGCGGCGATCACGTGCATGAGCGGGCCGCCCTGCAGTCCGGGGAAGACTCTCGAGTTGATTGCCTTGATGTATTTTTCCTTGCAGAGAATGAGTCCGGAGCGCGGTCCGCGCAGCGTCTTGTGGGTTGTGGTCGTGACGACGTCGCAGTAGGGAACCGGGGAGGGATGGACGCCCGCGGCGACGAGTCCGGCGATATGCGCCATGTCGACAAAAAGATAGGCGTTCGCCTTGTCCGCGATCTGACGCAGTCTGGGGAAGTCGATGATTCTCGGATACGCGGAGGCGCCGGCGAGGATCATGCGCGGCTTGCATTCCATCGCGAGACGCTCCACTTCGTCATAGTCGATCATCTCCGTTTCCGGGGAGACGCCGTAGGGGACGATGTTGAAGAGCTTTCCCGAGAAGTTCATCGGATGCCCGTGTGTCAGGTGTCCGCCGTGGTCGAGGCTCATCGAGAGCACCGTGTCCCCGGGGTTGAGCAGCGCGAAGTAGACCGCCATGTTCGCCTGGCTTCCGGCGTGCGGCTGGACGTTCGCGGCTTCCGCTCCGAAGAGTTCGCATGCGCGGGCGATGGCGATTTTCTCCACCTCGTCGACGAATTCGCATCCGCCGTAGTAGCGTTTTCCCGGATAGCCTTCGGCGTATTTATTGGTCAGGACGGAGCCCTGGGCTGCGCGGATCGCCGTGCTGGTGAAGTTTTCCGAGGCGATCAGTTCGATTCCGTCATTCTGGCGGTCGGCCTCCCTGTCGATCCATGCGGCGATCTCGGGATCGGCGGAGCGGACGGCGGCAATGTCGTCGTAGGTCTGGCGCTCAAGCTTTTCAAGACGGTTGATGTGCCTGCGGTCGTTGGAGAACGGCGTGGAGATCCAGGTGGTGATGATCTCCTTGATCGCGTTGAAGTCGAGGTAGTCGGCGGGGATCACCAGCACGTTGGAGACGTTGTGTTCGCGCGATGCCTTTGCGACCTTTGCGGAGTAGGCGACCACGGCGCGCACGTTGTGGAAACGGTTCGCGTCGATGCCCATGCCGACGCCGGAGCGGCAGAGCAGAATGCCGCAGGCGAGTTCGCCCTTCGAGACGGCGCGCGCCATCGGAGAGCCGAAATCCGGATAGTCGTCGGCGGGATCCAGCGTAAACGGGCCGAAATCGACGGGCTCGAACCCGGTTTCCGCGAGAAAGGCCGCGATCTGTTTCTTGAGTTCGAATCCGCCGTGATCGGAAGCGATTCCGATTTTTCCTCTGGGGGAGGTCTGCCAGTCTGTGATTTTCTGCATGGTCTGCGTTTCCTTATGGGTTGTTTGATTTCGTTGAATGTTCTTCCGTCAGCAGCGCGAACAGATTGTCGAGCGCGCCTTTCATTTCCGTAAAACAGCTCCCGTAAAGCTCTTCCGATCCGCCAAAGGGATCCGCCACGTCCGTGCCGGGGCGCGACGCGTATTCCAGAAGAAGACGGGTTTTCGCCAGCGCCGCCGGATCAATCGCGCCGATCTGAATGCGGTGGGAGCGCGTCATGGCGACAATACAGTCCGCTTCGGCGATCATCTCGTGCGTCAGCTGCCGGTTGCGGAAGGCGGAGAGATCGATGCCATGGCGCTTCATCGTGGCGACCGCGTTTTCCGAGGCGGGATGCCCGCCGCCCGCGAAAAGGCCGGCGGAAAGAGCCGTAATGTCGTCCCGGTGCGCCTTTGCGCAGAGATGTTTCAGATAGCCTTCGCACATCGGGCTTCTGCAGGTGTTTCCGGTGCATACAAACAATACGTTCATCGCGAGAAATCCACTTATTTTTGCGAAACGGACTTTCAAGTTCGCGTTTCCGGGTCTATTTTATATTGGAACAGATAATATATCACAGCAGGAAGGAAATTTCATCAGTGATTATGGATAAAAATGCAAAAACCTTGGAAGATATTTTTATTTTAAATGACAGGGATCTGCTTCTCGCCGATTTTCTGGCGCTCCCGGAAGGGAAGGAGGCGGAACTGGATCTCGGCTGCGGCAAAGGCGGATTCGCCGTTGCGCTGGCGGAACGCCATCCGGAACGGATCATCCTCGCCGCGGACGTGATGCTGGGACGTCTGCGCAAGGTGAGGAAAAAACTCAATCGCGCACACGTGGAGAACGCGTATCTTCTGCGGGTCGAGGCGCGCCATCTGCTCGGGCGGATTCTGCCGGATCGGTGTCTTGCACGCATTCACATCCTCTGCCCGGATCCGTGGCCGAAGCTCCGGCACCGGGGACACCGGCTGCTTTGCGCCGACTTCATGATGTCGATCAACCGCGTCCTCCGGGAAAACGGCGTTTTCCACTTCTCGACGGACGATCCGGAATACCGCGACGCTGTTGTCCGGCAGGTTGTGGATTCCGAACTGTTCGCCCCCGCGCCCGCTTCGGTTCTGGACGACGTGCGCGATATTAAAACGGAATTCGAGCGCGACTGGCTGGCACAGGGGAAAACCGTCACTCATCTTGCCTGGCGCGCCCTGAAAAACCCGTTTCACGGGGCGCACTGAACAGCGCAAAATGATTCAAAAAAATCAGTTCCATACAGCGATGCTCTGCATCGCCAAAATTCTTCGTGCAGGACTTTCAGTCCTGCCGCGGTCCAGCTGCGTAAGCTGGTCGCCGGAGGCGAAATAAAAATGCGCGCGAAGCAGCGCAACTAAAAAATCGGCGCGCGAAGCTGCGCTAAAAAAAATAATTTGCGAAGAAAATTATGATTCGTGCAGGACTTTCAGTCCTGCCGCGGTCCAGCTGCGTAAGCTGGTCGCCGGAGGCGAAATCTCCCCGAAGGGGATTTCGTGCGTTGCA
>CASEFP010000058.1 GCA_949287225.1 uncultured Lentisphaeria bacterium
ATCAACGGCGGAATTTCTGAGCTTCTGAGCCGCGTCAGAAAAGTCATGTCGGCAAGAATCAACGGACGCTTGGCAACGCCTCTCAATGTCGGGCTGGGTATCTGGAATCTATTGATATAGAAATTTATGCAACTATGCTTATTCCAGGCGTTTCAGGCCGTCAATCAGGACTTCCGCCGCGATCCGCGGCCCGGCATAAGCTACAATTCCGCACATGAGAGACTGCTCCTTTCTGTCCGCCGCGTTGTCCGCGGCATGGGTTCTTCGCAGAAATCAAAGAGGATAATGTACTCCCTTTCCGCGAAAAAATAAAACGCCCGTTTTTCTGTATGCTGTTTAGTAAATGTGTTTAGCGCAAAAAGGACAATGGTGCAATGTTATGATATTCAATATCTTGTAAAAAGAATCCATTTTTTTTAAGGGCTTCCTCCCTGAAAAAATCTGAAAAAATTCAATGTGCGGAACTTGAAAAATGCAAAAATAAAATTATATTAGTTAGGAAACTAACTAATGAAAGGAGTCATGTCATGGTGAAACAGAGAGATCTGATCGGATGTATTTTCCACATGTCGCAGATGCTGGAACGAATGTGCGACAGCAATGCGCGCATGACAGGCCTTACGGGAAGTCAGGCGAGGCTGCTCTGCTTCCTTTCGATCGTCACGCTGAAAGAAGATGTGTTTCAGAAAGACATTGAGGAAGTGTTCGGAATCCGCCCGTCGTCGGCGACCGGTCTGCTTCAGGCGCTGGAGGAGGACGGCTATATCCGGCGCGTGCCTGTTGCGCGGGACGCAAGACTCAAGAAAATTGTTCTGATGCCGAAGGCGGAGAAAATTCAGCTCAATGTCAATAAGAACCATAAGCAGATGCAGCGGCAGCTTCAGGGTCCCATGACCGATGAAGAAGTTGCCGCGTTCATGGATACGTGCGATGCGCTTGCCGAGCGAGCCTCCACGTTCTGACGCGTATCCAGGCTGTTTTCCGAATAGAAGTGCAACAGAAACACAGGAGGGATAATTGTTTCCCGTTCCTGAGAATTGAGGTGAAAAATGAATCCTGTTCTGTCAAAAATCCTGACGGGCGTCTGCGGCGCGGCTCTTCTGGTTCCGTGCTTCGGTGCGGACGGCGTGCTTCCGTCGGTCCGTGTGGAGAAGGTTTCCGAGAGCGATTCCACGGAACCCAAGATTTATGTTGGGACCGTTGCGGCCTCCGAAACCGTGGACATCGTCGCCCGGATCAACGGCGTCATGTGGAAATCGGCGTTCCGCGAGGGGAGCCTGGTCAAAAAGGGCGATCTCCTCTTCCAGTTCGAGGACACGATCTACAAGGAGAATGTCAACGTTGCGAAGGCGACGCTCAAGCAGAATCTGGCGGAACTCGAATACATGACCCGCGAAAAGAACCGCTACGAGAAGCTCTACAAGTCGAACGCGACCGCACAGACCACCTATGAGGATTCGCTCCGCTCCTATCTTGTTTACGAGGCCAAGCGCGACGAGTCGAAGGCGAATCTGGCGCTTGCGGAAAATGATCTCTCCTACACGAAAATCTATGCGCCTCTTTCCGGGCGGATCGGACGGAACATTTACAGCGAAGGCAACTACATCACGCCGGAAAAAGGAGTTCTGGCCACGATCGTCCAGTTCGATCCGATCAAGATCAAGTTTTCAATGAGCGAGGCGGATTTCTTCCGTCACAGCAGGAACGGAACGCTCTCCTCCGCGGGACTGGAGATCGTCCGTGCGGACGGCAAAGTCTATTCCGGAAAAGTCAAGGTGGATTTCATCGACAATCAGATCGACACCAAAACCGGCACGCTGATGATCCAGCTTGAGGGGGAGAATCCGGACATGGAACTGATCCCCGGCGGCTACGTGATGGTCAAGTTCCGCGAGAAATTTGCAAAACCGCTTCCCTCCGTGAGCGTGACGGCGCTGATGACCGACGGCACACATCATTATGTCTATGTCGTCACGCCGGAGAACAAGGTGGAACGGCGGAACATCACAATCGGTCCGCAGGTGCGGGACCGCCAGATCGTGCTCACCGGACTGAAAAAGGGTGAGTCGGTCATCGTCGGCGGCATCAACAAGATCAAGCCCGGCGAACAGGTGAATCCCGTTTACGGGAACGCGCTCCGGTAAGCGCGGGGAGGTGATTTTATGTTTTCAGCCATTTTTATCCGGCGGCCGCGTTTCGCGCTGGTGATTTCGCTCTTTCTGATGCTTGCGGGAATCATCTCCGTCTACCGGCTGCCGATTGCGGAATATCCGCAGGTCTCGCCGCCGACGATCATGGTCATGGCGGCGTATCCGGGTGCGAGCGCGCAGGTCATCGCGGACACGGTGGCGTCGCCGCTTGAGTCGGAAGTCAACGGAACCGAGGACATGGTCTACTACTCCTCGCAGTCGGACAATCTCGGGAATTACACGCTCACACTGACGTTCAAATCCGGCGCGGACGAGGACATGGCGCTGGTCAACGTCAACAATGCCGTGAAGCGCGCCGAACACGCGCTCCCGACCGATGTGGTGAACAACGGCATCACCGTGGTGAAACGCTCCAGCGACATGCTCGCGACCTTCGCCTTTTACAGCGAAAATCCCGAACATACGCCGCTCTACCTGAGCAACTACGTCAGCATTCACGTCAAGGACGCGATTGCCCGAATCGACGGCGTCGGTCAGGCGGTCGTATTCGGCGAACAGGAATACAGCATCCGCATCTGGCTGGATCCCTACAAGATGCGTGCCTACTCCGTCAGCGACGACGATGTGCGCAATGCGGTCGCCAGCCAGAACATCCAGGCGGCGACCGGTTCGGTCGGCACCGAGTCCAGCAGCCGCTGGATGCAGTTCAAGGTGGACGCCAAAGGCCGCCTGAGCACGCCCGAGGAATTTGAGCGGATCGTCGTCAAATCCGGAGAGGACGGTCGCCAGATCCGTCTTTCCGACATTGCGAAGGTCGAGCTCGGCGCGGAAACCTACAACAGCACCGGCACATTCAACGGAAAATCCGCCGTCGTGCTTGCGGTCTTCAAGCTGAACGACGCCAACGCGCTGGAAATCATGAAGGATATCAAAAAGGAACTCGGGGAACTCCAGAAGAACTTCCCCGACGGACTGAAATGGGAGATCGGCTACGACTCGACCCGGTTCGTCGTGGTTTCGATGCAGGAGATCATCGAGACGCTGCTTCTCACATTTCTTCTGGTGGTGATCATCACCTATCTTTTCCTTCAGGACTGGCGCGCGACGATCATTCCCTCGGTCACAATTCCGGTATCGCTGATCGGCACGTTCCTCTTCCTCTATCTCCTGAACATGAGCATCAACACGCTGACGATGTTTGCGCTGATTCTGGTGATCGGCTCGGTCGTGGACGACGCCATCTGCGTGACGGAAAACTGCACGCGCCTGATCGACGAGGAGCATCTTTCGCCGTTCGACGCCGCAATGAAGAGCATGCAGCAGCTCACGGGAGCGCTGATCGCCACGACACTGGTGGTCGTCGCGATCTACACGCCGATCATGTTCTACGGCGGCATGGTCGGAACGATCTACAAGCAGTTCGCAATCACGATGTGCATCGCGCTCTGCCTCTCGACGGTGAATGCGATGACGCTGAGCCCGGCGCTCTGCGCGCTGGTTCTCCGCCCGAGCAAGACGCCGCGCGGCTTCTTCCGCCTGTTCAACATCGGATTGAACTGGACGAGGAACGCCTACCTTGCCGTCGGTGGAATGCTGGTAAGGCGTGCGCTGCTCACCATTGTGCTTTTTGCGCTGATCCTGTTCGGAAACTACTACCTCTACCAGCGCCTTCCTTCGGCGTTTCTGCCGACGGAGGACAAGGGTGGCATCTTCTGTGAAGTAGTGCTTCCCGCCGGGGCCTCGCTTCCCCGGACCGAAGCCGCGCTTGCGGAAGTCGCCGATCTGATCCGCAACGTTCCGGGCATCGGCAACATCATGACGGTGCCGGGACGCAGCCTGACCGCGGGCGAAGGCGAGAACCTCGGGCTTCTGATCCTTGACCTGAAGCCGTGGAGCGAACGCACCACGCCGGAAACGGAGATCACCCGGATCCAGACGGAGGTGATCAAGCGCGCATCGGTCCTGCCGGATGCGACCGTCAACGCCTTCGTGCCGCCCGCGATCATGGGGCTGGGCGCCACCGGCGGCGTGACCTTCTCGCTTCAGGCGACCGGCGACCAGAATTCGCAGGAGATCGCGCAGACGACGAACAATCTTCTGGCGCGGATCATGGAGACAGGCAAGGCGGTCTACGCGTTCACCTCCTTCGACGCCAGTACGCCGATGCTCTATCTGGACATCAACCGCGAAAAGGCCGAGGCGATGAATGTTCCCGTCAACTCGATCTTCAGCGCGCTTCAGAGCCAGCTCGGATCCTACTACATCAACGACTTCAACAAATACGGCAAGACCTACCAGGTCAAAACCCAGCTTGCGCCGGAGCTCCGCGAGAACCTGAACATCATCGACCAGCTTTACGTTACGAGCACGGACGGGAACAGCATTCCGCTCAGCGCGGTGGCGACGCTCCGCTGGACGCTCGGCCCGCGGCAGGCGGAACGCTTCAACATGTTCCCCTCCGCCTCGGTCAACACGCAGAGCATTCCTTCGTTCAGCTCCGGCGAAATGATGACGCTGCTCGAGGATCTGGTCAGGAAGAATCTTTCCAGGGACTACCAGATCAGCTGGACCGACATGAGCTATCAGGAGAGCCAGAACGAGGGCAAAATCGTCAGCCTCCTTCTGATCTCGCTGCTGGTGGCGTATCTGTTCCTCGTGGCGCAGTATGAGAGCTGGACGATGCCGGTTTCGGTCATGCTGTCCGTCGCAACAGCGACGCTCGGAGCGATCATCGCGCTGAAGGTTTCGGGCATGGCGATGAACATCTACTGTCAGCTCGGGCTCCTGATGCTGATCGGGCTGACCGCGAAAACCGCGATCCTGATGGTCGAGTTCTCCAAGCAGGAACGTGAAGCCGGCGCCTCGGTTGCGGACGCCGCGCTGAACGGAATGCGTGTCCGCTTCCGCTCGGTCATGATGACGGCGCTGTCGTTCGTGATCGGCGTGTTCCCGATGGTTGTCGCCTCCGGTGCGGGCGCGGGAAGCCGCCAGTCGATCGGCGTCACGACCTTCTGGGGAATGCTCGTTGCCACAGTTGCCGGCATGATGTTCATCCCCGGACTGTATGCGATCTTCCAGCGTGCCGCCGAATCGGTCACGGGTGTGTTCCGGAAACGCTGGTAAGCAGAAGTGTTCCGTATCCCGTGTCCGGTATGGTGCGGGATACGGATTGATTAAAAAATTGAGTTTCATACAGCGATGCTCTGCATCGCAAAAATGCTTCGTGCTCTCCTCTCAGTCCTGCCGCGGTCCAGCTGCGTAAGCTGGTCGCCGCAGGCGAAATCCCCGATACCGCGTATGCTTGCATCGCGGTAATTCATTCAGACGAATGTGATCCGGACTTCCTTCATGTAGCGGTCGCGCAGGACGGTTTCGAGTCTGCGGATGATGTTGCGCCGCAGTTCGAGATCGACCGGCAGATTCGGATCCTGATGCGCCTCGTTGACCCGGGTGCCGACCACGAATTCGATGATGTCGTGCCGCCGCATCAGCTCGACGAGCTTTTCCGCCGGATCCAGCTTCGTATAGTCGCCCTTTTCCAGATAGCTTGCGGCGCGGCTGAGCGTGAAAATGCCTTCCGTTACAAGATCCGCGCCGGGCATCCGTGACAGCGGCGGCAGGTCGCCGCCCATCGTGCTCAGGTCGACGCTCAGCGGGAGTTTGAGCTCGCGTGCGATGATCTCCGCAGATGTCCCGCCGCAGATGACCTTGGTTCCGGGGAACTCCTGAAACATCTTCGCACACTCCGCGTCACGGTTCTGATCGAACGGCGGACCTGTGAACAGAAGCATCTTGCGCGGTTCGCGGTAATAGAGGCAGACCGCCGTGATGTCGTCCTTCGGGCGCAGTCCGGGCTCGTGTGCGATCGCCTCGCGCAGAATGCGTTCGGAGAGCTCCTGCGCGGAGATGTCCGGGTCCTCCCCGACCTGCTTGAGCACGTATTCCAGCACGCCGGAGTTGCGCCATCCGAGCGGGAAATTCGGCGTGCCGAGCCCCGCCTGGCTGACCCCGTCCGAAAAGAAGATCAGGCGGTCCTGCGGCTGCACCTGGAACGAGTAGGTGGTCATGGTCCGGTCCTGATACTTCGGGGAGGCGAATTCGCGCCCTGTGATCTCCAGAGGTTTTCCGCCGCGCAGGAGCAGGAATTCGGGATTGCCCATCTCCACCACGCGCGTGAGTCCGCCGAGGCGCGTATCGACGATCGTGAAGGTCGCATAGCTGATGTGGCGCACCTGGCAGACGGGAAGCGCATCCATGATGATCTCGGCGGAGTGGACGATTTCCCGGTCCTCCGCGACAAAGCGCAGCGCCATCGTCGTTGTCATCAGCGCGAGAATGTTCGCCTTGACGCCGTGGCCGAGCCCGTCCGCCATGACCGCGAGCAGCCGCTCCTCCGGAATGATGCGCTTGAACGCGACAGCGTCGCCGCAGGCCTTCTCCTCGAAGTGGCAGCACTGGCTGTAGCCGGTATCGATGAAAAGATTCTCGGTCAGGTTCATGATTCGGCTTTCTCCCGCTGTGCGTCGTTTTCCGCCGGTTCGTCGGCGTAGTTGTCCGCGATGGAGCGCAACAGCAGTTCGGTGTCCGCCATCTGCTCGCCGAGACGGCAGGCGATCTCCTGCACGGTGGCGAGATTGCGGTCGATGACCTCTCTTGCGCGGGCGGCGATCTGCTCGCGGCGCATTTCGGTGTTCGTCACGTCGAAGATCACCGCGCCGACCACTTCGCGCGGTTCGATATTGAAGATGTTGAGGTTGTAAAGGCGCTTTCCGACCTTCAGGGAGTCGCGCCTTACGTCGTGCCCGCTCTGGAGCGCCGAGGCGAAGAGTCCCGCGAACGGCACGATCCTTGTCAGATCCGCTCCGGCAAGACCCGGACAGGCGTCGAACGCCTCGAGAATATCCTCTCCGAACAGCGCCGCGAAGTTGCGGTTGCATTCGATGATCTGGAGTTTCTTGTCCGTGATCACCACCGCCGACGAAATGCTGCGCAGCAGGGCGTTCGCCTTTTTCTGCGCCTGTTTCTTGAGATAGGATACGCACATCGACGGTTCTGCGCGGCCCGCCAGAAGCGCCTGCGCGAAGTTCCGGCACGTGTCGTATCCGCAGCCGTCGCAGTTGAGTTCATCCTCGGGGCTGTTCTTGCCGATGCTGCGCAGCGCCGCGGTGATCTCGCTGATGCCGGGCGCGGGCGGTGCGAAGGCGGCGGCGGGGAAGTCGTCCCCGATTCCCCCCTGTGTTGTGCGCTCCTTCGGCTGTTCGGGCAGTTTCGCGTAGTTGAGGACGCGCAGACGTTCGAGAAGTCCCGGCGAATCGTGTTCCGCGCAGGGACCGTGGACGCACCCGCCGTGACAGGCCAGCATCTCGACGAAGATCGTTTCCCCCTTCGGCAGCTCGCCGAGTCCGGAAAGCGCAAGTTCGATGTTTTCCAGACCGCTGAGCGTGACGTAATGCACCTTCCTGTTGGTTGTCTGGAAGGCGATGGTGTCGTTCATGCCGCCCTCGATGGGATAGCGTGCACCTTCCTCAGCGGATTCGGGAATGAAACTGTCGTCCGCTTTCGGCGTGACGCGCTTCGGATCGATCCCCTCCTCGCGGAAGAGCTGGCGCAGTTCCGGATAGGTGAGGGCGAGACTCAGAAGCTCGGGATGGCGGTCGGACTCGTTTTTCTTCGCGATGCAGGGACCGATGAAGACCGTTCTTATGTTCTCTCCGAATGTATCGTGCAGCAGCTGACAGTGCGCGATCAGCGGGGAGGCTACGGGCGTGATGTTTTCCGCGAGCTCGGGAAGGTATTTGCGGATGAAGTCCACCGAGGTCGGGCAGGCGGAGGAGAGCAGCAGCCCCTCGGGCGCCGTGTCAAGTTCGCGTGCGAGTCTGGCCGAGACCAGCTGCGCGCCGAGCGCCGTTTCGCTGACGCCCGTGAATCCGAGCTCCTTGAGCGCGCGGATCAGCTGCGCGGCGGAGACCCCGCGGAATTCGCTCACCCAGGACGGCGCTAGCGACGCGTAGACGGGAACATCCCCCGCGAGGAGCTGGCGCGCGCGTCCGGTTCCGTTGCGGACCTGCTTTGCCTTGACCGGGCAGACCTCGACGCAGTTGCCGCACGCCACGCACATTTCCGGGATGACCGCGGCGTGCCCGTCGCGGACCTGAATCGCCTTCACCGGACAGTGCCGGACGCATTTGTAGCAGTCCTGGCACTCCGCCTCGACCGTGTAGACAGGGTAAGAGTGGTTCATGCTTCCTCAATCCTTCAGTTTCGCATCCAGCAGATCAATCAGCGCCTCCGAATCGACCCGCTCGAAATTTTCTCCGTCAATGCTGATGTTCGGCCCGGCGTTGCAGTTGCCTGCGCAGGCGCGCCCGCTCAATTTGCAGTCGATGGAGCGCTCCTTGAGATACTCCTCGATGATCTTGAGATTCCGTTTGTTTCCGCGTGCGAAGCAGGAGCTTCCCATGCAGATGACGATGCTGTGGCTCATAGGATTTCTTCTCCTTTCCGTTCCGGTTCGGGAACGGCGGTTGTATTGTGCAGTTTTTCAGCGAGACGCACCGAGAGCACGGCGAGGTCTCCCGCTAGATTGACCTGCTGGGTGATGATCTCCGGCGGCAGGTGGAGCGTCTGGCGCGTGAAGTTCCAGATCGCCAGAATGCCCGCCTCGACCATCCGGTCGGCGACCTTCTGCGCATCGGCATCGTTCACGCAGAGTATCGCCATTCTGATTTTGAGGCGTTCCGTCAGATGCCTGAACTCCGAAAACGGGAAAACGGGAATTCCGTGGATCGTTTCCCCTTCCGGCGGATTCCTGTCGAACGCGGCGATGATTTTGAGCCCGTAGGCGGAAAATCCCCGGAAGCCGAGCAGGGCTTTCCCAAACTCGGAGGTGCCGGCGAGAAACGCTTCCGAACTGTTTTTCCACCCGAGAAACGTTTCGATGCCGTCGATCAGTTTTTCCACGGGATAGCCGACTCCCGTAAGTCCGGCGACCCCGATGAGTTCCAGATCCTTTCGCACCGTCATCGAGTCCAGACGCAGCGCCCTTGCGAGCGCGGGGCTGGGCACCGACCGTTCTCCCGAGGCGTGCAGGGCGCGCAGATGGTGCAGATAAGCGGGAAGGCGTTTCAGCGCCGGAATCGTGTAAACTTTTGGTGCAGGCATGTTTTCTCCCTCGGAACGACCGGGCTTGCAGAGCCCCTGCCGACACAGTAACAGACATCCGGGGGAAAGTCAAGGTTCGGAAACGATTTTGATGTAAAAAAATGGGGCGCCGCAGCTGTTTTTCCCGCCGATACCCAGACTTCTCGGGTTGCTTTTCAAGGGGAAATGCGTTACCTTATGAAAAAATGGAGGGTGTCATGATTCTCAGTGCCAGCAGACGCACGGATATTCCCGCTTTTTATGCGGACTGGTTCCTGGAACATCTCCGGACCGGCTCTTTTACTCTCTGCAATCCGTTCAACCCGAAGCAGGTCAGAATGATTGAAATTTCTCCCGCGCGTGTGGAGTGCATCGTCTTCTGGAGCAAGAATCCAGTGCCGCTTCTCCCGCTGCTTCCGGAAATGGACGCCATGGGATATTCCTATTACTTTCAGTTCACATTGACCCCTTACGGCCCGGACATTGAACGAAATCTGCCTCCGAAAACGGAACTGGTCAGACTCTTTCAAGATCTCGCACGGCTGATCGGAAGGGAGAAAGTCGTCTGGCGCTATGATCCGATCCTGTTCACCCCCGCTCTTGATCCGGACTGGCATATTGCACATTTTCAGGAACTTGCAAAGCAGCTTGGCCCTTTTACGGAACAGTGTGTCGTCAGCTTTCTGGACTTTTACCGGAAGACGGAGAAAAATACCGCGCATCTCGGCTTGATCCATCCGGACGAATCCATGGTGCGGACGGTGTGCGAGGCATTCCGGGCAATCGCGGACCACTACAACCTTGCGCTCCGCTCCTGTTGCGAAGAGCTTGCGTGTTACGGCATTGCGTCCGGCGCCTGCATTGACGCGGAACGGATCGCAAGGATTACCGGGAAAATGCCGCAATGCGGGAAAGACAAATTCCAGCGCAGGCTCTGCAACTGTGCCGCGAGTGTGGATGTCGGCCGTTACAACACCTGTTCCAACGGCTGCGTCTACTGTTATGCCAATACGAAAACGCCGCAGTGACCGGACCGGCCGCCGCGGCGTTTCCAGAACGAACCTTTCTTACATCCAGGGCGGACTCTGGAGGGCAAGCACTTCAGGAAGGAGTTTTTTCGCCTCGTCGATCCGATACTCCTCGATCAGGCGCAGCGTCTGCTTCATCAGGTCGTTGTGCGCCTCGCATGTGAAAAGATTCCGGCGCGACAGCCAGGATTTGACGATCTCATGGCTGTTCCAGTCCGGCGGCCAGTTTTGGACTTTTTCATGATTCATGCAGGAGAGATAACTGATGCCGGAGTGTGTGCACCATGCTTCGAAATACTTCTGGATTTTTTCCGGATCCTGAATGACGGCTGAGATTTTCTCATAATATTCGAAAAAGAGTTTTTCATCCTCCGGTTCCAGCGTGGAAATCGCCGTCATACTGAATTTATAGGGTTGAAGTTCGAGGGCATAGACGCCTTTTTCGTCGCAGTGGAATTTGCTGAGGTACCCTGTTTTCCAGCACCCTTTCTGCGAACCGGAAAACTCCGGATAGGGGAAATAGAAGTTGCCCGGGGAATAAACGATCGGCACATCCTCAAAGACTTCACAGCCGACGTTGCAGTGAGTATGGCATCCCCAGACGATGTCCGCTCCCGCACTTGCATACTGCCGGTAGAGCTCCACCATGCGCGGGGAAGGATAGCCGTAATGTTCATGTCCGCCGTGAATCGCGACAATCACGATGTCCGCGTTCTGCCTGACTTCGCGGATCTGGCGGATGTTGCCGAAGGGATCCATGGGAGCGACGCCCGCTTTGGCGGGACCTGCGGTTCCGAATTCATTTTCCGCGAAATTGACAATCACAACCTTCAGTCCGTTGCAGTCCAGATAGAGCGGTTTTTTTGAGTCGGCGAGATTTTTTCCCGCTCCGACATGTTTGAACCCCGCCTTTTCAATATGGGTGATGGTTTCGAGAACCACATCGGGTCCGAAGTCGCCGACATGATTGTTGGCGAGCAGCATCACGTCGATGTCCAGGGCTTTTCCCAGATTCAGGCATTCCGGCGGGCATTTCAGGTTGGGACCGCACTTGTCGATCGGCGTATCCGCGGCAGTCAGCGTGGTTTCCCACTGCATGATCTTCAGGTCGGCAGACGCGATAAACGGTTTGACGCCCGCTGTCAATGTGTCTGCATGGTGTATTGCCTGATCCTGCGCTTCAGCAAATTTCGGGCAGACATCTCCCGTAATGACCACGGAAAATGTTTTTCCGACAGGTTCGCGAAGTTTCATCATCCTGTTCTGAAACATGACATTCCTCTTCTGGTTGTTGGATGGTTGATTTTCCCGTTTCGGCATATCCCGGGAAATCCACCCTTTACAATAATGCCAACGTTGGCATTGTCAAGAGATCAAAAGAGAACTTTTTTTGTTTTATCCATTTCCCAGACATGTCTGCCGGACTCCAGAATCCGTTTTCCCGTGATGCAGCGCGTTCCCTCCGGCACGGAGAGCTCCAGCGTGGTCCCCCTGATTTCCAGTTTGATCGGACCGTGTTTCGTCGGCTGAACCAGATTCACCTCCCTGAGCGAAGCGGTCTGCGGATCAAGTTTGAACATGGTGAATCCGGGCGCGGTCGGCCGGATGCCGCAGAGTTCGCGTGGAATGATGTTCGCGGGAGCCGCGCCCCATGCGTGATTCCAGTCCTGATTCGGTTTCAGCGAATCGTCCCAGGCTTCCATTGTGATTGTCGCGCCTTTTTCGAGCATGTTCTGCCAGCTGCGCAGGCCGCTTGCCGTCATCAGATGCAGGGCGTGATCAGCCAGTAGTCCGCAGCGGTAGCACGCTTCCAGCAGGAACTGCGCGCCGTAGACGCTGCACGCCATTCCCTTTGCACGGAGGAATGCCGCCAGTGCCGGATACTCCGCAGGATCCGCAATACCGAAACGGATGGCGAACATTGCACTGTGAAGCGACGTATGGTTTGAATTCGGATTGTCGACGAACATGCCGTTTTTCAGCATTGTGTTGCGGATCGCCTGTTTGACGGCGGCGGCGCGTTTGAGATAAAAATCGTCGCCAGAGAGTTCATGCATTGCCAGAAGCGCCCCATAATGATAGCAGTTTGGCACTAGGTTGATTTCTCCGAATTCATAGAAGTCACGTTCTTCTTCCGGCCAGTCCACAATGTCGCGGATCCGGAGATCTCCGCGGGTTTTGGAAATGTCACGGAGGAGCAGATCTTCGCCGGTGTGTTGCAGGAGGAGTTTTTCTTTCAGTTCCGGCAGCCAGCGCCTGACGGAGTCCGTGTCGCCGGAGTAGAGCAGAAAGTCGCGCGCCAGAATCGGTGTGAGAAGCTGCCATTCCGTCGGCCATGTGGGGTGATCGAAAAAATGCTCGATTGTTTTTCTGGCGATGTCGTAACTGGCGTCGCAGCAGAAATGACCGAGCTGGTTGATATAGGCGTCG
>CASEFP010000059.1 GCA_949287225.1 uncultured Lentisphaeria bacterium
ATTTACCAGGTTTCGCACAACTATAATCCAACTCAACGGAAAGGAAAAAACCGGAAATGGGTAATTTTAGAAAACAACCGACGCAAGCTCAAATAGGCTGCTAAAAATGGCTATTTCAAAGAATTATGGGACGGTACTGAATTATTTTTATTTTTTTGCGGGAGGTTTTCCAGGTAGACTGTCTGCGTCGGATATGCGAAATTCAATCCCGCTTCATTGAAGCGCGTCAGAATGGTCATATTCAATTCGTTGAGCAGCGCTTCCTCCCCGTCGAACGAGTCCGTCTTGAACCAGATGATCGCATGGATGTTCAATGCGGAGGGCCCGAACTGCGAGAAATAAATGCGCGGCGCACATCCTCCCGCGTCCGGCCCGTGGAAATTGTCCATGATCTCATGAAGAATCTCCATGGCGCGTTTCATCTGTTCGGGCGTTGTGTCATACGTCAGCCCGATGTCCATCACATGCTTGATGTGTCCGCTGCGGTTCACCTTGCAGACCGTCGCATTGGTGAGAATGCTGTTCGGGATGGTGTAGACGGAATCGTTTTCTGTGCGGATCTTGCTGCTGCGCATTCCGACATGTGTGACAATGCCGTTGACGTCTCCCGTTTTGATTCTGTCCCCGAGCCGGAACGGGCAGTCCGCAATGATGACCACGGTCCCGAAAAAGTTCGAGACCGTGTCCTTCGCGGCAAGCGCAATGGCAAGTCCGATGACCCCCGCGCCTGCCAGCAGCGCCGTGATGTCAAGCTGGAAAATGTTCTGCCCGATGAAAAGCACCGTCGTGACGCCGATTGCAATCTTGAGCGTGTTTCCGATCAGGCTCACCGTCAGATTGTCCAGAGAGTTGTCGCTTCGTTCCGCGAATTTCCGGATCTTCCGGTCCATCACCGAGACCAGGCCGAGAATCCCCCATGCGATGACAAGCGTTGCCGCCGCATAGAAGAAACGCATGTCGAGTTCATGCAGATTGCGCGGCAGACTCCGCAGAACCGGAAAGAAAAAGAGGAAACACGAGGTCAGGACAAGCAGAAGAATCACCGGTGTTGTCAGGACGTGCAGAATCTCCCAGCGCAGGGAATGCGCTCCGTGATCCATTTTCTGCCGCGTCAGGCGCCGGAACAGCCACGTCAGGAATACGCCCGCCAGAATCGAAACCGCACTCCCGATCAGAAAGTTCAGAAGATGGCCGCGCTCCCGGGCGAACCAGTTTTTCGTCTCCCGCGCATCCGTGTCCAGGCGGCTGATGATCTCGTCCGGCGTCACATTGTCCAGCGAGTCGTCGCGTTTTTCCGCCTGATCCGCCGTTTTCGCTTCACGTTTTACAACTTGCGCCGCATTTTTCCCTTCTTCTTCCAGCGGAAGAAGCTGTGCGTTTGCGGAAAATGCGGAAATGAGTCCCGCAGCAAGCAGGAGAAGCAGAAGCGCCGTGTATCCGAATCTTTTTCCTCTTGTCTGATTCATATGAAGTTCCCCCCTCCGACAGTATACGGCAAACGGCGGCGGAACATCCGGAATGTTCCTGTTTCCGCCGTTTTTTTCTGTTCGTCAGTCTTTCACCGTTACGCCGTTTTCCCGGAGATAGCGTTTCAGTTCCGGAATGTCGATCATATGGAAATGGAAGACGGACGCCGCGAGCAGAACGCATGCGCCCGCATGGACCGCGTCCAGGAAATGCTCCATCTTTCCCGCGCCGCCGGACGCGACGATCTTCGCCTTGCAGACCTGCGCCATCGCACGGATCACCGGAAGATCATAGCCGGTTTTCGCCCCGTCGCCGGCTTTGCTGGTCGGGAGGATCACCTTCACGCCGTAACCGTCAACGCGTTTCGCCCATTCGAGCGCGTCATATCCGGTGGCTGTGCGCCCGCCGTCGATATAGACCTCGTATCCGGAGGGAAGTGCCGGATTGACATCCACGTCGATCGCGACGGTGACGGCGTCCGCCCCATACTCCTGGATCATCGCGGGGATGATTTCAGGTTTGCGGAAGGCGGCGCTGCTGGTGGAGACCTTGTTCGCTCCGGCGCGGAGCACTTCGCCGGCGGAGCGGACGTCGGAGATGCCGCCGCCGACGGTGAACGGCACGGTGCAGACCTCCGCGACACGGCGGACCACGTCCAGAAGCGTTCCCCGGTTTTCGATGGTGGCGGTGATGTCGAGCAGCGCGAGTTCGTCGGCTCCCGCCGCACAGTAGGCGCGGGCGCATTCGACCGGATCGCCCGCGTCGGCGATGTCCACAAAGTGCACGCCCTTGACGACGCGTCCGTTGCGCATGTCGAGGCACGGCATGATAATGACAGGTTCTTTCATCATGGATTCCTTTCTTTTATGTTTCGTCTGCCGCAGGGTGCGGAGGATGGAAGTGATCCCTTTCTCCGAGCTCTTTCCGGCGTATTTTTTTATTTAAAAAAATTTAGGTTAATATCGCGATGCTTTGCATCGCCAAAAATTGCTTCGTGCAGGACTGCCAGTCCTGCCGCGGTCCAGCTGCGTAAGCTGGTCGCCGCAGGCGAAATCCCCGATACCTTGCATCTTGCATCGCGGTAATTTATTCCAGCTCCAGCTCCATTCCGTCATAGCCGACTTCGATTCCGTGCGGATTGTAGTATGCTTCAAGTTCCGCGTGGGTTGCCAGCCCGTTGTGCGAGAAGTGGTTGATGACATAGCGCGTTGCCTTGTCCACGGCGCCGATCTGTTCCAGGCGTGCCTTTGTTTCGAGAACAAATTTTCCGCTCATGTGGCCGTCGCGGATGTCTATGATTCCTCCCGTGCAGTCGCTGATGACCAGATCGAAGCGGAACATCTTTTCCTCAATATAGTTCCAGTCCTCCTCGGGGAATACGCCCGTGTCGTTGGCGATCAGAACCCATTTCTTTCCGTAACGGACCGCGTAGATCATCGGCTGTTCGGTCGGCATGTGGTTGGCGCGGAGGGGATGGAACGTCATATCCTCTTCCGGCAGTTCCAGCGGCACAAACGGTGTGAGTTCCACGGGATTCAGTCGGAATTTCGCGAAATCGCAGCGGTATCTTGCAAAATGCACATTCAGTGCCATCATGACACCGGGATTGCCGTAGATGTTCAGGATCGCATCCTCCGGAACGACGGAAAATCCGGGCCTGCGGTAGTTCAGAAGGAAGTTGTAAAGATGATCCTCGTGACTGTGCGTGATGAAGAGATGCCGGAGGTTTTCGGAATGAAGCTGGAATTTGTATTCCTGCGCCAGAGTGTCGGGTCCGAAATCCACGCGGATGCGGTCATTGAATTTGTATGCCGTCCGCATCCGGATGTCCTTCCCTCCGTTTTTCCATGCTTCGCGGCAGACCCGGCAGTTGCAGAACATGGCGGGGATTCCCTCCGCCGCGGCGCTTCCGAGAATGGTCACTTTCTTCATTTTCGAATTCCTTGTTCCTTTTTTGAAATATCGCTTGCGGAATTTTGCTTTCCACCTGTTCCCGAGTGTTTTATGCTTCCTTCAGGAGAAGATCAGAGCAGATCGTCCTGCTCCTCTGTGATCCGGAACGCTTCCTCCCGGTCTGGCGTCGGGAATTTGAGCTGGTAATGTTCGATGATCCAGCGCACGATGTTCGGCACGGGCAGCGTCGTGACGATGGAGAGAACGATGATCGCGTTGAAGAAATTGTTGTCGAGCATCCCGAGCTCCTTTCCGATGGCGGCGGCCGCCAGCGTTGCCGAGAGCTGGGGAACAGTCATGACTCCCGCGCAGAGCCCCTTCATATTCGAGAACCCGCAGAGCCGGAGCGCCAGCCATCCGGAGAGCACCTTGCTTCCGACCAGCCCCACCACCGTCAGCACGATGATCTGGAGATTGCCGACCGACTGGAAGAGCATCCTGAGATCCGTTTTCATGCCGATCGAGATAAAGAGGAACGGAATCAGAAAGCCGTAGCCGATTCCCTCGAATTTCCGAAAGGTTCCGCCCGCGGATTTCACCACGCGCGAAAGCCCCAGTCCCGCGAGAAACGCGCCGACCACCAGGTTGATTCCCAGGAATTCCCCGACCAGAACCGTCACAAGCACGATGAAAATGAAACAGGTGATGAGCCCGTCCTGACCTTCGTTGAGGATTTTCAGCAGATAGCTTCCCACGCGCGGCACCAGATAGAGCACCACCACGAAATACACAAGAACCAGCAGCAGGAAAAACACCGTGAAGAAGTTGCCGAAGATCTTGGGATCAATGTAGTCGAAGATCGACAGCGTCTTGTTGATGGCGATTTCACTGGTTACGGAGAGCTTTTTGAGCTGGACGCTGACCGCCAGAAGCACAATGCTCGCCACGTCCGTGATGATCGTCGAGATCAGGATGGCGGCGCCGAAGCGGCTCCGCACGAGATTCAGCTCCCGGATGATCGGGAAGACGATGCCCACGGAGTGACTCGCGAACAGAGAGGCATAGAGCAGTTTGCCCGGAAAATCATCCGCCTTGAAGAAGGCGTAGACCAGATACCCCGAGATTGCCGGAAGCAGGAACGTGAGGATGCTCAGCGCGATTACCGGGCGCTTGCTGTCCTTGATGAGCTTGAAATCCGCCTCCATGCCCGCGAGCGTCATGAGAAACAGCAGTCCGAGCGAGCCGAGCGAATTGATCAGCGTCAGCGAGTGCGCCTCCACGACATCGGGATTGGTGCCGAGGAAGGAGAGCAGCGGCGTCAGATGTCCGAGCAGGTCAAATCCGTTCGGCCCGATCAGCATTCCGACCAGCAGCAGCGCGATCACGTCGGGAATCTTGAACTTCCGGAGAAAAAGCGGGATAATTGTCATCAACCCGATCAGGATCAGGAACAGAATCAGAAATGCGTCATTGCTCATAATTTTATCTCTGTTTTGGGGTTTTCGTTCCGGACGGCTATTGTATTATAACAGGAAAAAGCCCGTTCGCAATCGCGCAACGTGAAAAATCCCGTATTTTTTCCCGTGAGACGTTCATGCTCCGGGGGAGTGTTTCCGTGCGAGCGTTACAAGATGCTCCTCGGGAAGCTGATCCTGCACCATTTTCAGGATGAGGAATCCATGTTTTTCCAGTTCGGCGCGGTATTCCTCCATGGAGAGCGTCGAATAGTGGAACATCACGCCGTTCATCGCGCCGGAAACGCTTCCGTTCCGGCTTCCACCTGTCATCAGGAGGAAGCCTCCCTGTTTCAGAAAGCGCGCAATGTGTTCGAGCATGGGACGGTGGCGGTCCGGCGGCAGATGGAACAGCGAATCCCACGCCAGAACTGCGTCAAATGTTTTTTCCGTGCGGAATTCCGAGGCGTCCGCCTGCACCAGACACGCTTCCGGAACATACGTTGCGGCGAAGCGGAGCATTTCCGCGGACACATCCACTCCCGTCACACGGTACCCCCGGTCCAGCAGGACGCGCGTCATCCGCCCATAGCCGCAGCCGAGTTCCAGCACATGCGCATGTTCCTCCAGCAGGGAGATCAGCTCCTCCAGGAACGGCATCCCGCAGGAGCTGTTCCGCGTCTCCTCCCGGAACCATGCGCTGATCCTGTCATATGCTTTTCCGGTTTCATCCGGTGTCGGGAAGGACGCGTTTTCTTTCCTTATCTCTGCCATGCGGGAATGATCCTTTCCACGGTAATCAGCGGGCGGTTGCGCTGCCGCAGCCAGTGCCCGGTGCCGCTGACACGGACCCGGCGGTTTTCCCAGAGCGGCAGATTGAGTCCCGGCGCAAGGAGATAGGCGGCGATGAATTCTTCGTCATTCACTTTGACAACGAGTGCGTGCGTCGCATCTCTTCCTTGCGGCTCCAGACGCTTCACGATACCTTCCGCCGTGGCGGGGGCGGCGGACTCCCGGATCGGTTCCGGCGCCTCCCTTTTCTCCGGGGCGTGCGTTTTTTCCCGGGAGGATGCGGGCGCATTTTTTCCTTCTGCGATTTTCAGATAGGCGGTGCTGACGTAGGCGGCAAGTCCTTTCTGCGGTCTCACCCGGAGCCATTTGCCGTTTTTCGCCGTTTCGCGGATTTCGATTTTTTCCGGAGAAGCACGCCCGATCTCCTCATACGCCGCGCCGGGGCCGGAGCGGAAGACGGCATCCGGAAGGGGACGAGCGTCCGCGTTCACCATGGCGGCCGCGATCCAGACCGAGGCGTTCTCCGGCAGGGCGATGCGGCACCACTCCCCGTCGGCGGGAGAGAGAAGAGTGACGGATTCCCCCGCGCGCAGCGTGCCGATGATCCGGCTTGCGCGGGCAGGAGCCGAACGGATGTTCAGGAGTTCCGGGATTACCGTCGCCGTGACGGTTGGCGGTTCCGCGCCCTGACAGATGCCGGCACACAGTCCGAAAAGAAGAAAAAAAATCTGTTTCATGAGACACCCCGGCGCATCGTTTCCCGTTTCCGGAAGGGAAATGTAATGGATCGTTCCGCAAAATGCAAATCCGCGATTGAAAAATATGCGCACAATCGTATAGTATCGGTGCCTTGCCGCGTCTGATGCGCGGAACACGGAATTGTCATGCAGGGAGCAGAAAATACGATGTCAGGAAAAAGCCCGTGGTTCTGGGTGCCGACGCTCTATCTCGCCGAAGGGTTTCCCTATGCGGTTGTCACGACGCTTTCCGTCATTCTCTTCAAAACGCTCGGCTCGGGATTCAGCGATACGGCAATCGCTTTCTGGACCAGTCTCCTCGGACTGCCCTGGGTGCTGAAACCCTTCTGGGCGCCCTGCATCGACCTCTTCGGAAAGAAACGCTCCTGGATCCTCTCCTGCCAGGCATTGACGGCGCTTCTGCTGCTCCTGATGGCGCTGACGGTCTTTTTTTCTCCGGACATGCCGCTTCTGACCGCGCTCTTTTTTCTCGCCGCGTTTGCCTCTGCGACCCATGACGCGGCGGCGGACGGCTTCTACATCATCGGGCTTTCCGAACATGACCAGGCGTTTTTCTCCGGCATCCGCAACACCTTCTACCGCCTCTCCCTTCTCGCCGCGCAGGGGGTGCTCCTCTCGTGTGTTTTTTCTCTGACAAAACGTCTTGGCTGGGGGCTTTCCGCGCAATGGGCGGCGTTTCTCACCGTCTCCGGCGCGTTCTTTGTTCTGCTGTTTTCGCACCACCTCTTTGCCCTTCCGCATGCAGCGGGCGATCTCCCGCGGAGGAGCGGAAGTTTCCGGGAGCTGGCGCGCTCCTTCGGCGAATCCTTTCTCACGTTTTTCCGCAAGAAACACATTGTTCCTGCGATTCTCTTCCTGCTCTTCTACCGATTTGCCGAGGCGCAGCTTTCCAAAGTCGCCGCGCTTTTTCTCGTGGCGGAACGCACCTCGGGCGGCATTGCGCTGGATCCGGCGCAATATGCGAATCTCTACGGAAGCGCGGGGATGCTCTCCCTGCTTGCGGGCGGAATCTTCGGCGGGATTCTGGTTGCGAAACAGGGACTCGGGAAGATGCTTCTCCCGATGGCGCTTCTCATCAATCTCCCGGACGTCGTTTATGTTTATCTCGCCTTCGCGCAGCCGCATTCCCTCTGGAATGTGGGGATCTGCATCGCGCTGGAGCAGTTCGGCTACGGTTTCGGCTTCACCGCCTACACGGTCTTCATGCTGCATTTCGCCGAGGACAGCGGACCGTTCCGCACAACACATTACGCGTTCATGACCGGGATCATGGCGCTGAGCCTGATGCTGCCGGGAATGGTTTCGGGGGCGCTTCTGGAACACATGCACCGGATTTTGTCGCTGTTCGCCTCTGTCCTGCCGGAGGAGTGCGGCAATTACGAACTCTTTTTCCTCTGGATCATGCTCTGCACGATTCCGGGCATTTCAACCATTTATCTGATCCGCCCGTTCCTCAATCCGGATTTCGGAAAGAAGTGTCCTGAAAAAAAATGAGCCGGGATTGCCCCGGCCCGTCTTGTTCTGTTCCGTCCTGTTCCGTCAGGCGTTCGCGTCGTCGGCCATTTTCTGGAGACGGAGCGTTTTTTCCGTGACGGAGAGGATGTGTTCTCTGCCGAAGGACTCCTTCTTTCCGGCGATCTCGTTGACGAAAATGGCGAGATAGTCGGATTTTCCCTCGGAAGGCTTGACGAATTCCGGCGTTTTCGCGCCGCTCAGACAGAGCTTCACGCCGTCGTCGAAATAGTTGAATTCCATCACGCCCTTTCTTCCCCAGACGGTGAAGCGCCAGTAGAAGGGGTTGGGGAATCCGCACTGTTCGGGGGCGAAGTAGGAGACGTCTCCGATCACACCGCAGCGGTTGTCGAGCGCGAACATGAGTTGCGCCGCATCCATGAATTTCGGCGCCTTGTCCGCGAACGCGTTCCATGTGCGCGCCGCCGTAAGTTCCGTGACCGGACGGGTGGTCAGATACTCGACCGCGTCCAGACCGTGAATCGCGATGTCGTTGATCGTTCCGCCCTGTTTCCCGTCCTCGAAATACCATGCGGCGCGCGTCCCCCAGGAGAGCGGATGCTGTCCGCCGAACTGGATCGCGTGGATTTCGCCGAGGCGTCCAGCGTCGATGATCTCCTTCGCGGCGGCGACATTGCCGTGGTTCCGGAAGTCGAGCATAAGTCCGACGGCGAGTCCCTTTTCCGCGGAGAGCGCGCGGATCTGCGCCAGTTCGTCAAGCGACGTGCACAGCGGCTTGTCCGCGATGATGTGCTTTCCCGCCTTGAGTCCCGCGATTGCACGGCTGCCCCGGATCCCGAAGTAGTCGCCGATCGCGAGGATGTCGAATTCGGTCTGCCGGAGCATTGCGGAAAAATCTGTATGGGTGATGTCGATCCCCCAGTTTTTCCGCGCCGCTTCCGCCGCTTCGGCGTCCTCCTCGCATGCCGCGACGATTTCGCAGCGCGGATCCTCTTTGAGGCGGTTGTAGAGTCCGACGATGTGACCGTGGCGGAATCCGATGAATGCCGCTTTCATCCGTTGTCCTCCTGCTTCATTTCATTTTGGGGAAGGGATTCTGTCTGTGGCACTCTTCAATGATCATGATCTGGCGACGCACCTGGTCGAGCGTGACCTCCATGGGCTTGCCGTTGACGAGCGCGTCGTAGACCTGTTCATAATATTTCGTGCCCCAGGAGTCGAAGCCGAGCGCATAGTCGGGCGCGGTCCATTTCTCCTCATAGAAATGCAGCTTTTCTCCGCAGTAGACCGGCAGACGCCCGGGCCCTTCGAGCGGTTCGCGGACCAGATGCTGAACCGGCGCCTCCGACGGGAGGAAATATTTCCACGTGACTTCCGCTCCGGAAGCCTTGAGTCCGCCGTTCGTGCCGTAGATTTCGTAGGTGTTTCCGGGGAACATGCAGCAGCGCGAAACCTCGAAGTCGATCGTCGGATGGCCTTTGCCGATCAGCAGGAGCTTGATGTGGTCCTCGGCGTCGCCGAAGCTGTTGGCGCGGTCCATTGTGCAGATGATCTGTTCCGGATCGGCGTCGCCGTAGAACTGGATCGCCTGGTCGAGCGGATGCGGCCCCGTGTTCAGGAGTTCGCCCGCGCACATGTCCTGAATGGTCTGCCAGTCCCAGCGGCGGCCGAAACCGTTGTAGGCGATCTTGACCATGACGATGCGCCCGAGAATGCCGGAATTCATGACCTCAAGAGATTTGCGGAAGAGCGGGCGGAAACGCGACTGCTGGAATACGGCGAAGAATTTACCCGTGCGGCGCGCGGCTTCGGCGACCTTGTCCACATCCGCCACGTGACGCGCCAGCGGTTTTTCGCAGACCACATTGTGACCGGCTTCCATCGCCTCGATGCTGACGGGGATGTGGTCCATGCTTCTCGTTGCATTGACGATCAGCTCGATGCCGGAATCCTTGAGCATCTCCTTGTAGTCGCTGTATTTCCGGAAATCGGGGGAGGGGGTCACGTCCTCGATTTCGCAGCGTTCGGGAATGTAGTCCGCGACGGCGACGACTTCGAAACGAGCCTTCAGCGCTTCCTGCGTTTCAAAGAGGTGACGGTGGATGTTCCGTCCGCTCCGGCCCTGTCCGATGATTCCGACTCTGATTCGTTTCATGACTGAATCCTTTCTGTAAGTTTATGACAGACAACTGTTTATTTCGTATATACAGGTTCCGGTCTTCCGGTTGCGGCGGAACGGTCGGCGGCGGAGAGCATCGCCATGATTTCGAAGGAGTCCTCGAGATCAATGATCTGGCTTTCCCCTTTGAAGAATTTGATGATCTCGATGATGAGCATCTGATAGAACGGCACACGGTAGGAGACCTGGAACATGACCTCTTTTCCGCGGTCGTCGCGGATGACGCCGCCATAGCGGTAGGAGCCGTAGGTGAGTTCGACGACGCCCCGGCGCCCGTCGCTGTAGACGACATGGCAGACATATCCCTTGCGGTCGGAGGAGACGCACACGCTGACCGCGCCGCGTCCCATTACGCGCTGGAGCATTTCAAAGGTGTGCACGCCGTACCAGACGATCGACGAGCCCGCCGGCGCACGGCCGACCGGTCCCCAGATCACCGCGGATTCCGGCCTGACGTCCTTCGCGACGCCTTCGACGAAATCAACGTCGAACCGGAGCGAGGAGGCCGTGAAGAAACGCACGTTGTTTTCCTTCGCGATCCGCAGGATTTCCTTTGCGTTGTCGAGTGTGTCAGCGAACGGCTTGTCCAGAAAGATCGGCTTGCCCAGTTTTGCGCATTTCGCAAAATATTCCAGATGTTTTGCCGGGTCGTTGATCTCAATCATGATTGCATCGCAGTCGGCTACTGCGGTATCGAAATCCTCGGTCACCAGAACGCCGATGCTCTCCAGATACGCCTGGCGCTTGTCGAGTCCCTCCTTGTTCTGGAACGGGGTTTCGAAGCGGAGACACCGTGTCGCGACAAGTTCGTGAACCTGATTCTTTTCCGGAACGGCGGGATCCTGCATCAGTTTCGGGAATTCCACCGCGTGACTGGTGTCGAGTCCCACAATCGCGACCTTGATTCTGTTTTCCATCTTCAAACATCCTTATTTGTTTGTTTTGATTCAACAGGAGTTTTTGTTCTTTCCCATAAAAGATACAGCAAATCCCGGAAAATCAAATGTTTTTTTTGATGAACACATGTTTTTTTTGATCATTTTTATTGCTGTGCTTTTTTTACTGACCGCTGTTTTTGTTCTGGAAATCGAAAAAAAGAAAATTGGATTTTGTACTGTTTTCTGGGGAATTTATTCTTGTTTTTCCATCTACTGGATTAAAACATTTTTTATGATGCAACATGGTTGAATTCAGGATATTACTTATTGGATAACGGGCGGGGTTGAAGTTCGTATGGAAAATTTTTTGTCCTATGTACCTGTTAAAATGTAATGCCTTTGAAGGTGGATCGGTATTGACATTGTCCCAGATTTGTTTATAATATAGAGCAGAAGGAAACACCGGAAGAACAAAACGGAGATTCTGGAAATGAGCAATTCAAGATATCCCGCTCTCGCGGCGGTTCTGGAAAAACGGATCGCTCACGGCGTGTATCGCGACAAGCTCCCGACCGTGCGGGAACTCGCATCGGAATTTCAGGTTTCCAAGCAGACCGTGACGCTTGCGCTGCGCCCGCTGATTCAGAGCGGCCTTCTGAAACCGGACGGCCGCCGGGGAATCCGGATCGCACAGCAGGAGAAAATGTCCGGAATCATCGCGATCGTCGGCAAAGGCGACATGAGCATTCTGGAAACCGACCGCCGCCTCAAGGAACTGCAGGCGCAGATCAGCCGCGACGGATTCGAATCCATCCTGATCGGCGTCACCGACTGGATCAGCTCCCGCAATCTCTGCAAGCTGCTCGGCAACCACTTTTCCGGAATCATCTTCACGAACAGCACTTTGTCCTATGAAATCGCGGAATATCTTGACGAAGAGAAAATTCCGTTTGTCTCCTGCAACCGCCTTCCGGTTTATCCCCGGATCAACTGCGTCGAGACGAACTGGAGCGGCACCCTTCGTCAGATCGTCCGCGATTTTGTCCAGCGCGGATACCGCAAGATGGCGCTTTTTTTCCATGGCCGTCTGGAAGGATACAATGTGATCGTCCGCAAGGAGTGGAAGAAAATCAAGGAGGAGCTCGGGCTTCCGCTGATGCCCGCCGACCGCATCCGGCTTGATTACAGTGCTCCCACGTTCGACAATCTCCGCAAATACCTGGAAATTCTCCGTGAACAGATGGAATATCCGGAACTTCTGATCTTCTGGCCCGGTCTGGATGAAGAGAAGCTCGAACTTCTTACGGATAGTCCGCTCCGGGTTCCGGCCTCGACGCGGATTCTCGCATGCGCCAGAATCGGCGTGCGCTATCCGGAACAGGTCATGACCTTCAGCGAGGGGGACTGCTATCATGAAATCCTCTCCGCCGCCTACCAGGCGCTGCGCGAGGTCATGATCGCCCCGACGACAAGAAAGATTCACCGTTCAGTGGAATACCCGGTGATTTACAACAACTTCACCAATAACAAGGAGGAAGAAAGAAATGTCTCGAATTATTGATGG
>CASEFP010000060.1 GCA_949287225.1 uncultured Lentisphaeria bacterium
ACCTCCTGTTTCTATGTGGAGTTCGGCTGGTGAACCTAACTCTAAAATAGGATAGGAGGTTCTTATTTGCAACTTGAATCTGAAGTTCTTTTCAACATACCGGCAGAGCCGGTAGTTTTATTGTCCTGAAGGGGACAAAAAAACGCTCTCCGCGGTTTTCCCCGGAGAGCGTTTTTCTTTCGGAATGCACGGCCTTACAGACGTACACCGATCTCCTTTGCGACCCGCCGCAGTGACGCACGGTCACGCGTTTCGGTCAGATTTTTATCCAGGAGCTGAAAAATCCTCTGCCGCTCATCGACCGGCATTTTTCTGAGAAGTTCGCAGCCGATCCGCCGAACACGCTTCACATAGGCGTCCGAAATATGTTTCGACGGCGGCGTATAGGTCGCCAGCGACAGCGCCGCTACAATCGCAGTCTCACGGTCGCGGGAAGTCAGGAGCTGTTTTGTAAAATCCGCGATCCGTCTGCGTTCAGCCGCCTCCATCGCTCCTTCGGAAACCAGCGTCGTATCCTCAAAGGTGACAAACTGCGGCGTATCGGGGGTATCTCCCTTGCGCATCACCTGGAACATGATGTGGTTGGCCGAATCATATTCCGGAACACTCTTCCCCTGCCCGAACTCCCGCAATGCTGCGAGCACGAGTGAATACTGCTGGAGCGAACGGGGACGCTGCGAGAGTTTCCGCAGTTCTTCCAGAATTTCCTTTCCCTTCTTTTTCCGCCGGAAGACATTCAGCGCCTCCTCTGTGAATGCGGGAAGGCGCATTACCGTGAGGTAAAACTTATCCGGCGCATCACAGGGCTCCGTCAGAAGACGGCCGATCGCGGCCTCGGCAACAGGACGTTTCTTCGAATAGGCGAATTTCATCAGCGCGGCGCGCGCCTTGTCTCCTCCCGCCAGTTTCAACGCGAAAAGATGCGGCAGCGGCGCGGCGGCGGGCTCTTTTGCATGTTCCTCCTCCCATTCCTGCACCGCGCGCAGGAGATACGGCACGGCAGCATCCCCCTTTCCCCGGAAGTATTCGACGGCGACACGGGCGGAATAGAGCTGATAGTCCTCCTCGTTGAGCGCGTCCGCCATCTTCCGCATCATATCCTCTCCGCCGGAGAGTTTCAGCGTATCCTTCAGGAAATTCAGGCGCCCGATGTCGCTTTTTGCATACCAGAGATACCCGCGTCCGGTTCCGAGATACATTTCATACTGTTCCAGATCATTGGGCGCGCTCTCCCAGTTGAAGAACTTCAGCATGGCGGCGGCGTTTTTTTCCGACAGGATCTGAGCCTTCCGCGGCAGCAGATAGACGAGAATCATCCCTTTTGCGCGGCGGTTGGTTTTCGCATCCTTCCGCACGGCAATCTCCCTCGTGAAGACAATGCGCCATGCCCGGGAGAATTCCACCGGGGCTCCTTTCAGGCTGACGGAACGCGATTCGGCGCGCGTCCAGCCGGGAAGAGAAAGCTCCAGTTTTTTCAGCGTGTCGGCATCCGGGCGGAATGCGCTCTGCGCAAAGGCCGGAAGAGACAGACACAGCATCAGAATATAGAAGAGCTTCTTCATGTTTTCTGCATTTCCCCGAGTTCCTGTTCCTTCCAGGCGGGCTTCTGGAATTTCGGGCGCGGACGCGGAACCGTGTCATCAGCCTTGATCCGGAAACGGTCCTGCCCCAGAAGATGCGTGATGCCGTCAAGAAGCTCCCGGGAAACGCAGACATGACAGCGCGGCGACGCCTCAATGAAGACATTGTATCCGTTCAGCGCCCGGATGCAGATGATCAGCGCAGTCCTGCCCGGATGTTTCCGGATCAGCTTCAGAAGTTCCGGCATCTTCGCATCATCCTCCCCCTCAAACACATGCACATGAAGCTCCTGACTGTATTTCTGAATCGCCTCGTCGAGCGTGAGAATCTTTTCAGCGACAATGCTCACAGGCGACGACTCCTCCTGCTTTTTGGTAACGGCCTCGACGAAAACCGGCGTGACTTCGGGAATATGCCCGTCCTCGTTCTTTTCCGCCTTCGCATTCTCATCCTTGTGGATCAGGGACCTGCTCTCCTCGTAGACGCGCGGATAGGCCATGCACTCGATCGAGCCGGTCAGGTCCTCGAACTGGATGACGGCGAAGAGCTTGCCGTCGCGCTTGCTGATTTTTCTCGCGACGCTCTTGATCATGCCTCCGACGCGCACGCCGACGTCCCCCTCCCCTTCGGCAATCTTTCCGACGGTCTTTGTGGAAAAGATCTTGAAATAATTCTCATACTTCGATACCGGATGCCCGGAAACGTAAAAGCCGAGCAGCTCCTTTTCGCTGTTCAGGATTTCCGACTCGTCGAACTCGGGAATGTCGGGCGGAGGCACATCGCCGAATCCGGCGTCCTCAAACCCTTCGATCATGTCGAAGAGACTGCCCTGCCCCATCTCCTTGTCCCTGCGGCGCGAGGCCGCCGAGGAGATCGACGGTTCGATGATCGCGACAAGCTGGGAGCGCTTCAGGCCGAAGGAGTCCATCGCCCCCGCGCGGATCAGGTTCTCGCAGCTCTTGGTGTTGAGCGTGCCGCCGGTGCGCTCCAGGAGGTCGGAGAGCGATTTGAATTCGCCGCCCTCCTCGCGCGCCTTGATGATTTCAAGCGAAACCCCTTCGCCGAATCCTTTGATCGCACCGAGCCCGAAGCGAATCGAACCGTTGTCCACGGTGAAGTTGACATCGCTCCGGTTCACGTCCGGCGGAAGCACCGGAATGCCCGAACTCCGGCACTCGTTGATCAGGAAGCGGAGCTTTTCGCTGTTGGAAAGCTCGCTGGTCAGCACCGCCGCCATGAATTCGGGCCGGTAGTTCGCCTTGAGGTAGGCGGTGCGGTAGGAGAGCAGCCCGTAGGCGGCGGAGTGGGATTTGTTGAAGCCGTAATCGGCAAACTTCTTGATGTTCTCCCAGATGGTTTCAGCCAGTTCGTTGGGGATGTTGTTGGTCTTGAGACACCCTTCGATGAACTTGTCGTGCTGCGCCTCCATGTCCTTGATTTTTTTCTTTCCGATCGCGCGCCGGAGGATGTCCGCCTGCCCGAGCGAGAACCCGGCGAGCACCTGCACGACCTGCATGATCTGCTCCTGATAAAGCATGATCCCGTAGGTCTCCTTGAGATACTGCTCCATCAGCGGGTGGTCGTATTCGACGGGCATGGTCCCGAGCTTGCGCCCGACGAAGAGCGGAATGAACTGCATCGGGCCGGGCCGGTAGATCGCCAGAAGCGCGATGATGTGCTTGATGCTCTCCACACGGAACTGGCGGCAGAGATTCTGCATTCCGCCCGACTCGAGCTGGAACACCGCGACCGTATCGCCCCGGTTCAGCAGATCGAAAGTCGCCTGATCCTCAAGCAAGATTTTGTCGAGGTCGATCTCAATGCCGCGCGACTTGCGGATGTTGTCCAGCGCGTCCTGAATAAGCGTGAGCGTCCGGAGCCCGAGGAAGTCCATCTTCAGCAGCCCGACCGACTCGCAGAGCGGCGCGGTATACTGCGTGATCACCTCGTCGTGCGCACCGCGTCCCAGCGGGAGCAGATCCGCCAGCGGCTGGTTGGAGATGATGACGCCGCAGGCATGAATTCCCATCTGACGGTTGAGCATCTCCAGCGGGCGGGCATAGCGGAAGACTTCGCGCACCCACTCCTCCTGCTCCAGCAGCTGTTTGAGTTCGGGAGATTCCTTGACCGCTTTGGAAAGGGTCATCTTCGGATCGTCGGGAACGGTCTTGGTAATCATGTTTCCGTCCGCGGGGGAACGGCTCAAAGCACGCGCAACGTCCTTGAGAACCGCTTTCGCCTTGAGCTGGCCGTAGGTGCCGATCTGGGAGACGGAATCCTCGCCGTATTTTCCGATCACATAGTCGATCACCTCCTGGCGGCGGCGTTCGCAGAAGTCCGTGTCGAAGTCGGGGGGCGAAACGCGGTCAGGGTTCAGGAAACGCTCAAAAAGCAGGTCGTACTTGATCGGGTCGATGTCGGTGATTCCGGAAAGATAAGCAACCAGCGAACCTGCGCCGGAACCGCGCCCCGCGCCGACGGGAATGCCGTGCTCCTTCGCCCAGTTGATGAAGTCCCAGACGCAGAGGAAGTAGCTCGGATATTTCGTGCGCATGATGACGCTCAGCTCATAGTCGAGGCGCTTGAGCTTGAGTTCCGCGTCGGCCTTTTTGTCCGCGGGGGGATTGAAGGGATCATAGCCGTATTTCTTCAGGTAGCCGCAGACGGAGTTTTCACCGGTGCCGTAGAGGCAGATTCTGCGCAGATACGCTCCGGTCTTGCGCAGAATAACCTCCCGCTCGGTCCGGTAGTCGATTTCCTCCTTCGTCGGTTCGGCAGTATCACCTTTTTTCTCTTTTTCCTTTTTGATATCAGCCGCGGCAGCCTCGGCGGCCTCTTTGCGGATCGCGTCCATGTCGAGCGTCGCGACGAACTCGGCGGGGGGTTCGTATTCCGGGTAGTGGTTCTCGTAGCCGATCGTGACGTCGCAGCGCTCGGCCACCTCGACGGTATTGGTGAGCGCCTCGGGGATCTCGTTCCCGAAAACGGCGAACATCTCGTCGCCGTCCTTGAAATAGAACTCGTCGGACTCCATGCGCATTCTGCGCTCATCGGCCATTGTCGTGCGGGTCTGGATGCAGAGCATGACCTCGTGCGCCTTCGCGTCCTCGCGCCGGAGGTAATGCACGTCGTTCGTGGCGATGACGGGCACCCCCGTCTCCTTCGCGAGCGCGATCAGTCCCCGGTTGACCTCCTTCTGCTCGGGCAGATTGTGATACATCAGCTCGATATAGAAGTTCTCCTTTCCGAAGATGTCGAGATATTCGTAGAGCACCTTCTTCGCGCTCTCCATGCCGAAATCGCGGATGGCGCAGTCGATTTCCCCGGCCAGACAGGCGCTTGAGGCGATGAGCCCTTCGGCATGCGCGGCAAGGAAGGCCTTGTCGGTCCGCGGCTTGTAATAGAATCCGCGCGTGTGGGCGTCGGAAATGATATGGCAGAGATTGTGGTATCCGACATTGTTTTTCGCAAGCAGGATCAGGTGATACCCTTTGATGTGTGCGACGGTGCTGTCGCGCTGTTCGCTGCTGCCGGGGGCGACATAGGTTTCGCATCCGATGATGGGCTTGAGCTCGGCTTTCTTCATCGCGTTGTGGAATTCCAGGCATCCGCCCATAACGCCGTGATCGGTAATCGCGCAGGCCTTCATTCCGGCATTTTTGACTGCGGAGACAAGATCGAGTTTCCCTTCGGCGTCCTTGAGTTTCGCCCAGGAGATCGGGCAGGCTCCGTCCAGCAGACTGTAATCGGTATGCAGATGCAGATGAACAAAATCTTTCGGCATGACACTCCTCATATATCGACGCAAAAGCGTCCTGAAAACATTGACAAAGGTTCCTTCTTTTCTGACGAGGTATCATATATCGGAATCGGTGTTTTTTCCAGAGGCAAGAGAAGCAAAAGACGAAAAAAGTCCAGATTTAAGACAGATTGAAAATCCGCGCCCCACGGGCAGAGAAGCCTTGACTGGAGAAAAAAAGCCTCAAAACAGAGGGAGAGGCCAATGTTTTGAAGCTTTTCTGATGACTGTCACGGATCTGCAGAGGCTAATTGATCCGGAGCTCCAGTTCCGCAGTGCGTCCTGTGACGATTTCACAGGCCCGGATCTTCCAGATTCCGGCCGGATCGTTCTGTGCGAATTTGATCCGATGCACGGCTTTTCCGAGCGGCGCATTCAGATTTGCAGCATACCACGGCAGTTCCCTGCCATCCGGACGTATCACGGTCAGGCGGATCACCGTATCCCTCTGTGCCGCGGCATCCAGACGCAGCAGGAAGTCACGCTTCGCGCCTCCTGCGGTGATCCGGACAGGCGTCTTCTCCTTTTCCGGAAGAAGCGCAACGAAGATGGGACTGGAGTTCCCCAGTTTCGCTCCGGATCTCCGAATGTCGCAGACTGTCCTGGGGGAACGGAATTCGAGGCGGACATCAGAAACAGCATCCTCTCTGCTTATGATAAGCACATAATCGTTCCCCTGACGGTCGCGCATAATGTCGATCTCAGCGTCAAGATACGGTTTTCCCCCTGAGGTCATTACCCGGCAGAGCGGAGTAACAGCCGCCTGTTTCAGGACAGCGGCAAACATTTTTCTGTCCTGATCCAGAATATTCCGTTCATTCCTGCTTCTCTGAAGGGCGGGCTTTTCCCAGGCGGAAAAATAGTCCGTGCGGAATTCATCCGGACGCAGAACAGTACGGCCTTTCCATTTTTCGCGTTTCGGCTGCATCCGGCAGGAGGCATCCATTGAAGCGAACTGTCCATCCACAAGAATTTTCCCTCCGCGGACGGCATACCGGGAAATTTCATCCAGCATTGGATCGCTCAAAGCTGCAATGTCCGGAAAGATCACCAGTTTGGCAGAGAGCTTGTTTAAGATTCCCTCCGCAATCTGACCGTCCGAGACAAAACGGAACGGAATACCGAAATTGCGGCAGAGCGTAATATATTTCCAGCGCAGTTTCTCATGGTCCGCAGCACGCCCCTTGATGAAAGCGGCCCGGATGGAAGCCTGGGAATAGACGATCAGGATTTCAGGACGGGGATACTCTTTCAGTGCGTTCAGAACCAGTTTTGCCGTTCCCTCGACAATTTCCGGCATGTACTTCGCCGTGGCTTTTCCCGTCGGTGAAAGCGTATAATCCGGATTGATCATGCTTGCCGCATGGAAAATCATCATGCCGCGGGCGCGGAACATCAGGGAACGCCACAACTGATAGCAGATCATTCCGTCAGAACTGTTGTATCCTATCCAGGGCAGGTTGACGCCATCCGGAGCAAAAGAACGCATCAGATCGACAAATCCGCCATAGTTATAACTCATTACACCGGAATAGATCGGTGTCTGTCTGCACCAGTCATTCCCCCCGTAGGCGCTGGCGGCCTGCGGGCCGGAAATGAAGGTCTTTGCGTCCGGATCCCCCTGGCGCAGCCCTTTTGTCACGCGGGAAATATGTTCCACAAGAAGCCCGTCCATGTATTCGAGATGATCCGCCCATGCGCTGTAATTCCCATCCTGATGCTTTCGTGCCTCCGCAGCGGTTTCCGGCAGAACCTCCTGAAGATTTTTATATTTTGTCCCCCACTGGCGGTTGATGTTCTGAAGAGAACCGTATTTCCGGATCAGGAAGTCGCGAAAATGTTCCAGACAAGTCGGAGAAAAACAGAAATCAATCGGAGTGCTCCAGTATCCGGCAAGGGAAAGCTCATCGCCGAACCAGTAAAAACGTGGTCCCCATGCGGCGGTATCGCCACCGAGTTTCCGGAACTGCTGAACGGTTTTCCTGCAGAATTCCAGGTCGGTGAGGCATGGCTTTCTGACCAGAAGCATTTTATTCCCGGTTTTCTGATATTCCGCAGGCAGACGGGCAGCATTGATTCCGGCATGCTGGAGTTTCGTCGGATTGAAGTTGTACTGAATGGCAAGAGTCTGCTCCGTTTCCCGACGGTTGCCGAGAATGGTCTGCATACGCAGTTCACGCAGTTTTTCAGCAAACAGCGGATGAAGGAAAGGGCGAATCGCATCGCCGCTGCGGGGCGTTACCCAGATTCCCGGTTCGTAATCATCCCAGACAAGCTTCTCCGGAGAAGGAATTGCTGTGATGGATGTTTCCGCACGGTCGATCACATGCCCGGAGGACAGCAGTTCGACCCGGAATATATAGGATCTCATTTTCAGATTGTTTGCAATCAACGTCTCGATCCGGCTCTCTTTTCCCGCGGGGAGAGAGCCGGAGGAGACAATCCTGCCGTAAACATCAATCAGCGACCAGGCAAGTGTGCCGAGCGGCCTGCTCACTTTTACAGTAAATACGGCGGTCTGATTTTCCCGGCAGGCATCATTTTCCGGTTTCACGGAGAGAATTTCCGCTTCCGGAGGATTCTTTACGGCGGCTGCGCCAAAATCAATCACATTCCCGTCACTGTCGGCAAGAATCAGTCCGAGCAGCTGCTGTCCGCCCCACGGAGATACCGGGATTGTTCCGCAAAACTCTTTTCCTTGCGTAAGGGAAAATGTTTTTCTGGCGAGTTCCTGATTGTCACGGTTTCGGACAAACGCCGTGAGGCACAGCTTCGGATCTGGAGCCAATGAGCCTGTCAGTGCAATCCGGAAGGAGATTCCCCGCTGATCCGCTGAAGATTCAATCTTGTCAAAAAAGATTTCCGGAACACGATGCGCAGCTGCAACAATTGCCTTTGCCGTCATCAGGAAATAAAGCTCAAAATAATCTTTGAAAGGAGCATTTTTCAGCGGATAGGGCAATTCCGGCGTCATTCCGTTGACGTGTCTCCCGGCACCGCCGCTGCTGTACCAGCCAAGCCCGACACTGCATCCCTTTCCGACCTGCCGCGCAACAACCCAGGGACTATTTTTACCACTGACAGCAAAAACTGTTCCGTTCGCGCTGTTTTCACGGTAAATCGTAGCAGGGAACAGTTCAAACGGTATGGCGGAACTCAGAAACCCCTCCCGGACACGTTTTACAGGCGCCGTTCCAACGGTAATGGGCTTCCCGAATGCAGAGATTTCCCCGAGCTCTCCGGTTTTGCAGGAATTGTTGATTTCCACAAATCCACAGCCGCCCTTCACCTTGCGGACAATTTCAGAACGCTGCGCTTTCGTCAAATGATCCCAGTTGATTCCAGCCAGCAAAATAACATCGTAATCCCTGGCAAGAAGTCCGTCCAGATTGTCCAGCACATCCTGATTGGTCAGCACACCGTAATAAGGCCCATAACTGAAAAGCGGTTTGTGCGGCAGTGTCCAGACCATGGAGGTCAGTTCAATATCGAGGCGCTGTGCCAGTTCCGCGAGCTCGCGCCAGGAGGGAAAGGGTGTCAGGGCCAGCACCCGGATCTTCCCGTTCTTCAATGGTTTCGCCCACTTGATATGCGGGGTTTCCAGCGAAGCATCCAGATGAGTCAAATCAATCGTGCGCCCGCCGTTTTTCCGCAGCTCCTGTTCCGGCTGCATATTGTAGCTCAGAGAGGAGGAAATCTCCGCAGGAACATTGAAAATGGCAAGAAGTCTGCCGTCTGATGCAAATGCCCGGGCCTCCACATCATATGCGGGAGCAGGGACGGGAAAGCGGTAGCTGATCTGAATATTTTTGATGTCTCCTGGTTTTTCAAAGCGCATTTCCCTGCTTCCCACCTCATGAACGGCGCCGTTCGGCACAAGACGTGCGGTCAGTTTCACGGTAATATTCTGCTTTTTTGCACTGTATACGCACAGGCGGAGGTCGCGCTTCAGCCACTGATTTGTCTGGAAAGCCGCCTTTTCCGGGATGACGGTCAGTTCGCCAACCAGTCCGCCACCTGCACCGGAGATTTTTTTCAATCCTGTAAAAGGAATGAACTCCACCTGAGTATCCAGACTTTTCCCGTGTGGGATTCTGACTTTTTCAAAACGCCATTCCTGTGTTGTTTCCCCTTTTGCATACCAGCCGTAAAAGGTCTTGAGACGGGTAAAATCCATGGTCATGGCCATCCCGTTTCCTGCGGAATCGGAAAAACCGACCCAGCCGCGGGAGGGCTGGTTGAACCAGAGTTCACCCTGCTGACTTCCGCCGCTCACGGAGATGATACCTTTCAAGGTCGGGAAGAAATAGGTGCATTCACGCCCTGGAATGCCGGCAAAATTCTGCATCCAGTATCCATATTCCAGTTCGCTCATGGCGGCCTGCAGATTGGTCAGCTTGTAATCGACCAGGATGCGTGCTTCATCTTCCGGAAGACGCACGGTTTTTTTAACCTGCATATAGTCGATGCCGCCCCCGGTATGATGTCCTGTCAGAGTAACAGATCCCTTTCCGGTTACCGGCGTATAATACAGTTTCGTCAGGAAAAAATGCGACGCGGGGATATCCCAGAAATTATCGCCGAGCAGACCGTCGTTCATCGTCAGATCAACTCCACCCGGCAGAAAACGGAGGGTCTCAATCCGGCCCCCGGTGTCATTGATTTTCAGTTTGATATAGGGATTCTTCAATTCATGATATCCGGCCGATGCAGAAAGAAGCAGCAGCAGCCCCAGCAGAATAAGTGCCTTTTTCATTTGCATCCTCATCTGTATTTCAAATTGGCAATTTCCATCTGCGTATGGCTTTTCACATGACCATCCAGAAACAAAACATTCGAAAAAGCAAGATTGTGCCTGGCATATGCCCGGTTGTACATTTCAGAGGCCGCGGGATAATTGGTCGGATAGGCGGCAACGGCAATCCGGACACTCCAGGAATAATTGAACAGGAGATAAGCGGAATCCCCCATCGCGACCTGTTCGGAGGGATATTTCCATAAAGCGAGACGCGGTCCCGGATAATAAATATTTGCGGCTAAAAACGCTTCATTGCAGCCATAACTGACCCGTATCATATCACTGCCGTCCAATCCATAAGGCACAGCCATCCCCAGCCCCCACTGGTCCGTATCCGAACCGGCTTTATATTTATGAATGTCAAGCCGGTCTATTGGACAATCAAGAAGCTTCAGCGGCTGAAGTCCGCTGAAAGTCATCAGTGTCCGGACTGTGGAAAACTGCTTCCATGTGCCTGAAAGGGTATTCTGTTCTGGTGGGATGTAATCACTCTCTGCAGTATACATGTTGAGAAGAGTGCCGAATTGTTTCAGGTTGGAAGCACACTGGACAGACTGCGCCTTCTGGCGGGCGGAGGCCAGCGCAGGCAGAAGCAGTGCCGCCAGAATGGCGATGATCGCAATTACGACCAGAAGCTCGATCAATGTGAATACATTCCGCGACAGATTTCTCCAATTCATACTCGTCTCCTTGTGTTTCTTATTTTCAACTATGAACCGTATCATTTCTTCTTCCCCGGCGGCGGAGCAATTGTTCCATTGTCGAGGAAACGATATTCCGTATAATGAATGCCGCCAAGCGGCTCGCCGTTAAGAAGCTGACGCTTCAGCTCCTTGACACAATTGGCACCTTCATCCCAGGCGGAGGAAAAAACCGTGCTGATTTTGAAGTGAGGTACAAACCATTCCGGTTTTCCGCTGTCATAAACAAGACTCAAATCTTCTGGAATCCGGATGCCAGCCTTGATCAGCGCCATGTAAATGTCAAATCCGATCACATTGCCGAAGGGTACAAGCATGGCAGTGTAATTTCCTGCAATCCGGGCAATCTCCGCAGATTTTTCCTGAAGCGGTTTGAGAGCGCTCTGAATAGACCAGGGTACATTGACAAAGGCAAAATCTTCAAAGGGAAGTTGATATTCGTCATACAACCGCTGGACCAGATTTCTGTATTCATCGAAATTCAAGGCGAGGATCCGACGATGCCCCAGATCCAGGAATTTTCTGAGAACCATCTCGTATTTATCTTCCTGGGGGAGGTAGCACTCGAAAAAATGGTGCTCCGGCAAACGCAACTTGGAAATCTGATTGCCGAGAAAAACACAGGGCAGACTGCTGTTATGCAGCGCATGCAGAAACTCCATATTTACTTTGCCTGCCACAATATAGCCGTCCGGACGTCCGGATGCGGGAAAAACAGGCGGTGCTGCGGGAGCATCAGGCTCATCCGGCCGCGGCAGAGTCCACGTGGTCAGAATAATATTTTCCCGATACGCCTGATCAAAACAGCCTGCCACAAAATCCATATAATTCGGATCCTTCAAGTTCTCACGTCCAAGCAGCAGCAACGCGGAACTGCAATCCGATGGTTCAGGCTCTGTCACAAGTGCAGGATGGACTAGAGAGCGTTTATGATGCTTCGGCTGGCGGGTCAGGAGTTTTTTCTCCTGCAGAAGATCAAGTGCGGTCCGGATCGTCGTCCGTGTACAGCGGTAATGCAGTGCCAGATTACGTTCGCTGGGTAGTTTGGCTTCCTTCCGGAAATCTTCGCAAATCCGCTGCGCAATATCGTGATACAGAAATTTGCCTTGCTGAATCAACTGCTCTTGCATAATGATACCATAATTTTCTTCTTTTGTCTGCTATTAATTATAAAACAAAAGAACGGAAACGCAATACCATTTTATAAAAAAAAGTATGTATTTTTCATTAAATAATCATACCAAGAATAAATAATAACCATACCAAATATAAATAATCATAAAATAACTGCACTTTTCCTTGAAACGGTATATACCAAAGATGCGGATATAAAAATGGAGCGGAACTGCTTGACAGTCCGCTCCGTCAAAGATCAAAAAGGATTACATGCCGTCAGTCAGAGAGGCATTCTGGCGTATCCTCAGGGAACGAAGTCTGCCTTTGAAGAACTTCAGTTGATATTTTTTTGTGTTGACCTCATTCGGTGAAATGCCGCCGAACATCGCCGTGGCGGAGGCGGCCGCGCGATTCCTGAATGGAATGCGCTGCGTCCGATCATTCACGCTGAAAGTCATCTGTTTCAGGTCATAAGAAATCCTGACGCGGTTCCAGACCCCGGACGGGAACGGCAGATCCACGGCCAGATCGGAACAGCGATGATTGAAATTCACTCCCATCGAGGCAAATGAGGCGCGGAGGCGGCCGTTCACGATGTAAGTGTCGAGTGAATTCTGCACATGCGCCGTATGCCGGAACAGCGCCTGATTTTCCGGGGAATCGGTTTTCGCCTCAAATTCCAGCGTGAAGGCTCCGGCGGGAAGGAGATCCACGGGGAATACAAGATAATTGGAAATGCCGTCGAATTCAAGAATCCAGTCGTTTCCTTCGCGTATCCACTTCGGCGCTGTCGATTGCACGTTCGCAGGCAGGGAGGCAAAACACATCGGGTAGAGATACTGGAAACCGCCGCCGAGCCCCGCGTCATGTTCACGGGAAACGGAATCGGTCAGCCAGGTCCCGAAATCGGGCGTGAAGCGGTAGCGGACGTCCGGAATCAGGCTGGAAGGAACATTCAGAGTCACCGTTTCCCCTTTCGAGGCGGAGAATACCCGCAGCACTTCCGTTTTCTTTCCCGTCTGAACAGGGAAATACAACGGGGAGCGCCATGTCTTTCCGGAGACGGACACAATCCGGATCTGAAACGCGGGATTGGGCTCCAGTTCCCGGACGATCGTGTCGAACGCGGCTTCCGGACTGTTCCAGAAAACCGGATGATCGCCCGGCGTGTCCTGAACGGAAAAGTTGACGAAGGTCCGTTCCGCGAGTTCCACGCCGAACCGCCGTTTCACAAGCAGATCCTTCAACGGAATTTCCGCAGTTCCAAGCCCTGAAATTTCGACTTTGACAAGAGCTTTGTCCGCCCCTTTCGGAATGCCGAGCAGCATCGCGCTTCCCCGTTTCCAGAAAAGCAGATTTCCGCTGATGCCTTTTCCCTGTTTTTTCCAGCGCCCGAATCCGGCATAGGGCCGTCCCCACGGCTGGAAGAGGAAATCCGGAGCACCCGGAACCGTCAGCTGGACATCACGGAGCAGATCCTTCTTCGACGAAAACTGAACCCGGATCAGATCGTATTTTTCCGGATCGAACCGCTTCTCGCGATCCAGCGCCCATACTTCCCGCCCGCGATCCAGAATTTCCACGGAGGCAAAGGGTTCCGCGCCTTTCAGATCCGCACGGACACGGTAATGCGTGTCATCTTTTTTCTCAATCAGGATGGCGCTTTTCTCAAGACGGAGAAGATCGCGCAACCCTTGGCGCGTCTCCTTGAAGTTCCAGCCTTCGACCGGACTCAGGCGTGTGGAGGGAAGCATGTCGAAACGCATGGATTTCCCCCTGTAAGCAATTTCCAGAGCAGGGATCACAGCACGGTGCTCTGAAAGTTCTTCGCTTGGAAGCTGATACGTTACAGCGGTCAGCTGATCGGCGCGGAAGCGGTCCGGTGCAAAGAGCTGAATCACTTTGCCGGACTGGTTTTTCAGGATCAGGCGCACCGTAAAGGAATCTTTGTCCGCGGTATCAGGGATGTTCAGGAGTTCAATCCGGTATTTTTCCCCGAGTTTCACGGTCTCCCGCACAGAGACGGCGAGATTCGGAACCGTGGTATCGTCTCCGGGATTCGGCGCCGACGGAAGTCCTTTCAGGAAACGGGCGTAAAAACGGATCAGGCGCTGGAGCGTCCGCGAATTCGCCACGGTCGGCTGGAAACTGGTATTCTCGTTGACCTCGTTCCATTCGACCAGCGAAATGAGATCGGGATTCATCAGAAGAGCGCTGTCCATCGCCTCTCGGAACTGCGAGGTTCCCAGTTCCGCCTCATTGATTCCGCTCATATGCCCGATATAACCGTGGCGGACATTTACGCCGAAAAGTTTTTTCCGGTTTCCCGCTTCCGCATAAATTTTTTCCATCAGCGGAGCGATGTATTTTGCATCCAGATCCGGATAGAAGCGCCGTTTCAGCGTATAGTCTCCTTTCGGATTCCGGTCCATGTGGTAGTTGACCCAGATCAGCCCGTCTGCATAGGAGAGTTTCCTCCGGACCGCCTCTTCGGTTTTCCGCAGGGTTTCCGGGGAGAGTTTTCCCGTCCGGTTGTATTCGGCAAAAACATCCAGCCAGAGATCGTCGAACAGCTGCACATCGGCAAAACCGTCTTTCGCGAGGCGGGCGCGGATTTCCCGGAAATTCTTTTCCGGGATGGAAACATAGCTGAAGAGCGGAATTTTCCCGTCGATCCGGAGAGTATAAGGACTTGCCGCAGCAAGTCTGACCGTGTCCAGATAACGCGAATAAGGAATCGCCGTGCTCCAGGCGAGTCCGGACATGAAACTGAAATTTTGAATCTTTGTCTGTTTCAGCCAGTTCAGAACAGTCCGGTAGCGCGTGGCGTAGGCGTTCGCAAGCATTGTGAAGCCTTCGATTTCATACTCCTGCGCGGCTTCGACATCCCGTTTGAATCCGGCAAGCTGCCCGGATGCGCTGTCCCGGAACGTCCGGTTGTGATAGAGCGGCCGGTCGATCCACTCCTCCAGATAATTTCCGGAAAGGTCATACGGCTGGATTCTCGCATAAATCATGGGATACGGCGTCACTCTGGAGCGTGCGCCGATCTTCATGGGGGAAGTGACGCTCGTCCGTTCAAAAGGAATGTTTTTTTCCTCCATTGCAGTTCCCGGTCCGCAGTTCAGGAAGAAGCTAGCGGTCAAAATGCAGAACAACGTTTTATTCATCAGTCTCTCTCATAATATTTGCGGTTGTAGAGGAGCGCATAGTTCTTCCGGACGCTGCCGACATGCCCGTCCACCCAGAGGACATTGGCTCCCAGATTGTGAACCAGAAGCATATTGCTCGGATTGGCTCCGGAAGGAATTGTGAGGCGGTAATAGGCGTTGGTTTCCCCGAGAAGAATCTTTTCCGAAGGATACTTCACCTGCCGGTAGATCGCCGGAGTCCATGTTCCCATTCCCGTAACGCTGTAAGAGGAACCGATGTAATTGCCGTTGTAGCCGTAGTTGACATACTGATAGCGGGAATTGATTGCCGGATTGCGGACAAGTTCATCGCAGAACGGTTTATTTGATCCGGCCTGATTCAGAATACTGGTGCAGATATAAACCCGGGGATTGGTGATATATCCCAGATCGCGCATGCCGACCCCCCAGGTCCACTCATATTCCGGCACCTCCGTCCCTGTCCAGCCCATTCCCTTGTACTGCAGCGGAATGAAACTGTCGCGGAAATCGCCAAGATAAGCGGTAAACGCCATACTGAGCTGATGCAGATTGCTCATGCAGGACGCCTGTCTCGCCTTTTCCCTGGCTTTGCTCAGTGCCGGCAGAAGCATTGAGGCAAGAATCGCGATGATTGCAATTACGACCAAGAGCTCGATCAGAGTGAAACAAACTCTCCTTTTCATGAAATTTGACCTCCTTCTTTCTTGGATAAACAAACTTGAATGTCATTTTTTAAAATCCGGCTGTGTGTTTCACGGAACTCCTTCCAGTCACTCAGACCGTTGTCCAGCCAGAATGCTTCCGCCTCGTGTTCCCACTGCTCCAGTTCAGGCAGCAGCGCATCAAGCGGTGCCCTTCCGCTGTTTTCCAGCATGGCTTCATCCCTCCCGACAAATTTTCCGACCTGTTCAAGACAGTCAATGGTCGAGCTGTGGATCAGGAAGAGTTTCCGCATCCGCTGGTAACGGAGTGCCAGATTCCACCAGCGGCGCGCCTCATATTCGACAGCGTTTCCGGCGGGAAGTTCAAGAATTCCCGCAGCGGCTTCTGCAAGTTCCACGGGATTCTCCCGTTCCATGATCCGTGTCAGCTTCCCGAAGAATCTGTTCCACGGATGGCATTTCCAGCGCTCCGGATTCCCTCCCGCGAGAAAGGCGGGAAATGCGCCGTGCCATGGCCCGTAAATGTTCCAGAGACTGCTTCCGCGCGTCCAGGTCGTATGAATTACGCCGCTATGGTGTTTCGCCGCCCAGCGGTACCATCCCGCCGCGTTCCGGATTCTCGGTCCCGGCGCGCTCTGCACCTGGTAGCAGTGTTCCCACCATCCGCACATGACGCCGGAAGCCCCCATGACCGTGAGTCCGCTTCTGCGCAATGCCGCCGTGGAAGGATAAGGCGGAACTCCGTCGTAATGCCAGTCGACCGGAATCGTCTCCTTCGGAAGAGCCGAGGCAAGTTCCATGCGGTTTTCGCGCAGGAAAACATCCGCCCAGATCAGAGGGCGCAATCCCTTCGCCGAAGCATAAGCGCACAGTTCGGACATGTGATCGGTGTAGAGACGCATTTTATCGTGCACAGCGCACTTCGGACATGTTCCGAGATGCATGGTCTCATCTCCGCCGAGATGGAGGAAACGGCTCTCCGGATGCAGGGAAACCACCTCGTCAATCCAGCGTTTCAGAAGCTTCCTCACGTCAGGATGCAGCGGGCAGAGTTCGCTTACCGAATCATTTTCGCGCAGATGGCGGTAGGCATCGTGCTTCAGCAGCCATTCCAGATGTCCAAGCGTCTGAATCAGCGGAATCACCTGGAGTCCGAGTTGTCCGCAGGCATGCATCAGCTTCCGGTGTTCCATTGACGTATAACCACCGCGCCAGGTGCCGGGCCAGCTTTTCCACGGAATCCGGTCATCATACTCCCAGACAATACCGTCATAGCCGCACGTTTTCCAGAATTCCAGCTGCGGAAGCATCTTGTCCAGCGAGGGAATCGCACCTTTCAAATCCAGATGGAGCCAGTTTTTTTCAGGAACTTTTTTATCTTGCATGTTCATCATTTCTTTGTCCATAAAATGATATCACTCATTCATCGTTTCCGTGGCGGAGCGCAGGATTCGCGGATCAGCAGATTCAGTTTCCGGAATCTGACCGTCGGGGGGCTGTCCGGATGCGCCATGCGGTGGAAGAGGGTCTCGATGAGTTCTTCGACCAGCTGCGTAAGATCATCCCCGTTTGTTGTAATTGCAGGGAAACAGTACTGCACTTCTTCGATATTATTGAATCCGACGATGGAGAGATCGCGCGGAACGGACAATCCCAGGCGGGAGGCGGCGTTCAGCACCGCAAGCGCCGCCATGTCGTTCCTTGCAATAACCGCGCTCGGGCGGTCCGGCAGTTTCAAAAGCTCCATCGCCGCCGGAAAAGCATCCGCAAGAAATCCCTGGCAGGGAATCTGCCACTCGGGACGGAGCTCCATGCCGGCTTCCTCCAGAAACTTGTGGAATCCCGGATATCTCGGATCCTGCGGAGTGATTCCCAGCAGACCGATTCTGCGATGTCCCAGATCCCGCAGATACCGGAGCGTCCGGCATGTCGCATCTTCGAAATCATAGAGAATGCAGTCATATCCCTCCCGCACGCCGCCGTAGATCACGGTCGGGATCTCTCCGGGACGCAGCGGCGGATCGTCATGCGTGGTGATGATGCCGTCCACGCCCCGGCTCAGCACCGTATCATAGGCCTTTTCCACTTCCGACTCCTGATTCCAGAAGCCGTAAATCCCCGCATATCCGCGAACAAGAAGCCGCTGCTGAAGTTCGGACATCATCGCGGCGTAAAAGCGGTCGCGTGTCGAATAGGCAAGAACACCGATTGCAAAGGTTTTCCGCGTGATCAGTCCCCGCGCCGTCAGGTTCGGGCGGTATTTCATTTCGGAGACCAGATTGAGAATGCGTTCACGCTTCGCCTGCGACACGCGGATCGAGCGGCTCCCGTTCAGAACCGCCGACACCACGGAAGGGTCCACCTGAGCCGCCCGGGCGACATCACGCATCGTCACCGCCATCTGATCCTCCTGTCATTTCATGATCATTCGTTTGATCATGTATATTATATGCGGAAAATCCTGATTTGTCAATGGGGGAATAAAGAAAAAAAACGTTTTTTCCGAAAGAAGCATGTGAAACAATGTAAATCTTGCGGCATTGTCAAGGAAAAACAACGCCGTCTCCATAACGAACTTGCCGGGGATTGTTTGCAAAGTATCTCTTTTCCAGGAGGAAACAAAGACGGAAAGACTTGAAAAATATCCCGCAGGAACTAGATTATTCCAAACTGCCAAAAAATATGGAGCCTCTCTTTCAATGAAAGCTTATCTCTTTACTCTGCTGGCGGCCGGAGCGGCCTGTTCATCCGCCGGCGAACTGTCCGGGCTGCGCGCGGAATTCCGCGACAATCAGGTTTTTCTGCAATGGGAGGAAAACAACCTTCCTGCCAATGCGCGCCTTACCGTCTGGCGCGCACAGAACCCGATTACGGCGGACAACCGCCATTCCGCGGAATGCATCGCCGACGGACTCAATCCCGGCAGTGCGCGCGACTGGTGGCGGGACGTGGACAGCTTCTATGTCCGGAAGGGGAACAACAAAAAAAGCGAAGAAATTTTTGCCGGAGACGTCGCCGCATCCGGAACGGGGAAACAGAAAGTGCCCGGGTTCATCATCAGGGAAAACGGCGCCCCCCTTGCACCGGATTCCGGCCTGCATGTCCACACACCGGAAAAGGCAGGCAGTTTCTATTATGCGGTCAGCTGGAAGGATGGCATGCACGGCACAGTGAAACAGCTGCTTGCACTGGAATCACGGATCACGGTCGCCGCACCGGGGAAGGCTGTTCCGATCCGGATCGGAGGCAGAGCGCTTCCCCGGGGGTGTGCAAAAGGGCTGCCGCTGGTGATCCAGCTGCATGGACGCGGCGGCGGCGCCGGGGTTGACTCGAAAGGACGCGCCCGCGGGACACATCTGCTCTTTCTCGACCGCACACTCGGATGGAGGGAAGGACTGCCTGTCAAATTCAACGTATCCCTCCGCAAGGACCGTGTCCAGCTGGAACTGTTCGACCGGGTCTGGATCGGACGCGTCATGAAAGGTCATGAGATCGCCGATGCCCGCGACAAGGTTCCGGCCATCTCCACCTTCTGGCTCGGATACAACATCAATATCGGGGAAAGCAACCTCGGCCCTGAGTTCCGCGTGGACAACTATTCGGAGCGGATCATTCTGCATCTGATCCGCTGGGCGCAGGAGTATCTTGGAAGCGATCCCATGCGCACGTATGCGGTCGGAGGTTCCATGGGCGGCACCGGCGCGGTGCAGCTCGCAACGCATTTTCCGGAAGTCTTCGCCGCGGTCCGCGCAGATGTACCGGTCTACAGCTATACCTGGGAGCGCTGTGCGGGAATAGCCCCGAGCGCAACACGAATGGTCTGCAGCTGCGGCCCCTTCTCGAAAGCAAATCCTGCGCGCCTCCCATCCGGACGCGATCTCCTCGACTACGGCAACGGAGCGAAGAACATCGCGCGCCCCGATATTGACATGCCGCCCATTTTCGCGACAAACGGGCGCAATGACCGTTCCATCCCCTGGGTGAACAATCCCCCGTTCTACAGGGCTGCCAACGAGGCGCGCCAGGCATTGCGTGTGTTCTGGAACGACGGCGACCACGGCATGTCGAAATTCTGTCCCAAGGACATGCGAATCTCCGATCAGGCACTCTTTTCCTATCGCCTCGACCGCTGTTTTGCCGCCTTCAGCAACTGCAGCGGCAACAAGGATTACGGAAACGGCGATCCGAAACAGGGTGATCCGGTCGGATGGATCAACCGGGGACTCTCTTTCGGTGAAATCACGGAAACCCCCGTACGCTGTGAGGTGACGCTCCGCGCCTCCCATCCGGGCATCCGCTATCCGCTCACGGCGGACGTGACGCTGCGCCGCCGCCAGAGTTTCCGCCCGGCGCCGGGCAGTTTGATCCGCGTAAGCGTCAACGGGAAAACCACCCGGATGACTGTCCCGTCCGGACCATTGACAATTCCGGGCATTGTTTTTCCCGATGCAAAACCCGTCAAACTGATTCTGGAAAAATAGACGGCCGGATCGCCGTTCCCGCCGGATGCGGATCCGCATGACGGGAATTCCGCACTGGACGGCCAGAAGAAATCTTTTCCTCCAAACGGCATCACAGTTTTTGAGAACACGGGAAGCGGAGAAAGCCTCTCCGTTTTCCGTGGACATCCGCAGAATCGGGTTCATGCGTGCGGAGCTTCCTCTTCCGCGCATGGACATACTCCGGTTTCCGCGGTTCCGTCTTCCGGAGATTCAAGCCGCAATTCATGATACTGCGCTCAAAAAGGAGGGTTTTTCCGGTTTCAAAGTTTGCATAATGGCAAGAGAGAATGTATCTTATATCAGAATATCGTTTAAAAAATCATGAGGGACTGGGAATCATGCTGAATTTTATTGAAAATTATGCGGGTGTTTTCATCTATCCGATGCTGGCCGTTTTCCTTTCCCTGATCTTTACCTATCTGTGCATCAGGGTTCTTCCTCGTCTGGGATATGTCGATCGTCCGGGGGGAAGACATATTCACAAGAAGCCGGTTCCCCGCGGAGGAGGCATCGCTGTAATTCTCGCCTTTTTCATTACCCTGGCGCTCTATGGATTCGGAGGCAGAAGCACCCAGGCGGTATTGCCGCTGTTCTGGCGTCTCTTCTGGCCCGCTGTCGTTTTGTGCGGACTTGGGCTGATCGACGACCGCCGGGAATTGAAATCCTGGCAGAAGCTCCTTGTCCAGTTTCTCGTAGTCCTGATCATCTGGTATACCAATGAAAACCGGGATTATTCCGTCTTCGGATGGGAGATTTCCGGGTATCTGTCCCTGCTGTTTCAGTTCATCTGGGTGATTGTAATCATCAATGCATTCAACCTGATTGACGGACTGGACGGTCTCGCATCCGGTCTCGCCGTCGTCTCCGCCGGCTGTATGGCAATCTGGTTCATCTTTGTGGGAGGACCGACTCCGGAAGCGATCTGCATGCTGATTCTGGCAGGCGCCTGTCTTGGATTTCTCCGTTACAATTTCTATCCGGCAAGCATCTTTCTCGGCGATACCGGCAGCACGTTTCTGGGGCTGATTTTCGCGATTATCGGGTTGTCCACAATTGACAGGGTCGTAACGGCAACCTCTCTTCTGCTTCCGATTCTTGCAATTGGAGTACCCCTGTTCGACGTCGTTCTGGCAATCTGGCGCCGCAGTACCCGGAAACTGCTGAATCCGGAAGCAGGCGGCATCATGGAAGGCGATCAGGATCATCTGCACCACCGCCTGCTCCGCCAGACGAAAAAACAGACGACAACCGCTTTCATGATGTACCTGATGGCCTGCATTTTCTCCGCCATCGCCCTTTTGTTTCTTACCGTCCGCGACTCCATGCCGGCCGTTGCATATGTAACACTGGTGATTGCAATCATCATCATGATCCGCCAGCTGGCAATTGTTGAAATCTACGACTCGGCTCTGCTGATTCAGCGGGGACTGGCCAAACCCAGACAGGGAATTCTCGTCAATATGATCCATCCCTTTATTGATTTCTTCCTGATCAGTTTTTCTTTTCTGATCACCTTCATCATTCTGGTCGGCAGTTTTCAGAATCTGCCCTTCTTCCTTTATGCCGTCGTTCCGGTTTTTCTTGTACTCTGCTGCTCCGGCATATACCGGATCTACTGGCTGCGCGCAGGCTTGAACAACTATTGGCATCTTGCGCTGACGATTCTGATCGGCTCGCTGATCTCCTGCATTCTCCTTTATTATTACTGTTACGGGGATCTGCTTGCCTTGGAGCAGATCAGTCCGCGCCGCTTTCTCGGAGGATGCCTGCTTTTTATCCTGCAGAACCTGACTTTCATCTGTTTTGAGCGTTTTCTGGTTCATTACGGGGAAGGCTTTCTCTTCCGGAAACTCTATCTGCAATATCAGGAGCCCTCAAAAATTCAAAGAATCATGATTTACGGCGGCGGATTGAACTGCCGCGTTTACATCAGCTATCTTTTCTGTGCAAACCGCCGTGCGTTTGCCGAATCCGTGATCGGCATCATGGACGATGATCCGGGACTCTATGGTCTGCGGGTCTACGGATTCAAGGTGTTCGGCGGTGCGGATCAGGTGGAACAGATTTATGCCGAACACCCTTTTGAAAAAATCGTGATCGCCACGGACTCGGCTTCTGACAAAAGCCTGGAGGAACTGCGGACATTCTGTGCGAAAACCAATATCCAGCTTGTCAAACTGACAATCGGAGAAACGCCTTTTGAAGAGTATATGGTCTCTCGCCCGCCGCAGACAGAACTGGATGATGACGAAATGAACGCTCCATTGCGTTTCTGACGCTCCCGTTCCGGATCTCTCCTGACTATTTTCCGGCGTATTACTGCAATTCCCGGAATCTCCTCCTGTAAGAACGGGGGGAGCAACCGTTCTTCTCCTTGAACCAGTTTGAAAAATAGAACTCATCATTGAACCCCAGCATTTCAGCGAGAATTTTTACGGGATAGTCGGAATTCTCCAGATACTGCCGGGCAAGAAAGGAACGCTGTTCCTGAAGGTAGGCATACGGGGTGCAGTTCCAGTCCCGCCGGAAAATGCGCAGCGTCTGCGCCTCGGATTTGTGAATTTCTCCGGCAAGCTCGCACAGAGAAACTTTTTTCCGCCAGTTCGTGTCGAGATATTCTTTCAGATGAACTCCTTCCGGAGATTTCCGGTTTTCCGGATGTTCTTTCCGCCAGAGATCAATCCCGGCAATAATGCGGTGAATCAGAAGAGCGAATTCTCCGGATGCAGCCTGAGGCCGTTTCCGGAGGAGCTCAGCAGCCTCGAAAAATTCCTTTTCAAGACGGCAGTCATGAAAATAGACAATCCCACGCAGACGGTAGGCATCACAGAGAGCGCCTATCAGCGGCCCGCTCAGATTGAACCAGATTTTTTCCCACGGATCAGCGGCATCGGAATGATATGCGTGAGAAAGAGGAGGCTGAAGCAAATAAACATCCCCTCCGGACGGCCTGTAGTATTTATCCCCCCAGTAAAGATGTCCCTTTCCGCGTATGACATATTCCAGAACGTAGAGGTCCGTCGGCGAATGACGGACAATCCGGTAAGCGGGATCGGGATGGGTGATACCGGCAAGCTGAAGCTGAAGCGGGGCATCCTTCCTGGGCATCGGCATGGGGAAAAAAGTCTCTTTATAGGCAGACATGATGATAATCCTCATGTTTCTATCATTATTTCCATTGATATTTTTTATTTTTCATATTATAATTTATAAGAAAAGAGGAGAAATGCAATCATGAATGAGGAGGTTTTCAACATGACAATTCCCAGACAGGAATATCCCAGGCCGCAGTTTGAAAGAAAAGAGTGGATGAATCTCAACGGAAAATGGACCTGCGCGATTGATTTCTCCCGCAGCGGCACGGAAAAAGGATGGGCACAGACCGCCGGATTCGAACAAACCATCACCGTGCCGTTCTGTCCGGAAAGCCGGCTTTCGGGCATCGGGTTCACCGATTTCATCGAAGTCATCTGGTATCACCGGAAAATAGACATTCCGACGGAGTGGTCAGGCCGCAGAATTCTGCTGCACTTCGGCGGCGTGGACTATCGGTGCATCATCTACCTCGACGGGAAAGAGGCCGGGCGTCATACCGGCGGCGTATCCCCCTTTACCATCGACCTCACAGAGTGCGCAAAAGCGGGGAAAACACATGACCTGGTTGTCAAAGCGGAGGATTTCATGCGGGACGGACTTCAGCCGTTCGGCAAACAGTCGCCCACATTCCAATCCCGCGCGTGCAATTATACCCGGACAACCGGAATCTGGCAGACGGTCTGGATGGAAGCCGTTTCTCCCTATGCGCTGAAATCCTGCCGGATTATCCCGGATTTTGACAACAGCGCATTCTCCTTTTTCCCGGTTTTTCATGCGGAGAAGCGCAATCTCCGCTTCACTGTGAATCTGCTTGAGGCGGGGCAGATCGTCGCTTCGGAAACGGTCCGCGCAGCTGCCGGAAACGGGATAACGCTCAAATTGAAAAATCCGAAAGCATGGGAACCGGGCAATCCGTTCCTCTACGATGTCCGATATCTTCTGGAGGACGAATCCGGAAATGTGCTCGACCGGGTGCAATCCTACGCGGGATTGCGGAAAATTCATATCGAAGACGGGAGATGTTATCTGAACAACCGTCCGATCTTTCTGCGGTTTGTGCTCGACCAGGGATTTTACGAGGACGGGATCTGGACCGCCCCTGATGACGCGGCGCTCCGGCGCGACATTGAACTCTCCATGAAAGCCGGATTCAACGGCGCGCGCCTCCATCAGAAGATTTTCGACGAGCGTTTTCACTACTGGGCCGACCGTCTCGGCTATCTCACCTGGGCGGAGTATCCGAGCTGGGGCATCTCCTTCTGGCAGCATTTTTCAAAGACAAACCCGAACTACAATCTCACTTTCCGGAACTATCTGACCGAATGGGCCGCGCTGCTGGAACGGGATGTCAATCATCCGTCGATCATCGCCTGGAGTCCGCTCAACGAGACATGCGGCTTCCATGATCTGGACGAACATCGCCGTTTTGTATCGGACGTATACGATCTCACACACATGCTGGATTCCACGCGTCCGGTGAACGACTCATCCGGATACGTCCATGCGAAAACCGATCTCTGGACTGTGCACACCTATCAGCAGGATCCCGCCGAACTCCGCGAAATTCTGGACAGGCAACCGGTGTACATGCATTTCCCGGAGGAGGAAGCACAGGCATGGCATGGAGAACCCATTCTCGCGGATGAATACGGCGGGGTCAAATTCATCCCCGAGGGGCGCAAACCCTATGCCGAAAATTCCTGGGGATACGGAAAGGCGGCTCTTTCGCGCGAAGAGGCGGAAACGCGGATTGCCGCGCTGACCGAATGCCTGGTCCGTCATCCGCGGATCGCCGGATACTGCTATACGCAGCTGACCGACATCGAGCAGGAACAGAATGGAATCTACAACTACGACCGCACCCCGAAATTCAATGAAAAGAGTGTTTTCGACATCTTTTCCATGAAACCGGAATGGAGCGAATACTGAAAGAGATATTTTTCCCCGTCCCCCCCCGTGCACGGGGGGGAGTTCTCATGCCTGCGGCTTCACAGGCGCTTTCGGACGGAAGGTGAGAATGAACCCGAGCGCCAGACTCAGAACCGCGCTCATCAGAACCCGGTAGTCCGGCGGCAGACAGAAGGTCACCGTGTGCGCCGGGATCCAGAAATAAACGATTGTTTTCGGGATGAACGATCCCCAGATGTGCTTGTCAACCGATGCGAGAAACTCCTCGCCGCCGACAAAAACGCTTTTTGTTGATGACATCGTTGCACCATTCGTGTCCGAGCATCATGGGATAGGCGAAAATCATATTCTGCCAGAAGGAAGTGGAAATCGCGAAAATCAAAGTCGCACTCCAGGTGCTCCGATCGACGCTTCCGACCGGCCAGACCGGAGATCCCATCAGCGCCCCGACGCCGGCGGCAAACATCGCAAACACGTAGGAGAAAACCACTCCGGTAATTCCCCAGACAACGAAGCGTGCAAACAGGCGCGGCACTTTCCAGGATCCCGTCCGGCGCCGGACCTTGAGCATTTCTCCGAAAGTGGCCAGCAGTCCGACCTTGAAAAAGCCCATGAGATACGGATGGGCCGCTGTCACGCGTCCGAAATTGGAAAAGCCGTCGGAGAGAGAACCCATGACAAAATGTCCATCTGCGGAGACGTTCAGCGGAAAGAAGAAAACGGCACAGGCATACAGAACCAGGAATCCGATGGCGGCGAAATCTGAAATCTTCATTTTCAAGACTCTCTTTTTTGGGTTACAATCTGAAATGCAGATTATTAACATAACGCAAAAAAGCGCGAAGACAACAACGTTTTTCATTTTTTTTCAAAACTTCAACAGATACGATGTTGCAATCGGAGGCCGCATCTGTTATATTTACCGGAGAAGCTATAAAAAAGTAAAATCAAGAATCCATCATTCCGGAGGAATCATGAAAACAATCGGAAAAATTGCGCTTCTGACCGTCACCCTTTTTGCTTTCGGCGCCGTTCAGGCACAGGATGATGTCGGGCAGAAAAACAGCACCTGCAGAATCATTGCGGATAAAGCCATCATGTACATTCCGAACCGGATTGTCGAACTGTTTGACATCTTCTCTCTGGAACTCGGTTCCGGTGCAACCGCGAAACTCGGTCTCCGGATAACCCATGCAGCCGGAATCGGTGCGGGAATCGGACCGACAGGAAAAATCGTGAAAGGATTCAACCGCACCTACGGTTTTGCTCTGGACGACGGCTGGCAGGCCTATTTCCTGGCAATCGGAAAGGGTGATCTCACTCGCGAATACACGATCGGCAATGTCCCGGACTTCTGGTATGTCTATGATGGAATGCAGCTTCCCGGAGAGCCCATTTTCGCGGATAAAATCAAAGATTACTGGGCGATGGAAGTGGAAGCCGCCCTTCTGGCAGATGTCAAGTTCGCTCTTCATCCGCTGAACATTGCGGATTTCATCACCGGCATTTTCTGTTACGACCTGCTCGGAAACGATTACAAACTGCTTGTGGACTGATTCGGAACGCAGATGCCGGACACATTTCCGGCATACCTCTGCGGCAGGATCTCCTGGCAACGGAACTCCCCGGACTCCCGGGGAGTTTTCTTTTTCCGGTATGACGCAGTCATTTTCACTCAGACGGATGGCCGGCAATATATGGAACACCATCCATACCGGAGGATCGGAGTCATGCGGGATTTTATTTTTCCGCGTTCATAAAGTCGCGCCGGACGCTTTCCCGGAAGGAAGCGTCCTTGAAATAGCACAGACAGACGCGCGCCATGACCGAACCGGTCCGCAGCGCCGCATCAAACGCCGCATCCGTCTTTGCAGACTCCCGGAACTCCACCGTGTGCAGGGGGGTTGAAACGCCTTGCGTGATTCCAAAATAATAGTGTGCGCAGGGAATGACGTAGGAGACATCTCCGGTATCGGTCGATCCCCTCCCCTCGGTTCCGTTTGTTTCGGAGAGTTCCACGCCGAGATCGCGCCAGGCGCGGATGTATTCGTCGTTCAGGGATTTGTTGAACACCATCCCCTTGTAGGCGGAAACCCAGTTCACCGTATTGCGGCAGCGTGTTTTTTCCGCGGCTTCGGCGGCGATGGATTCGAGTTTCCGCTTCATTCCCGCGATCTCCGTCTCATTCCCGGCACGGACGTAGAAGAACGCCTGTGTATGATCCGGGATGATGTTTGCCGCGTCGCCGCCTTTCGTAAAGATTCCGTGCACGCGCTGACGTTCGGTAATCGACTTTTTCCATTCGAGAATCCCGTCGTAAAATGCGGTCAGGGCGTCAAGCGCGTTGATCCCCTCCTCCGGCGCAAACGCCGCATGGGAGGCGCGCCCGTAAAAATCAATGTAGGCGCGCGCCACGCTCAGGCAGCCGAAATCGGGCGAGGTGTGGTCGAGGGGATGCGCAATCACGCCAGCGGAGATGTCACGGAACGCGCCGCCTTCGACCAGTTTCACCTTTCCGCCGAGCCCCTCCTCCGCGGGCGTTCCGATGCAGCAGATCCGCGCGGGAAGATTCTCCTGTTCGATGATCCGTTTGGCGACATAAGCCCCGAAAAGCGCGGCGGAGGCGATCAGATTATGTCCGCAGCCATGGCCGAGTCCGGCGAGCGCGTCATATTCCGCCATGAAGCAGAAAACCGGAACGGAGGCATCCGCGACCGTTCCCGCATACGCCTTGAACGCGGTTTCCAGTCCGCAGGTGTTTTCCTCAACGCGGAAGCCCCAGCTTTTGAGCAGATTTCTGAGTTTCTCCGCCGCAAGGAACTCCTTGTAGCCGGTCTCCGGGTGGTCGTGAATGAAATCGGATACTTTCCGGATTTCCGGCACGGCTTCGGCGGCAATGGCGAGAAACTTTTCCATGATCTCCTCCTGATTTCAGACATGCTTCCCCGCTTCCGGAAGCAGAAGTTCCGTCAGTCCGGAAAAGGAGTGAATGATTCTGTCATAAGCGGCGTCGCCCAATGTGCCGAAACCGTAGGAAGCGAAAACGCTTTTCATTCCGGCGTTTTTCGCGGCATCCAGATCGGTGTGATTGTCGCCGCAGACCCATGACTGTGCGGGATCCGAATCCGTTGTGCGCAGAATATAATTCAGCGCGTCCGGCGCAGGCTTCAGCGGAAAGCCCGAACTTCCGCCGACGATTTCGGCAAAAAGCGGTTCGAGTCTGAAATGGCGGAAGATGATCCGGCAGAGTTCCGTCGGTTTGTTGCTCACAAGCGCAAGTTTCCATCCGTGCTCGTACAGTTCCTCAAGGCCCTGGGCGACACCGGGATAGAGCGTCGTTTTCACGACCGCGTTTTCAGCATAATGCCTGTTCATCGTGCGGATTGCCTCCTCCATGTCCACCCCGGTGCCGGCAAACGCGCGGGAAATCAGCTTCCGGACTCCGTCGCCGACATAGGATACCACGGTTTCCAGAGAGTGTTCCGGCAGATGAAAGTCGCGCCGCGTCATGTTCACGGCATTCGCGATGTCCGCACGGGAGTCGATCAGCGTCCCGTCGAGATCGAAGATCACACAGCGGTTCATCATGCGTTTCTCCTTCGGAAGGGCACCTCGGTAATATGCGGCAGACGCGCAAAGGTGTCGAGCGCTAGATCACTGAATTTTCCCGCCGTGTAATAATGATAGGCAAGTCCCGCGACCATTGCGGCGTTGTCCGTGCAGAACTTCTTCGGCGCGACCAGCGGAATCACGCCGCGCGGCATCTTCGACTCAAAGCGCGTGCGCAATGCACTATTGCAGGCGACTCCGCCGCTCAGAATCGCCGCGCGGCAGCGGAAGTGCCGCACCGCGTCGAACACCTTGGTGCAGAGGACATCCACGACGGCCTCCTGATAAGAGGCGAGCGTATCAGCGAGCACCTGTCCCTCCAGATGTTCGGCATTCCCGTCCGGAGCGAGACTGCGCGCGTGATAGAGCAGCGCGGTCTTGAGTCCGCTGAAGCTGAAATTGAAGCGGTTTTCCGGTGCAAGCACCTTGCCTGCGGCTCCGGTCAGCGAGCGGGGAAAATGATATTTGTGCGGATCTCCATTGGCGGAGAGTTTTTCGATCACCGGCCCGCCGGGATAGCCGAGGTTCAGCATTTTCGCCCCTTTGTCGAGACACTCTCCGGCGGCGTCGTCGATCGTGCTGCCGACGACGCGCGCGCGACCGTCTTCGGAGATGATGACGATTGCGGTGTGTCCGCCGGAAACCACCAGCGCAGCCATGGGATAAAGCGCCGGATCGTCGAACTCATACTGCTCCGAATCAATGAACACGCCATACAAATGAGCGAGGAAGTGGTTGATTCCGATCAGCGGCTTGTTCCGCGCGACGGCAAGCCCCTTGGCGAAATTGAGCCCGACGAGCAGTGCGGGCACCAGTCCCGGCGCATGCGTCACGGCGATCGCGTCGATCTCGTCGAAGGAGACTTCCGCCGCCGCCATCGCCTCCGCACAGACTTTTTCAATCGCGGTCAGATGTTCGCGCGCGGCAAGTTCCGGCACGACGCCGCCGTACACGGCGTGCTTCGCCATCTGCGACGAGATCGCATTGGACATTACTTTTTTTCCGTTTTCGACGACGGCAAGCGCGGTTTCATCGCAGCTGCTTTCGATTCCCAGTATCAGAGCCATTGCAAAATCCTGAATTTCCTGTTCCGACGTTGTTCCGAAGCGTTTAATTTAACACATCATGCCTTTTTTTCAATCGCCGGAACAAAAAACGCCGGTCACGAGACGGATCAGTCGACTCTTGCGGCGCGGATGATCGTCACCGTATCGACGGGAACATCGTCATGGCCCGCTTTGGAGGAGGTCGAAAGCTTCTCAATTTTGTCCACCACGTCCATGCCGTCGACAACCTGTCCGAAGACACAGTAGCCGAAGCCGCGCGAAGAGTTGTCCTGATGGTCCAGAAAATCATTGTCAACCGTGTTGATGAAGAACTGGCAGGTTGCGCTGTCGATCACGCCGGTGCGCGCCATGGCGATTGTGCCGCGCTTGTTGGAACCGCCGTTCGCTGCCTCGTTCCGGATCGGCGGAAGCGTCGGCTTCGGGGACATGTCGGCCGTCAGTCCGCCGCCCTGGATCATGAAGCCGGGGATGACCCGGTGAAAAATCGTGTTGACATAATGCCCTGACTTCACGTAGGCGAGGAAGTTTTCCACCGTCACGGGCGTATCCTTCGCAAAGAGTTCCAGCATGATGGTTCCGAGGGTGGTTTCAATCTCGACTCTGGGGGCGTTCTCACTCATGTTTCCATTCCTTGTGTTTCAGGGGTTCATCAGGGCGAATGCGTATTGTTCCGCAAGGGCCCGTACAGATTTCAGGGCACGTTCGCGCGCCTCGAAACTCTCGTAAAAGACAAAAAGCGTCGGGCCGCTTCCGCTGACCATGACGCGATTGTTTACCGTTTCCAGCTTCCGCTTGAGAATCGCCAGAAGCGGGAATTTTTCCAGCACGGCATATTCCAGATCGTTCCGCAGCAGCGGCACAGCGCGCGCGAAATCGGATTCCCGCAGTGCGGCAAGAAGTTCCGCAAGAGAGCGGGTGTCCGCATGCGCCGCCGCATGATTCCGATGACGGTAGCTCCACGCCGCGCTCACGGGAAAGAGGGGTGCCGCGATCAGGAGCGGCAGATGCGCCGGAATCTCCGAAACAGCTTCCAGACGCTCTCCGACGCCGCGTCCGACCGCGGGAACACAGCGCAGGAAAAAGGGCACGTCCGCCCCGATTTTCACGGCGAGCGCATCCAGCTCCTCCGGTGCCAGCGCGTTGAAACGGCGCTGCATCAGCTTCAGAACCGCCGCCGCATCGGAACTGCCTCCGCCCAGACCGGCCGCAACCGGAATGCGTTTGACGAGAGTGATCTCCACGCCGGAAGCAATCCCGGCACGTTCCCGGTAGAGACCGGCGGCCTTCCAGCAGAGATTCGACTCATCGGACGGAAGTGCGGCAGTGGAACACGTCATGCGGATTTCCCCGTGCTCCGGAAAGCGCAGCGATACCGTGTCCGTAATGCCAGCAAGCGGATGGAACAGCGTTTCAATCTCGTGATAGCCGTCCGGGAGCCGGGAGCAGACACGCAGAAAGAGATTGACCTTTCCGGGCGTCTCCAAAGTGAATGATTCCATAATGCCGTGCCGATTGCCTTTAAAAAAATTTCACAATGCGATGCTTTGCATCGCAGAAAGTGCTTCGTGCAGGACTCTCAGTCCTGCCGCGATCCAGCTGCGCAAGCTGGTCGCCGCAGGCGAAATCCCCGATCCCCGGTGCTCGGCACCGGGGAAGTTCATTAAAAATCTAAATCCATCATGCGATGCTCCGCATCGCAGAAAGTGCTTCGTGCGCTCCTTTCAGTCCCGGTGCGGTCCAGCTGCGCAGGCTGACCGCCGCAGGCGAAATCCCCGATCCCCGGTGCCCTGCACCGGGATGGTGATTATTTCCGGAAGCGGTAGAGATCGTATTTGCGGTTGTAGGCGTCGATCTCCTCGGTGATCGCGACCGCAAGCTCCAGTGCGCGCAGTCCCTGCGCACCGGTCACGCGCGGCTGAACGATCATCGGACCTTCCTTGGTCTTCCGTACCGCCTGTACGAAGTCGTTGATCTCGGCGGCAAGCGCATTCTTCTCGCAGAGATTGACATGCTTGCTGGCGACGCCGAGAAAACTTTTCCGGATGATTTTCCCGGTGCTCTTGGCGTAATCCATCGAGATGTAGGAGTCGGTCTGGAAGACGCGGAACTTCCGCATGGGCTCGGTGCTGACGCGGCTGGCCGTCACATTGGCGACGGTGCCGTTCTTGAACTTGATGCGGACGTTCGCAATGTCCTCGGTCTTGCTCATGACCGGCATTCCGACGGCATCGAAGCGCTCCACATCGCTGCCGACCATCGTCAGCACGAGATCCAGATCGTGGATCATCAGGTCCAGCACGACGCTGACCTCCGTCCCGCGCCGATGCAGTCCGGGGCGCGGCGGCGGATATTTCGCCAGGCGGTGCGCCTCGATGAACAGCGTGTTGGAACGGTTTTTCTCGAGAAAATCCATCGCGGCATTGAAGCGCTCGACATGTCCGACGCCGAACACGAGATTGCGCATTTCGGCTTCCCGGACCATCCTGCGCGCCTCCTCGACGGTCGCCGCAATCGGTTTTTCCATCAGGATGTGCCTGCCCATTTCAATCAGAGGCATTGCGGTCTCATAGTGGCTGGTCGCGGGAACAGCGACGGTCAGCGCGTCGCATTGCTCCGCCAGCGCGGTGACGGTGTCGAATGCGGGGACGCCGTACTCTTTCCCGACATCCGCAGCGGCTCCCGGTGAAACGTCATAGACGCCGACCAGCTCAACGTCCGGATTGGCCTTGTAAAGTCTCGTGTGATGGTGTCCCAGAACGCCGACGCCGACCACGCCGACCCTGATCTTGTCTTTTTTTCCGAACATGGAAGCCTCCGGAGCAGTGTTTTTCAGAGGGATTTCGCCAGCGCGACGGCCTTGCGGATGCCTTCGGCGTCCGCCTTGTTGAGCCAGGTTCCGCCAGCCGCGGCGACCTCCGGAACGGCCAGCCAGTCGCCGGCGTTGTCGATCGTGACGCCGCCGGTCGGCATGAACTTGATCCCGAGGTGCTTGTAGGGCGCGGCGATGGACTTGAGCATCTTGATTCCGCCCGCTGCCTCCGCCGGGAAGAATTTGAAGAAGCGGCAGCCGAGCTCATACGCCTGCTCGATTTCCGACGGCGTGCAGATGCCCGGGGCAAACGCGTAGGAGCATTTCAGAGCCTCTTTGACGACGGTCGGATTGAATCCCGGCGCGACGGCGAATTTCGCGCCCGCGTCGAACGCCCGGTGCAGATCCGCGGTATTGAGCACGGTTCCCGCGCCGAGGAACATCTCCGGGAAGCGTCTGGACGCCTCGCGGATCACCGACTCCGCCGCAGCGGTGCGGAAGGTGATTTCCGCGACGGGAAGGCCGCATTCGCAGAGAAGTTCGCAGCGTTTCAGGCCGCTTTCAAGGTCTTCGAGAACCAGAACGGGGATGATTTTGTATTGCGCGAGGGTTTCGCCGATGGATGCCGTCATTTTTCACTCCTCAAGAATGTTGGTTGTATGTTGCAGTTTCCCTACCTGCGGAATATACCATTGCCTTTGCCGTTTTGCAATTTCAAAAACGACAGTGCGGGCGATTTTTTCCACATCGCCCCCGGCAGAAAAAATCCCCGCCGCAGGGACGGGGATTCCGGAAAACAGCTGGAAAGCAGGATTATGCCTGCGGAGCAGTGTCTTTCTCCTGCGGGGCGCTCTCCTCCCCTTTGAGCTTCCCGAGATAGCCGGGCAGGTCGATTCCCGCCATGCCCGCCACATCGTGAAGCGGCGGAATGCTCTGCATCATGCCGCTGAGGAAATTGGCCGTGGAAGTCTTGCCGTTCACCTGGCTTCCACCGTCCCAGACCGTGACCTTGTCGATCCTGATGTTCCGGATCGCCTCGGTCTGGAGCTTGACCAGTTCCTCGAGTTTTTCGATGAGGAGCATCTTCCCCGCCGCGTCGGCATTGCCGTTGCAGGAGGCGATGATCTGGTTGTAGCCTTCGCCCTTGGCCTTGAGGATTTCGTAATTTCCGCGCGCCTCGGCTTCGAGCTTGGCATAGATCGCGTCCGCTTCGCCCTTGGCTTCGCGTCTGCGCTTCTCGGCTTCGGCCTCCGCCTGAATGACCACCTGTTCCTTTTCAATTTCAGCATGGACAAGCGTTTCGGCCTTCTGCTTTTCGGTCTCCATCTTTGCGCGGGCGATCTGGGCGAGCATTTCCGCCTCGTAATCGGCCTGTTTGATCTTGGCTTCGGCAATGCGCTTGGCGGCTTCGGCCTGGCGGTAGGCGTCGGCCTCGTTTTCCGCTCTCGTCGCATTGGACTTTGCAATCTCGATCGCGGAGACGTTTTCACCTTCGATCGCGAGGGCTTCCGCCTGCTTGATGGAAATGCGGCGCTCCTTGTCGGCGTTGGCTTCGCCGATCTGCGCCTCGGCCTCCGCCTGCTTGATGGCGATGCGGCGCTGCTTGTCGGCATCGGCCTCTCCGGACTGCGCCTGGGCTTCCGCCTGGGTCACGGCGATGCGGCGTTCGCGGTCGGCGTTGGCCTCTCCGGCCTGCGCCTCGGCTTCCGCCTGGGAGACGGCGATGCGCTGGGCCTTGCGCGCCTCGGCTTCACCGATTCCGCCCTTGCGTTCCTCTTCAGCGACCTCGATACGGGCCTTGTTGATGGCTTCCGACGCGGCGCGTTTTCCGATTGCGTCGATGTATCCGCTCTCGTCGGTGATGTCGGTGATGTTGACGTTCAGGAGGAGCAGTCCGATCTTGTTGAGCTCCTCGGCGACGTTCTGCTCAATGCTGCGGAGGAAGGTTTCGCGGTCGGAGTTGATCTGTTCGATCGTCATCGAGGCGATCACCAGACGCAGCTGACCGAAGATGATGTCCTTGGCGAGTTCGCCGATGGCGTCGGGCTGGAGTCCGAGCAGGCGGTTGGCCGCGTTGCCCATCAGCGTCTCGTCCGTGCTGACGCCGACCGTGAAGACCGAGGGCACGTTGATGCGGATGTTCTGTTTGCAGAGGGCGTTGCGCAGATTCACCTCCAGCTGGATCGGGCGCAGCGAAAGGAAGCCGTAATCCTGGATGACCGGCCAGATGAACGCCGTTCCGCCGTGGATGCAGCGCGCGGCGTGTTTTGTCGCCTTGTCCCGGTGGAAGACCTGCGAGCCGTAGATGACCATGATCCGGTCGGACGGGCACTTCTTGATCCGGGCGAGCACGCTGATTAGGACGGCAAACGCCACAAAGACGACGATGACGGTGAGGAGAATCACTCCGCCTCCGATCTGCTGGACTGCAAGCGATGGAATAAAATCCATGTGCGACTCCTTTTATGTTTTTATGTTGTTCAGGGTTTTCACTGCGCTTTCTTCACAAGAAAATGCTGCCCGTCGATGGATTTCACCACCACGATCGGGGTTCCGGTTGGAATCGGCTCCTCCGCGACGGCGGAAAGTTCATGCGTGGCGCCTCCGCAGGAGACCACAACCTTTCCCGCTTCCGTCACGCCGCCGGGAATGCTCAGATATACCGTTCCGCTGCGCCCGGCGAAATCCTCCGGCCTGACGTTGCCGCTGCTCTGAAGGCGCATCGTGAAGTAAAGAATGGAAGCGGTGATCAGCATCGTAACAAATCCGCAGGCCAGCGCGAGCAGGAATCCGGAAATGCCGCGGCTCCCCCAGATGACACCGCCCCAGCCGAAGACGGTCAGAAACGCAAGGATCGAGCGGAGGGAAAAGAGTTTGAAGTCCAGATACCCGGTGTCCGCGTGATCCAGGACCGAACCGTCCGCATCGAAATCGGCGTGATCAATCCCACCGAGACCGAACAGACTTAAAAGACAGATGATTCCGAAAAAGAGCGTCCCGGCAATCGCGAGAACCCAGTATGCCGTCATTGCCCGCGCGCCCGCAAGAAAATTCCCGACTTCGCTCAGAATGCTTTCGATCATTCCGTTTCTCCCCTTGGTTGAAAATCGCTCTGTTTTCCGCTCTCTTTACGAATAGCATAACGCGGGTTTTGCAATTTTCAAGTGCGGAACATGAAATAAACCGCACCGACCAGGCAGAGGCCCGCCCAGATGAAGTCGAGCTTGAACCCCTCCTTCATGTAGAAGATGGAAAAGGGCACGAACACCGAAAGGGTGATGACCTCCTGCAGGATCTTCAGCTGCGCAAGCGAGAGCTGCGTGTAGCCGATCCGGTTCGCCGGCACCTGGATCATGTACTCGAAAAACGCGATTCCCCAGCTTGCCAGCGCGGCGATGAACCAGGGCTTCGCGGACATGTTCTTGAGGTGCGCATACCACGCGAACGTCATGAACAGATTGGAACAGATCAGCAGAGAAACCGTTTTTACAATGACCGGCATGATGACGTGCAATCTCCCTTGATGGATGAATCGTTATTTTCAAAGTGTGTAAATATCGTCATTTTTCCGTGAAAATCAAGGAAAGAACTTGAGATAATCGGGAAATTGTGGTAAATTATAAGGTTATGCCGGTAAAAAACGGAATTGAGACGCAACGGATTGACAACATATTCAAGATAAGGATGAAAAATATGCCACTGGATGACCTGCGGAAGAAGATTGATGAAATCGACGCGAAAATCGTAGCCCTGCTCAACGAACGCTATCAGACCGTGATCGAAGTCGGGCGCAGGAAAAAGAACTCCCTCGGGGCGATCTACGTGCCGGAACGGGAAAAAATCGTGTTTGAAAAGGTCGCCGCGCTCAATCAGGGGCCGATGACACAGACAACTCTCAAGGCGGTCTACCGCGAAATCATGTCCGGCGCGCTCGCACTTGAGCATCCGCTGAACATCGCCTATCTCGGACCGGAAGGGTCGTTCACCCATCTGGCGGCGGTCTCCAAGTTCGGACACAGCGTCGCATATGTGCCCAAGGGCAACATCGACGACATCTTCGCGGACGTCCACAACGGGCGCGCCGACTACGGATGCGTCCCGGTTGAGAACTCCACCGAGGGCGTTGTCTCGCACACGCTCGACATCTTCGTCAATTCCGACGCGAAGATCTGCGCGGAAATCAATCTGCGCGTCCATCACTCCCTGCTCTCGAAATTCCCGATGAAGTCGATCCGGAAGCTTTACAGCCACGTGCAGTCCCTCAGCCAGTGCCGCGCATGGATCAGCGAATATCTGCCGGACGTCGAAATCCATGAATGCTCCAGCAACTCCCGCGCCGCCGCGACAGCCGCGGAGGAACCCGATTCCGCCGCCATCGCCGGCTGTTTCGCCGGAGAGATCTACGGCCTCAATGTCCTGGCCCAGAACATCGAGGACAACCCGAACAACACGACCCGCTTCCTTGTGCTCGGCAACCAGATGCCGCTGCCGACCGGCAACGACAAGACCTCGATCTGCTTTGCGATCAAGGACCGCGTCGGCGTTCTCTATGACGCGCTTCTCCCGTTCAAGAACGAGGGAATCACGCTCACGATGATCGAAAGCCGCCCCTCCAAGGTGCAGAACTGGGAATATTACTTCTTCATCGACCTGCTCGGTCATATCGAGGATGAAAAAGTCAAACGGGCGATCGAATATCTGCGCCCGCAGACGCAGGCGCTCCGCGTGCTGGGAAGCTATCCCTGCGGCGACGAGGCAATCTGAGACTTGCGGCGGAAGATCAAGCAGGAAAGCGTGAAAGAAAATCATGGATACGACAAAAGCTCTCGTCATTAAAAACGCAACCTTGAAACTCGAAGGCCACGAAATACTCCACGACTTCAACTGGGAGGTCGAACGCGGGGAACACTGGTTCATCCTCGGCCCGAACGGAGCAGGGAAAACAACGCTGGTCAAAATGATCCTCGGCATGGCGTGGCCGCTCTTCGGCGCGGAGGTGAGCGTGCTCGGCAACCGCTACGGAGCCTGCGACATCACCGAGGTGAGAAAGAAAGTCGCCTGGGCAAGCCCCTTTCTCCAGGCGTGGACAGCGGACACGACCATCCGCTGGAAAACCATCGACGTGGCACTCTCGGGACTGGATTCGACCGTCGGATTCTACCGCAAGGCGTCCGATGAAGAAATGGAACTCGCCATGACCGCGCTCGACAGGATCGGCGCGAAACATCTGGCGGACCGCTATTTCGACCGACTCTCCTCCGGCGAACAGATCAAGGCGCTCATCGCGCGCGCCCTGATCGCAAAACCCGAGCTGGTGATCCTCGATGAAACATGCGTCTACCTCGACCTCAAGAGCCGGGAGTATCTTCTGGAGGCGATCGACGGGCTCGCGGAAGCGGAAAACTCTCCGACGATGCTTTTCATCACGCAGCGGATCGAGGAGATCACCGCCAGTTTCGACCGCGGCATCATCCTCGGCGACGGCAGAATCACAAAGTGCGGCCTGCGCGCGGACGTTCTGAACGAAGCCAATCTGAGCGAAGCCTTCGGTATTCCGATCAAACTCTATCCGCGCCCCGACGGCCGGCTCTGGCCGGTCCTCGGCTGACACACTCCGGAAACGCCGATGAAAGAGGAACTGCGCCAATTCCACGCGTTCGGAAGCGCGACGGAATGCTCTTTCACGGCAGTCCCGGAGCTGAAGCGGGAAGTTGCAACCTTCACAAACGAGTTCTGGACCTCCGCCCAGCGCGCCTGTCACTCGCTGCATGAAATCTCCTACCGCGCCTGTTTCAAGCCGCAGCTTCCGGCCTTCTTCATCGAGCGCCTGACCAGGCCGGGCGAAACGGTCTACGATCCCTTCATGGGACGCGGCACCACGCCGCTGGAGGCCGCGCTTTCCGGACGCGTCCCGGCGGGATGCGACGTCAATCCGCTGAGCGCTCTTCTGCTTTCGCCGCGCCTCGCCCCCCCTCCCCTGCATGAGATTGAGGAGCGTCTGCGTTCGCTGGACCTCGGATGGGACGGCGCGATTCCCGAAGAGCTGCTCGTCTTTTATCACGAGGAGACGCTGCGCGGACTCTGCGCGCTGCGCTCCTATTTCAACAGTCACAAGCCAGACAAAGTCGATGCGTGGCTCCGGATGGTCGCGCTCAACCGACTCACGGGACACTCGGCGGGATTCTTTTCGGTCTACACGCTTCCGCCGAATCAGGCGGTCTCCGTGGAGTCACAGCGGAAGATCAACGAAAAGCGCCGTCAGACACCGCCCCGGCGCGACGTGAAAGGGATTCTTCTCAAAAAAAGCCGTGCGCTCCTCAGAGACTGCACGCGGGAGGATCGGCAGAGGCTGGAGGCACTCCCTCATGGCTGGATTCTGACGGGGAGTTCCGATCAGACACCGCAGATTCCCGACGCAGCCGTCTCGCTGGTCGTGACCTCGCCGCCGTTTCTGGACATCGTGGACTACAGGCAGGACAACTGGCTGCGCTCATGGTTCGCCGCAATTGATCCCGATACCGTTTCCGTCACAATGGAACGGACGCTTTCCGGCTGGAAAAAGGCGATGAGCGCGGTCTTCCGCGAGCTCGCGCGCGTTGTGAAACCCGGCGGCCATGTGGCATTCGAAGTGGGAGAGGTGCGCCATGGCTCCATCCGTCTTGAGGAGCATGTCGTCCCCTGCGGCGCGGAAGCCGGATTTGTTCCGGATCTGATCCTGATCAACCGTCAGCGCTTCACCAAGACGGCAAACTGCTGGGGAATTTCCAACAACACGCAAGGCACCAATACGAACCGGATCGTGCTCTTTCACCGCGACTGAATCCGCACCGGAGAGACACGAAAAAGCCGGGCGGAAAAAAACGGGGCACAGCCGTTTCCGGCGTGTCCCGTTTTTTCATTTTCCGTTTCCGGAAAGGCGCTTCACTTTTTCAGCGAAACCTTCCGGCCGGTCAGGGCGGATTTTTCCTCGGCAAGCACAATTCGGATGGAATCGCGCGTGCTTTCGATCGACGCGGTCACGGGCCGTCTTTTCTTCAGGATGCACTCGCAGAAATAGGCGATCTCATTGAAGTAGCCATTGGTTCCGGTGCAGTCGATTTCGCGGTGCTTTCCGTCATCGGTATGGACGATCACTTTCGGCGCGGCGATCTCCATCGTGGCCTTCTCGAAGACGGCGACCGTGGTGCATTTCCATTGGGAACGGCACCAGCTAGACTCGGAACTGACAAGAGGACCGTTCTCGAAATAATAGGTCGTAAGCAGATCGTCAACACCGCCGGAAACGCGGGTGATTCCGCTCGTCTGCACGGCATCCGGCACACCGATCATGTAATTGATGAAGTCGGTGTCGTGCAGATGCAGATCAAGAATGGCGCCGCCGCTGCATTTGACGTCACGGTACCAGCCTGCTCCAGGTGCGCTGCCGCAGCGGGTCATGGAGAGGCGCAGAAGTTTTCCGTATTTTCCGGAATCGTACGCCTTCTTCACGGTATTGAAGGTTTTTTCAAAACGGAGGCACTGGGCGATCATCAGGAACTTTTTCGTTTTCTTCGAAACGGCGATCATCTGATCGGCGAGTCTGACGTCGCGGGCCATCGGCTTTTCGCAGAGGACGTGATAACCGTCCTTCATCGCGCGGATCGCGTATTCCGCGTGGAGGTGACACGGCAGGCAGATGTCCAGATAATCGAACGTCTCCTTCGCCACCAGTTCCTCGTAGGAGAGATAGCGGCGGACGTTGGAAAGATCCGCTACGCCGCTGCTGCCCAAATTGATCTCTTCCGAGAGTTTGTCGAATTTTTTCGGGTCGATGTCGCAGATCGCGACCAGTTCGCAGTTTTTCTGATTCTTGTACTGAGTCGCGTGGAAATGCCCCATCCCGCCGAATCCGATCAGGGCCGCTTTCAGTTTTTTCGCCATGACACAATCTCCTCAGGACAGTTTTTCAAGCAGGAATTTCTGCGCAAGGCGGATATCGCCCTCGGGATTGTCGCCGCATTCACGCTCAATGGTCAGGAAGCCGTCGTAACCGATCTTTTTCAGGGCGGCGAGATAGGCGTCCCACGGGACCTGCCCCTGTCCGAGCGGCACCTCTTTGTATTTCGCCGGTTCGACGCCGAGATCCCGTTTCGAGCCGTCCGGATTGACCATTCCGTAAGCGGCGGCCGCGGAACCGGGGAAGAGATTGACGCCGTCCTTGGCGTGGGTGTGCACAATGTATTTCCCGAGCACTTCGACGGCATGGGCGGGATCGACACACGAAACCATGCGCAGATTCGCAGGATCAAGATTGACGCCGAGTCCTTTGGAATTCACATCCTCGATGAAGGCTTTCAGGATTTCCGGTTTTTCGGGGCCGGTTTCAATCGCGAAGGTGACGCCGCGCGCCCCACCGTAATCCGCGGCATGGCGGATGGATTCGATCATCAGCGGATAGACCGGATCGTTTTTGTCTTCCGGGACAACGCCGATGTGCGTCGTGATGACGTGCGTTCCGAGGCGGACGGCAAGATCGACCACACGGCAGAGGAATTCGGCGCGTTTCATGTTTTCCCCGCGCGTCTGGAACGCGTGTCCGCCGATGTCGCCGCAGATGGCGGAGATCGTCAGGCCGTCTTTTTCACAGCGCGCCTTGATCTCCTCGATTTTTTCATCCGGGAAAGCGAGAAACTCCTGATTCACGCCGATCTGGACACCTTGCAGACCCATTTCCCGATACGCGTCGAACGTTTCCAGCAGAGGCCGTCTCAAGGAAGCGGCGAGAGCTCCGATCTTCATTCTGAATACTCCTTGTTGGTTTTCATTTTGATGAAGAAATCAAAATCCCTTTCCTTTATAATTTTACACGGAAAAAAGATTTTTGAATGGATAAAAACCGCATTTCACATGACAAAAAAAGCGCTTCCGGAAACAGGCGGGAAATCACTGCCAGCGGTAGGAACCGAGTCTGCCGTGAATGCGCCGCTCGAGAATCCAGGAGATCGGCGTAAGGACAGTGGACAGCGTCCCGAAGGGAAGCGTGCCTTTGAGCAGCTCGGCACGGACACGGAAATCAAATTCGTTGGTGTTCCAGCAGTAGGAGCCGTCGGCATTGAGCGCGACGATCCCGCCGTCGGATTTGAGGCTGTCGGTGGAAAGTTCATCCCCCTCCATCCGGAAACTGCCGTTGACCTCGGTTATGCTTCCGAAACTGCTGGTGTTCCATGCCTTCCCGAGAATTTTGAGCAGATCGCCCAGAACCGGAACGGACCAGAGGTCGTCGCCTTTGATCTGGAGATCGGCGGTTCCGTTCATCTGAAGCTGACTTGCGGCATTGTAATGGAGTTCGGAACTCATTCCCGCGGATACCAGAGCATCCATGCGCGAAGCATCCAGGACATTGATATGAAGCTCCTTGAGGATCTCCGGCAGATGGGCGCTCTTGAGTTTCGCATCAATCCTTCCTTTTCTGGTATTGAAGTCAAACTCGTAATCCATGGAAACCCTGCCTCTGGATACCGTAGCGGCGGCATTCCGGATGAAGAGTCTGTTGTCTTCATAGCGGACCGTGGAATCCACGTCGGAGATCCGGATTCCTTTCCAGAGACAGCTTCCATTGCTGATTTCCGCCCGGAAGCGCGTATGCTTTTCGTCGCCGTAATCAATCAGACCGGATGCCGACACCTTCATGCCATATGGAAAGTCGATAAACTCGCTCTTCCATGCCGGATAGAGACAGCGCATGATGTCGTTGCCTGCCATCGTGCTTTCGAAGGAGAAGTTCAGGAGTCCCCCCTGCGGAACGGGCCGTCCGCTCCCCTTCCTGCGCGATGCACCGCTCTTGAGGGAAACACTGACAAGAGCCTGCCCGTCGTCGGTCTGAAGGATTGCGCCGGGAAGGACCAGAATACGGTCGGAATCAATCAGGAAACGGGTTGCGCCGTAACGGAAATGTATGCCGCGGTAGCGGAAATCGGTCATGACAAGGGAACCCGTAATGAAATAGGATGGATTCTTTCCATAATGAATCTGAATGTCGGAAGCGGTCTCGACAAGATTGCCCTCCCGCGGCCACTGAATACCCGCTGTCAGGTTTTCGATAAAGGCGCGCTGGCGCGGTTCAAGCATCCGGATCGTTTTTCCCGGAGACCCGCGGCAGACGAGAGAAGCACTGAGAAAACGGTCCTTCAGGAGGCACTTCATCGTACCGGAAACATCAAGCGTGTCGTCAATCCGCGCCTCGATTCCTCTGACGGCCAGCGTATCAGCACTGAACGCCAGTTCCGCAGAGGCGCTTGTGAGCGTCACACCGTGGCAGAAGGCACGCGGCAGGTTCAGGCGGATTTTACCCTCGAATGCGGAGTTTTTCCAGTCCGGAGAGACAATCTCGCCGGCAAAATGAAGACGGTCGGATGGATTCCGGAACTCGACGTTGCCGTAAATGAAATCCGCCGCCGGCGGAGAAAGGAAATTGCGCAGTGCTTCCGGGGAGGTCTTTCCCTCAACCGCCGCTTTGAAGGTATTGCCCGAAATCGTGAAAAGCGATTCGATCTCGTTGCCTCCGGAGGTGCCGCTGACAATCCTGCCGGAAATCAGATCGTCGCCCAGCTCGGTCGAAGCGGTGACATTGCGCAGTCCGATTCCGTTGAAGACCATCGCGGGAATCCGGAGCTGAGCCGTTCCGGAATAACGGCCGTCGGGAATGGAAAAATGGTCCAGCGTTCCCTGAAAGGCGATCCGCCCTGCATCGGAAAGATCCAGCTTTCCCGCCATGGTTTCGCGAACGGACTCGCTGACGAAAAGCAGAAGCTTGTCCGGCGAACAGTTGCCGGAAAATGTCCCGCTGATACTGTTTGAGGCGCTGTCGAAACGGCCCTGCGCCAGAATGGATTCGCCGCCGCCGAGTTCCAGGCGCAGATCCCGGAAGAAAAGCATTCCGTCACTCAGAATGAGTTTCTCACGAATCGCCCCGATTTTCAGGCGGCCATACTGAAAGTCGGGAAGGAAAACCAGCGCCTCAGCATGTGTGCGGTTGAAGTCTTTCGCATCCACGTTCAGGAACGCATGGATCCGCGGAATGCCGTCAAAGGAACGCTCACTGAATTTGTCAAGCAGACGGATTGCGGATTTGCGCAGGGAAAGCGGAACATTTCCCAGCATCCGCCGGTACCAGCCGGAAGATGCGTGCCGTTCAGAGGATACCGGGGCAGGCGCTTTTTCCATCAGTTTGTCATGAAGCATCGCGCTGGTGCGCGCCGCCGCCAGATGCAGAAGGTTGTCCACGCTTCCGGAAACCGTAAAGGCAAAGTTGCGGATTTTTCCCTCCCCCTTGTGAATGACGATCCTGCCGGGATCGCCGCCGATGTCCGCATGAAGTTCCGTCACGGAAACACGATCCGTTTCCCCCTCCGCGCCGGCTTCCGGGAGCAGCGGCAGTTCCAGCGCACCGCCCTCAATCCGTATTCTCGCAGGCAGCAGCGTGCCGGTGAGAATACGCCACGGCATGATGCAGAGGTGAAGTCTCTCCGCCCGGAGCGAAGGCGTTTCCAGAGAATTTTTCCCCGAAATCTCGACATTTTCAAAGCGGATTCCCCGCAGGATTCCCGCTTTGCAGGAACCCGCGCGAAAAGTCAGCCCGTACGGCCGCAGGAGACAAGCAGCCTCTTCCATGAGAGTCCGGGGCACGCCGCGGAACTCAAACCAGACATCCAGCGCAAAGACCCCTCCCGCAACCAAAAACAGCACCAGAAACAAAAACAGACAGAACGGATAATATCGTTTCAACTGTTTTCTGAAGATCGTCATGAATTCCATTCCTCTGCACTGCGGTCACGGCGGCAAACCGTCCGGACGGGTAATGTAATCCCGTTTCTCCGGAAAATCAACGCCCGGAACGTTTTTTCAGCAGGAGCCTTCCGCGGTGCGCCATCTCCCGGACAATCTCCGGCGCGGGGGATTGCTCCCGGTAACGCAGTGATTCGTATTGTGCGACATATTCCCGGATCTCCTGCGGAGCGGATGCGTAATAATGCGAAAGCGTCTCCCCCTGCGCCCGTTTTCTGTGCGCATTCGCGGCATATCCGCGCTCAAACGTGGCAAACGCGGAAGAGAGACGCTTCTTTTCCCTGTCCCCAAGCACCCCGCCGGCACGCACCCGCCCTTTTCTCCGGAAATACCGGAACCAGACAACAAAACCGGCAGGAATCAGGACGAGCAGCGCGGCCGGGTGGAAGAATACACGCAGCAGCAGAGCAAATGCAATCTCCAGAACAGTCAGAACCGCGTTGGCGAAATAACCGCGCCGGATGTCTGCAAACGCATTGCGGAAGGTCTGCTGAAGGAGATCCATGACAGATGAGAAAACACTCTGCTTGCGGATGCTGCGCGCCGACGGCAGATCGCCGGAAGGCGGTGTCGCCTCGACAAGCATCCAGCATTTCTCGTCACGCAGATACACTTCCCCCCATGCGTGGACATTCGACGCGCGCGCGATGTAATACTGCGAATAAGGGTGAAGTTCCTCGCAGACCAGACCGGTAACGTAGCGTGCGGGAAGTCCCATGCTCCGCAGCAGAAGCACGGCGGCGCTGGCGAAAAGTTCGCAGTGCCCCCGGCGTTCCTTCGTGAGAAAATGCAGCACCGGATCCCCTCGTTCACCGGGAGGACGGAAGCTGAGCGAATAAGAATAACGGGAAAGGAATTCGATCACTGCCGCGACCCGGTCACGATCCCGCCGGATTTTCCGTCCGGAAAGCGCCTCTCCGGCAATTTTCCCGAACGGTCTCCGGAGCGGACGGGGCAGTTCCGTCAGGAAGTGCGCCTCCTCCGGCACAGGCATCGGATACGCGGCGGCAGGATCATAATTCGACGTGAAAACCGTGCATCCGCCGTCGCGTTTCCAGAGCTTCAGAGAAAAGACTCCGGAATCGGTAATCTGCGCATCATCGGCAACCGCGTCGATCCGGTAGGTATTGCCGGGAGCAGGAATCACACCGCGCGTAAGAAGGCCTTCGAAATACAGTTCAACACGGCGGATCGGCTCGGGCGGCGGTTCGCGCGGATCATCCGGAACCGTTGCCGGCGCGTCCGGATAATCCGGCACGGTGAACGTGTTTTCGGAGAGAATGGTAGCGCGCCGCATCGCGGAAAGATTCGTGCGGACCGGATTGGAAAGCCATTCCCCCCGCCGGTACATCGTGTAGACGCCGCCGCGCAGATACCCCGGCGGCGCATCCGCCTTCGCCCGGAGAAGCACCTTGTCCGGATTCTTCAGAAGCTCGGACTGCATCGTCGCGTTCAGATTGACCGAATTGGAAAGAATCATCATCTCATTGCCGCGTGCGGGGCGGCGCATCCCCAGACGCAGAAAGTAGAATTCCAGATTGCGGAAGAGCGCCGTATGCGCGTAATAGAATTCCGAAAGGGAAAGCGCGAACACGGGAATCAGCACAATACAGAGAAAGCGGACCGCGGAACGGAGAATGGAAGTGCTCCGGCATTTCTTTTCCGGATAAACCGTTCTCGTCGTCGTATAAAAGAAAAAAGGCAGCGTCATTGCCTGCACGATCACGGCAATTGTATAGCTCGTCCGGTAGTTCCGGAGCGGAACATCCAGAAACGAGAGCACGGTATTGGTCTGATCCGCGGAATTGAAAATGTCGCCGCAGATCAGGGTCGCCGCCACGGCGAGCGCCGCACTCAACCCGGCTCTGTGCTGATTCGGCGGAAAGAGACAGCTCAGCGCCGCAAGATAGAGGAGAAGCGGAACCGCCAGACTCGAACGGAGCATCAGATCGAAGAGTCCGAAACGGGACTCGTCCACCGTGACCACCATGTCCGGAACAATGGTCAGAACCAGGGCGGCCGTGACGCAGTAGATGATCGGACGATCGCTGTAAGACAGGTAGCTCCGCCGGAACAGCCCGGTTCCCAGCATCGCCGCCGCGATCAGCAGGATATGCGGCAGGTCCGTTTTCATCGAATACAGAAACGCCGGCGGCAGGATCAGAAGCGCATTCAGAAAACCTGTCCGCAGATCAAAGCCTTTGAAAAGCGCGCCGGAAGATGCTTCGTTCACAGTTCACCCGCCTTTCCGCTCAGAATATCCTCCGCGCGCAGTGTTTCCACCCACGCCGGACCGGGCTCGGAAGCGATCAGGAACACCTTCAGCGGCACCCCGGTTTGGATGATCGATCGATAGAGTTTTTCCGATTCCGGATCAATACTCAGCAGAATCAGATAAACCGCACCGGAGGACGCGATTGCGCGGATATCCTCCGGCGTGATTCTCCGGAAGCGGCCGGTTCCGTCCGTCGGCGCAAGCGAGGCAAGCAGATCCAGAAATGCTTCGCCTGTCATATGGCTGCGTCCCGTCCGGAAATGGTGGATTTCGGAACCGGCGGCAAAGATGTCCACGACGAAATCGCGTTCGGAAAGCGTCATCGCAATGGAGGCGGTCAGAGAAACTGCCGCCTCGAACGGCTCGTCGGAGCGTCTCTTCCCGAGCGGTTTCAGGAGGAAGAGTTTCCTGAGAACGCTCCGGAAGCTCTCCCGTTCCGCAAGAAGCGTATTGTCCATGATGAGCGCCGCACGGGAGAGTTTTTCCTCCTGGAATTCCTTGACCACAAACTCTCCGTGTCTCGCGCTCGCCGCCCAGTGGATCTTGCGCGGGTCGTCTCCGGTCCGGTATTCCCGGCATCCGAGGAAATCCATGCTGTCGCCTTCGCTTGACACCGTGTTCACGCTCTCGCTGTTTTTCGCGGAACCCTCAGGAAGGCGCAGAGAACGAAGCGGCGTCCAGGCGGGATGGCAGATGATCTGCTGAACACAATCCGCACTCCGGCTCATTTTGAAAAGCTGAAAGGGAAACGCGGTCTCCGCCAGCGGACAGGGAAGAGGATAAACCCCGCGTTTGAGAATCCGGAAGGTCCGGAAAAAACTCCCCTCCATGCGCGGAAGCAGCGTCAGACGCGGGACATCGGCATCCGTGCATTGCACATTGCGCATCACGAGCTGCGGATCTGCGCTCAGATCGAACACCGGAAGAAAGGAGCGGTTTTCCAGCGAGTAGAAAATGCGGAACGGCGTGCCGCAGGAAACACGCGAAGGAGCTTTCCGCACAATCGTGATGCGGGGGAAAAAGAGCAATCCCGCGATCAGATTGAAAAAGAAAACTCCCGACAGCACAAAAAACAGAATCACCGCCGGACTGCGGGTCAGGATCATCGAATAAAAGGAGACCGCCAGGTAGACCGCGCCAAGCATCCGTCCCTGCGGCGTCAGGATCCGGTCCAGCAGCGCGTATCCCCAGATCAGAGGCATGGCAAGCGTCCTGCCTTTCTCTCCAGCGGAAGGCAGGGGAAACCAGCGGGGGCCGGAAAGAAATCCCCGCCTGAGGCGCCGGAAGATGTGAAAGATTCTCCGCATTCCGCATCACACCGGAATTTTGATTTTCCGGACAAGATCGTCCAGCACGGCTTCCGCCTCAATTCCCGCGTGTTTGCTCTCCAGGGTCATAACGAGACGGTGTGCGAGCAGCGGCCGGATCAGGACAAGAATGTCGTCCGGTTTGACAAAGACGCGGTTGTCCAGCCAGGCCATGGACTGCGCGCAGCGCGAAAGCGTCAGGAGTGCGCGCGGACTGGCGCCCAGACGGATCTCACTGCATTCACGCGTCGCTCGGACAAGCTCCATCATGTAACGTGCAAGCGAATCCTCCACCTCGACGGCGCGCACTTCCTCCTGAATGCGCAGAATCTCCGCACAGTCGAGAACAGGACGCACCTCGCCAAGCGGATCGCTCCGGCGGCGGTCAAGGAGCAGCTGAAGTTCGGCCTCTCCGTCAGGATACCCGAGCGAAATGCGCACGGCGAAACGGTCAAGCTGCGCCTCCGGCAGCGGATAGGTTCCGTAGTACTCGACAGGATTCTGCGTGGCAATCACAAGAAAGGGGGCATTGAGCACACACTCTTTGCCTTCGATCGAGACCTGACGCTCATTCATCGCCTCCAGAAGCGCCGACTGGGTGCGCGGAGATGCCCGGTTGATCTCGTCCGCCAGAAGCAGATTCGTGAAAAGCGGCCCCTCGCGGAAGAAGAACGCGCCCTCCTTGGGCGAATAGATGGAGGCTCCGAGAATATCCGCCGGCAGAAGATCGGGCGTAAACTGAATCCGGGTGAATTTTGCGGACACCGAAAGAGCAAGCGCCTTCGCCAGCGTGGTTTTTCCCGTGCCGGGCACATCCTCCATGAGAATATGTCCGTCTGCGAAAAACGCGGCGAGCAGCAGGCGCATGACGTCTTCCTTGCCGCGGATCACGCGGTTGAGCTGCGTTTCAACCGCAAGCACCTTGTCGTAAAGTTCGCGATCCGGCATTGCCACCTCCTTGTTCCGGGTCATTTTCCGCAATATACCCTCTCCGGACTCTGATTCAATCCCGCGGGTGTTTTTCTCCCGTTTTTTTTCGAGCTGTCCACCCCGGAAAAACGGCAAGGTCTTCGGGGGAAGAGGGAATTCCGTCAGCCGCACCTGTGTCTCCTTTATCGGGAGATCTCACTTCCCGCCGTTCACTCCGGGAAAGAAAGCGGGAAACCGCGAAACGGCGTAAAAAAGCATTTTCTTGGAATTTTCTCGTTCCTCCGCTGGAAAAAAAAGGATTCCGGCGTTATATTTTTTGATTTGATATTATAGACAACGCAATGGAAATGAAAATAAAACAAAGGTGAAAGACGATTATGGCTCTTGACTCATTGTTCGAAGGCGTCCAGCTCGACTGGAAGGAAACGGAACCCTGCGCGCGCAAAGTCGCGGTCAAATTCCCGCAGGAGGCGGTCGCCGGCGCATTCGACCAGACCGCCCGCGAAACGGCGAAACAGGCACAGGTCCCCGGCTTCCGCAAAGGAAAGGCCCCGCTCTCCCTCATCAAGGCGAAATACAAGGACTACATCGCCGACGACGTCACAAGACTGCTCCATCAGACCGCCTTCTCGAAAGTGACCTCCGACAAATCCGCCGACATCGTCGCCTTCGGGCGCATGGACGCCAAAGAGGCGCCCGCTGCCGACAAAGAATATACCGTTGAGCTCGATGTCGAAGTCGCACCGGAGTTCAAGCTGCCGGAATACAAGGGACTCGAAATCAAGGTCGAGGACGGAGAAACCCTCGAACAGCACATCGAAAACCGCATGAAATATCTCAAAGATCTCTATGCGGACTATGTGACAGTGGAAGAACCCGCGCAGAAGGGCGACATGCTCAAGGTCTCCTACGAATCCGATTTTGTCCCGGCGGAAGATGCTCCCGCATCGCTCAAACGCGCCGTCAAGTCCGAAGAGAGCTGGATCTGGCTTTCCGAACCCGAGCAGATTCCCGGCGTCCTCGCCGCGCTGACCGGTGCAAAAAAGGACGGCGAATACACGTTCAAGGCGGAATTCCCCGCCGACTGGAGAGAAAAAGATCTTCAGGGCAAGAGCGTGGAATACAAGGTCAAAGTGTTTGAGGCGCAGCGCCGCGTTCCCGTCGCGGATGACGCGAAGCTTGCCGAAAAACTCGGACTCGGAACCGTCGAAAAGATGAACGAGGAGATCCGGAAAACCGCCGAACGCGAACTTGAACAAATGCACAAGGAAGCCGTCAAGGCGAAAATCGCCGAGACGATCGTGGGCATGGTCGAGGACTTCCCGCTTCCCAAGGGCATTCTCGCCTCCGCATCTCAGCGCGAATTCTCCCGCATTGCGGAGCGTCTTGTCCGCAGCGAGGCCGACATCGAAGCCTTCAAGAAGGACAAGGACAAACACATTGAGGAAGCCAAAGCCGAAGCCGGCAAATATCTGAAGAAGTTCTTTATTCTCCGCAAGATCGCCGGAAACGAGAAGATCACGGTCGACGGGGAGGAAGTCGATACGCAGATCCGCAATATGAGCAGCTATCTCGGATACAAGGAAAAAGACGTCCGCAAAATGCTCGGCGAAAACGGCGGCTACGAGGAAATCCAGGCCGACATCCTGATGGGCAAGGTGATCGACTTCATCGCCTCCCAGGTGAAGGCCTGAGCAGAAAATTGGAAAGGAACCAGTTATGACGCGCAATTCAATGACCATTCCCATGGTGGTGGAACAGACCGGAAACGGGGAACGCGGATATGACATCTACTCCCGGCTTCTGAAAGACAGAATCGTCCTGCTCGGGACCCCGATCGACGATTCCATCGCGAATCTTGTGATTGCCGAACTGCTGTTCCTTCAGAGCGAGGATCCCAAGAAGGACATCGACATGTACATCTGTTCGCCGGGAGGAAGCGTCACCGCGGGTCTTGCGATCTACGATGTGATGCAGATGCTCTCCTGCGACGTCAAGACCTACTGTGTGGGACAGGCCGCGAGCATGGGTGCGGTTCTGCTCAGCGCGGGCGCGCCGGGAAAACGCTATGCGCTCCCGAACGCCCGGATCATGATCCACTCCGTCTCCAGCGGCACCGAGGGTAAGGTCGAGGACATGAAGCTTGCCGTCCGCGAGGCAAACCGCCTCAACGACATCCTTGCCGAAATCCTCGCCGCGACCACGGGCAATCCGCTCAAGAAAGTCAAGACGGATATGGAACGCGATTTCTTCATGTCCGCCGAGGAAGCGAAAAAATACGGCCTTGTGGATCAGATCCTCCCGCACCGCATCCGGGAATCGGGCGGAAAATAAGTTTTTCAGGAAAGGTTGATCGGGATGGCGAACAATCGCAACAATGACGATATGAAATGCGCATTCTGCGGACGCAAGGGATTCACACCCGAAGTGGGGCCGCTGGTCATCGGCCCGAACGGTGCCAATATCTGCAAAGACTGTGTCGCGGAGTGCGAACGCCTGTTCGGGCAGGAGGAAAAACGCGCGAAAAAGGCTGCCGAGGACGCTATGCGGGAACAGGCGGAGAAACCTCTGCCAAAACCCGCAGAAATCAAGGCGGAACTGGATAAATACATCGTCGGGCAGGAGGACGCAAAAAAGATTCTTTCCGTCGCCGTCCACAACCATTACAAACGGCTCTTTCAATCCAACACGGCGGAGCTTGCCAGAGAGTTTGCCGATGTCGAAATTGAAAAGAGCAATGTGCTTCTGATCGGCCCGACAGGATCGGGAAAGACGCTGATAGCCAGGACGCTCGCGCGCATGCTCGACGTTCCCTTCTGCATCACCGACGCAACCACTCTGACTGAAGCGGGATACGTCGGCGAAGACGTCGAAAACATCATCCTCCGTCTGCTTCAGGCGGCAAACTACAACATTGAACGCGCTCAGATCGGCATCATCTATGTCGATGAGATCGACAAGATCGCCAAGAAGGGCGAGAATGTCTCCATCACGCGCGACGTTTCAGGCGAAGGCGTGCAGCAGGCGCTTCTCAAGATTCTTGAAGGAACCGTTGCGAACATTCCCCCGAAGGGCGGGCGCAAACATCCTCAGCAGGAATACATTCCCGTTAATACGACGAATATCCTATTCATCTGCGGCGGCGCTTTTGTCGGACTCGACAAGATGGTGCAGCGCCGCATCGGCCGCCATGTGCTCGGCTTCACCGCGGACCGGAAGGAAATCGAGGAGAACCGCCGTCTGGATTCCAGCGAGGTTCTGAAGGCGGTCGAACCCGAGGATCTGGTGAAATACGGGCTGATTCCCGAGTTCATCGGACGGCTTCCGGTCATCACAAGTCTGGAGCCGCTGACCGAGGCGGATCTGGTGAAAATTCTGGTCGAACCGAAAAATTCGATCACGCGCCAGTATGAAAAACTCCTTGCAATCGAAGGGGTCAGGCTGACCTTTGAAAAGGCGGCGCTCGAAGCGCTGGCGCACAAGGCGTATGAGAAAGGCACCGGCGCGCGAGGACTGCGCTCCATCATTGAACAGATGATGGTGAACATCATGTTCGACCTGCCATCCCGCGACGACATAGAAGAGTGCGTCATTACGGCGGATACGGTTGAAACCGGCATTCCAGTTTTGAAAAAGAAGAAAAACGCCCGATAATCCCGTCTGCGCAACAGGCGGAAAAAACGGCTTCTCCGCTTCCGGAATCAGGATTTGCAGAGTGTCGGATAGAGGTGTTTCCGGACGTTCCGGAAGGTGCCGCGCGCAAGCAATGTGATCTGTTCGAGAATCTCCTCGGCAATTTTGTCGCTCGCGTGGTTGATATAGGGCAGGACCGGCGTCATGCGCAGACACTCCTGCGTGCCGTCGATGGTGACGACTTTCGTTTTTCCGGGGATTTGACCGGAGGCAATGGGCTGGCGCAGAAGATCGGAAATGTGCTCGTCGCTCATCAGGAAGAGTCCGTCGAATCCTTCGGAGAGCGCCCAGCTGATCGTTTCCCGCATGCCGGAAGCACTCCCATGCACCACCCACAGAATGGATTCGATCCCGCCGAAGTGATGCGCGGCAAGGCTGTCGGCGAACCCCTGCGCGCGGCGCGAAAAATCCTGATTATTGCAGAACTCCCAGATCCCGAGCATCTTCCGGCATCCGGAAGCAATCAGGTATTCCGCCGCCATCCGTCCCGCCGCATAGTTGTCCAGCACGATCATATTGCGGAAATTCTGTGTCTGCGTTTCGATGAGGCTGATCACGCTCTTTTCATTCTGGCTCCGGAACAGGGCATCCATGACCGCGTCGCGTCCGGCGGAGAGACAGCCCGCGTAAAGAATGACATCTGCATTCCCGATCTGCTCCATGATGCTTTTCGGATCGCTCTCCGGATTCGTGAGGAAGAGCCGCACATCCGCCCCGTGCCGAAGCAGCAGCGGATGCAGCATGTTCCAGAGCCGCTCCATCGCGGGAAGCTGAAACGTATACTGCCGCCCGACGGACAGAAAGAGAATTCTGCCCGCGCGCCCGAGATTCCGGAATTCCCGCACATAGCGCCGGACACGCCCGGCACGGACAAGAATGCCGCGCTCCTCCAGATTCAGGAGTGCCTTGTGGAGCGTCCGCCGGGAGACATGGAGCGTTTCGGCAAGGATCTCCTCCCCGGGCAGACGGTCCTGATTGGCGATCATCATCGTCCGGATGCAGTCGCGCAGCAGTTCTTCCGTGCGCGCGCAGGTTGTATAGGTTCGCTTCGTCATAGGGGAACTATACCGTTTCTTCCGCGTTTTTCCAGCATCCGGAGACCCTTCGGATCATCTATTTTACGAGAATGCCGCTTCCGCACTCCTTCAGAAGAAGATCACTCTGTTTCAGCGGACGGCCGAGACAGCGGTTGCCGCTGAACGTGAGATTCGCGGAACGGTCGATTGTGATCTGATTCCTCTTTTCGCCGAATGCGTTCACGCCGTTTTCCCCATCCACGGAATTGCCCCGGAAAACGGAATCGGAAAGATTCTTCACGATCAGTCCGCCGGTATTGCTCCAGCGGTTGTTCTCAAATACGAGAGCGCGGATCGGCGCACACTGCGCCGGAGCCATGTTCTGGACGAAGGTGAAGGTGCGGAGCCCCGCCCACGCGTCGTTGACGACATTGCCGCGCACGATGATGCAGTAGGGCGCGGGTCCCTCATGCACACCGAGGAGGCAGGAGACCGCGATTCCGACTCCCATCGGAATGTTTTCAAACGTGTTGTTCTCCACCAGCGAACAGGCGGACTGGATGTTGATTCCTGCTCGGGCGTGGGCAAACGAATTGCCGCTTGCAACCGAGCCGATCCCCCACTGACGGGAGTCGTAGACGGCGTCGCGGCGGAAATCATAACGGATCAGCGCGCGCGAAACAAGATCCTCCTGAACCGCAGAGAGTTTCTTAAGACCGCCCTTTTTGCGGCTGACGATGGTATCCGGAAGCGCCTCCTCCAGAACGGCGACGGTGTCACCGCCCTGCCGGGACTGGCTTTTGATGGTCGCAAGCGCAAGCGTCTGACCGGTCTCGCCGGAAAGGAAGGAAAGGGTATTCCCCGGAAGGGAATGACCCGGCATCGCGGGATAGCGCGCATGGGTGCCCTCCGCCTCGACGACGTTCTTCCCGCCGACAAAGACGTTGAAGCAGTCGTCGCCCGGATTCTTCACGGAGCAGTTGGACAGATATGTGCCGTTGCCGGAGATCAGGAAGTCCGCGTTGGAAGCCAGACACAGTCCCGGCAGCGGATAAAGACGGCATTTCGTCCAGGAGTTCCAGTAGCCTCCCCAGGTCTGGAACGCCGCCGCGGGTGAGTTGCGGATGTGGATGTTTTCCGCCGTGCAGAGGGTGCTGTCGCCGGTCGGGAAGCACGGATACGCGCCGTCGCGGTTCGGAATCACGAACTTCAGGCCGGACCGGACATAGCGGACCGAATAGCGTTTGTCCATGTAAATCCGGTATTTGCCGTTCCCGAGAGAATCCGCCTTCTTTTCATTGTAGACCAGGAACTGCGTGCGGACCAGATTCCCGTCCGGCGTATACGCCGTGCAGCACTGGAAACGCGGATTCGCCTTGTAGACGGGATCATCCGGCGCAAGCGTGCTGGGATCGAGCCGGATCGTAACAGTGTTCGCCGGGACATTCACCTCCAGGACGGTTCCCTGACAGAACGGCGTCTTTTTGTACTGGAGCATCAGATTGCGCACCGTGACGTTGCGACAAGCGTCCATGAAGATTCCCGCCGCCTGCGGGCGTCCGAACAGGAATTTCGTCGTTTCGGGATTCTCCCCTTCGATCAGCGCATTCTCCAGCTTCGGGATCCGCACATGGCAGCCGCCCTTTTCCGCGGGTTTGCCCTTTGCGGGAACAAAACTGTTGAAGAAGTAGGTGCCCGCGGGAATCCGGAGGACGGCAGGCGCGCCGGCACACTGTTTCACGGCGTCAAGGGCACGGACAAACGCAGCGGAGTCATCCGTGACACCGTCGCCCTTCGCCCCGAAATCCCGGACGTTGAAAATCTTCGGATTGTTGCCGGGGAGTCCGCCCTCCGGCAGCCACGGGAACTTCGCAATGCATTCCGCCTCCAGCTTGAAATAATCAACGAAACGCCTCATGTCCTGAATCCCGTTCGCTGCGGAACAGAGTCCCGTAAGCGTGCCGGACGCCAGATTCTCCCGGATGAAGGCAGCGAGATTTCCGACAATTTCCACACGCTTTCCGATCCGCTCCTTCTGAAAGCAGACGCGGGAAGCAAGATAATCATCAATCTCCGCACGGTATTTCCCGATTGCGGCAAGATACTGCTCCAGCAGAACGGGAATCTCCTTTCGCAGCAGCTCTTTTCTCTGCTCGGAAAGCGCGTTGTCCGCAAACGGCGGAAGCAGGACAAACGGACCGCCCGACTGCTTTTTTCCCGTCTGGACAGTTTTTTCCGGAAGGGTATAGCGCACGGCTTCCCTCTGGAACATCTTCCTGATGTCCCACGATTCAAAAATCGTGTCGTAAATACGGATTTCATCGGCGAATCCGTTGCACCAGAAGGGCCGCTGCGCGGCGGGATCCGCACAGCCGAGGAAGAGTTCCCCTTCAAGCGGCGCGGGGGCGTCCGCGATCACGCTCTGATGGTGGATTTCGCCGTTGACATAGATCCGGGCACGGCGTTTGTCGCCAAGGCAGACGAACACGACATGATACCACTGATCAGACGGAAGCGCTTTCGTTCTGATGACTTCCCTTTTTCCGTTCGCGAGCTGATACTCGACTTCAAACTGTTTCGACGGCGTATAGGAAAGGCGGAGCCGTCCATTCCGTTCGCCGAGAAGCGTGAATTTCCCGATCCGGTCCGGAATGCCGTCCGGATTGAACCACGCACTCAGCGTGTAGTCTGCGCCCGGAGATTTCGGGAGTCTGACGGCGGCGTAACGGTCCACCGCGCAGCTGAACGCAAAGACCCGTCCTTTTCCGGCGGGATTCTCCGTCCGCTCGATCCGGGGTTCCGCGCCCGCTTTATCCGCAGTGAGATTCAAAAGCGTCTCCGCCGCCGACAGCCCGAAGGCCGACAGCAGGCAGATGGCGCCGAACAGAAGTTTCCGCTGAATGGGAATCATGTTGTGTGCAATCCTTTTTCTTTAGTGATGAACAGGGTATTTTCCGAAAGCCATCCGCGTGCCCGGCTGCGCAGACCGGAGACAATGCGGACGCTTCTTTTTTTCCATTTTCTTCAATGACTGGAAATATACTGCGAGGCTTCTCCGACTGCCACCATGCTGAAGCCGAGGCGCTCCCACACACCGAGACGGTCATAGGATGCCGCGCTCCCGTCGCCGATCAGCGCGTTGGCTCTCTTTCCATGAAACAGCCCGAGTGTCGAATCCGTTGCAGAAAGCGTCGGCTGCGGACTCCCCCACGTCCACTGGGACTGCTGCCCGACAGACCAGGCATCGAAAAGAAGAGCCAGCGAATCGCAGTTCGGATTCATCGTAGTGATGCGGTCCTTGATCGCCTTGAGGTTCTGCTTCGGATCGCGGAGACGGAAGATCAGGTCGTAATCACCGGGCGCGAAATTGAATGATCCCCGCGCCACCATGCTGGTATAATTGTAACCGTAGGCGACCTTTGCCTTGTCGCTGGAGGCTGTATCATACTTCCCCGGCTTGGCGGAGGGGCAGATCACGCAGGAGGTCGTGAGATATTTCACCCCGCTCGCCGGACGGTTCGCCAGACGCTCGTCCGGAACATCCGCATAAAACGAAACCCAGCCGGTCCCGCCCTGCCGGAGCGCGACATAATCATTGTAGTCCGCTGCATACGAAAACAGCGCCACTCCGCACTGTTTCAGGTTGGAAAGGCAGGAGACGCCGCGCGCCTTCTCACGTGCGGTATTCAAAGCGGGAAGAAGCATCGCTGCCAGAATCGCGATGATCGCAATCACGATCAGGAGCTCGATCAAGGTAAAAAACAAAAAAGGACTCTTTTTCCGTTTTTCAAACGCGCGACGGATCGACCGCATACCGGTGGCCGGATGAGATAAATTCCCGTCAATCAGGATCTCTGCTGTTTTCATGGTTTTCTTCTCCCAGCTGAATGTATGTTTTCTTCGTAACGATTCTGCAATCGGACGCGTTTCTCTCAGCCGTCCTCTCAGATATTATAATGAAAAACACCTTGATTGGCAAGGATGAAAAAATGCGGAAAAAAGAGTTTTGTCCAATTTTTTTAATCTTTCCGTGCATTTTTATTCAGTAAAATAGTATTTGTGCTTTTCAAAGAGAAAAAAGACACAGGAACGAAAACTACCCGCCAAACAGAAAGCGATGCCGCAATTCCCTCCAATCAGGCAAAATCAAATTCATTCGGAAAAACAGAAGCATCAAAAGTTTTACTTCAGATAAAAATGCACAATTTCTATATTTATCATATAAAATATACGCTATTAAAAATTTTCCTCTCTCCTCCCTTCCCTCTTCACCTTTTCCCTCTTGCACTTTTCGGAAAAAAGAATATTGATATAAATTAAGATTGTTCAACGGAAAGGAAATGAGGAAGGATCCATGCCGGAATCACAGCAGAAAAACAGGGATTGGGAAAACGTGCCCGGCGTCTGGGCAGGGGAAGAGCCGACACTGGCGTTTCTCGCGGAACTCCCGGCAGGGACAAGGGAAATCCGCCTTGCCGCCGCCTCGGTCTACCGTCTGCGCATCGACGGGAAAGTCATCGCATACGGTCCCGCACGCGCACCGCTGGGATTCGCCCGCACGGAACGGATCGCCGTAAAACAGAACGCGCCCGCACTCGCCGCAATCGAAGTCACGGCCTGCCAGACGGAAAATTTCTATTATCCGAAGCAGTCTCCGTTTCTGAAAGCGGCCTTTCTCGATGAGGCGGGCCATCTTCTCGGCGCAACCGGCGACGGGAAAACATTCCGCCTCTTCACCCTCCCCTTCCGGAACTGGCAGGCGCCGAAGCTGACGCATCAGCGAGATCTGATGGAACACTACGACTTCACACGGAATCCCGGCGCACTCGAGTGGTATCTCCAGCGGAATCCGCAGCTTCCGGAACGGCCGGAAACACTGGTCCGGCTCCCGCGCCTCATCAGTCGCCATGCGCCCGGTCCGGAGCTCTCCGAAATCCACGAAGCGTTTCTGCTCCGCACAGGAACGCTCGACACGCAAGCGGCGGATCTGAAGGAAACAATTCCCGTTAAAATTCTGGAGGCGTGCCATATCTCCGGAAGCGGCGACAGCTATCTTGTCTACGATTTCGGAAAGCTTTACAGCGGCTTCCTGATTCTGGAACTGGAGGCGGAAGAGGAGTCCGAACTTCTGATCGGATGGGATGAACTCCTCATGGAAGGCACATACGATTTCCGCAGGGCATTCTGGGCGAACAATTTCATCCGTCTCCGTCTGCCGCAGGGAAAACCAATGACATTTGAAAGTTTTGAACCGTATGCGATGCGCTGTGCCGCCGTAGCCGTTCTTTCCGGCAGGGTCCGGATCAGAAGCATGCGTCTGCGCGAATATGCCTTCGACACGTCGCATTTTCTCCCCCGGGACAGGCGGATGCTCTTCACGCCGGAGGAGGATGCCGTCTATCAGGCGGCGTGCGAAACCTTCCGCCAGAACACCGTGGACGTATTCATGGACTGCCCGGGCCGCGAACGCGCAGGCTGGCTCTGCGACAGCTTTTTCATGGCGCGCGCGGAGTTTTTCCTGACGGGGTGCAGCAATGTGGAGGATGATTTTCTGGAAAATTATCTGCTTCCGGACTCTTATCCCCTCCCCGAGGAATGGATGCTCCCGATGTGTTTCCCCGCCGACAATCCGCGGAAAAGTTTTCTGCCGCAGTGGCCGTTCTGGCTTTTTCTCGAAATCTTTGAAAAAAAGCATCAGAAGCGGGGACGCGATTTCTCATGCGGACTGGAAAAGCGTTTCCGGAAATACATCGCCGGATGCGGGCACTACCAGAACCGCGAAGGTTTTCTGGAAAATCTGCCCGGCTGGAACTTCATCGAATGGTCCCGCGCGAAGGAGTTTTTCCGGGGCGTGCATTTCCCGACCAACATGCTCTACCGGAAATGCCTGAAGGAGGCCGGACTCTGCTACGGAGACCGTGCGCTGCTGGATCAGGCGGAGATTCTGAAGGAAAAAATCATCGAATCCTCCTTCGACGGCGAATGGTTCCGCGACAACGCGGAGCGCAACGAAGCGGGGAATCTGGAAAAAAGCGGGAATCTCAGCGAGATCTGCCAGTATTACGCGGATTTCTGTCTGGATCTCTCTGACGGAGATCCGCGTTTCGCCCGGTGGCGGAAACGCCTGCTCGACGGGGAACGGGCCGAAACGATGGTTCCGGCCGCCATGTTCATCGGCCTGATCCTCCGTTTTGAAAGTCTGCGCGCTGCGGGAAGGCATCGGCAGCTCCTCTCCGAAAGCGTTGCAAAGCTTCTCCCCATGGCGCGCAAAACAGGCACGCTGTGGGAAAAAGAAACGCCCGATGCAAGCTGCTGTCACGGCTTCGCCTCGGTCCTGGCGCCGTTACTGGCAGAGGCGGTCCGGAAGCGCGGAATGCAGCAGGGATCCAATTGAGTTCTCCGCCGCCGGAGGAGAGCCTACACGCTCTTCCGCACCGCATCAAAGGCTCTCATCGTCAGGAATCCGATTCCTGCGACCAGCGCGAACGAGGAAAGAATCCCCCACAGGATCATCGGTGAGGAAGCAAACCATTCGAAGACAATCGAACCGATCCACGGGCCGACGGCAAATCCGATACCCCGGACCAGTCCCAGCGCCGCCATGCTCCGTCCGACCGCGCCCGGCGGCGCAAGACGGCTGATCTGCGTATACAGCGCGGGCTGGACAAAGAGCTCCCCGAGCGTCAGCACAAATACCGCGCATCCGAGGGAAACGCCGCCCGCGCAGAATGCAAGGGAGAAATATCCCGCCAGATAAAGAAGCGAACCCGCGACAAGGCGGAACGACTGGCTGCACCTGAAGCGGTCCGCAAGCTGCGTCGCCCCCATCTGGAAAAAAATGATCGTGAACCCGTTGACCGAATAGACCAGTCCGAGCGTGTCGCGCCCGACTCCAACGACACCGGTCGCGTAGACCGACAGCACGGAATACAGCTGCGAGGTCAGGAGAAACAGAAGGAAACTGCTTCCAAGAAGTCTGAGGAGAAACGGATTTTTCAGCAGCGTCAGCGCAGTGACCTTTTCTTCCGCCTCCGCTCTCTCTTTCGCGGGAAGCGGCGCACCCGCCGGACGGATCTCCGGGCAGCAGCGCGCGGTATAGCACATCCCCGCGATGCAGAGCAGCGCCGTCATTGCGAACATCAGCGAAAAGGGGGTCCTTGCCAGAAACGCCCCCAGCATCGGGCCGACCGCCCAGCCGATATTCGTTCCGATCCGGATTTTGCTGTAAACGCGCGGGCGCTCCTCCTGTGTCGTGAAATCCGCCAGATAGGAGTCGGCCGCCACCTGAAAAAAGGTCCCCACGGCGCTGTTGACCATCAGAAGCAATGCGAACGCCCAGAACGGCGCGTGCCGCAACGCGAATAGTGCCAGGACAAGGAAGATCGCCCCGCGCAGTCCCTGCCCCGACTGCATCATGAAATTCCGTCCGATCCGGTCGGTGAGCCAGCCAGAAAGCGGCGGAGCAAGGATGACGGCAAGCCCCATCAGGGGGAAAATCGTCCCGACGACATCCATCGGAATATTCCGTTCCTCGTGCAGATAAATCGGAATGAACGGGTAGACGATCGAGTAGGCAAGCGAATTGATCGCCCATGCCGCGGCCAGCGATGTGGAACAGTGTTCCTGCTTCATGACGGAAAGAAAATCCTCCCTGATTTCCCTCGTGCCCGAATGATCCGGAAAGGAAGGTATCACGCTTTTTCCGGAAATCAAGTCACCAGTTGAAAAAGAGCGCTCTTTCCACACTTTCCGCGGTCAGCTCCCAGGTTCTGCCGTCGAGGCGGCGATAGGCGGGGTTGTCCGGCATGCGGCAGCGCGAAACCAGCTCCACCTTCAGGCTGACCGGCGTTGAGATTGCCATGGGGCGCATTTCCGAAGCGTGTTCCACAGCAAAACAGCTTTTTTCCCGGATCAGGGCCCGGCTCTTCTCCAGAGAAGGCATTCTTGCTCCGTTGCGGGAAAACCCTTTCTTGACCTGGCAGGTCACGACGCCGGGAAGCCATTCCGATGCTTCGAGACAGGTCTTGTCGTCGCCCGACACCATGATGACGGGCACGCCGTGCTCCGCCGCGATCGACGCGTCGATCGCGATCTCCCCGGCTTCGCGGCCGTTCAGGTAGACGTGCTGCCAGCTCGTCGAACTCATCGTGTGCTCGCAGACGGCGCCTTCCGTTCCGCCGCGCGCATGGTAGCCGAGCAGGATCAAGCCTGCGCTTCCCTCAATGTCCGCGAAGCGTTCTCCCGGCGTGTCTCCGTCGATCAGATCCGCGCGGGGGTCCACCATCGCGCGCGTCACGTTGAACCCGCCACCGTGACAGTCCTTCACAATCACTTCCGTCGCGCCGCCCCGCACGCACCCCTCCACACAGGCGTTGATATCCCCCGCCATCAGGGTGCGCGCTTCCGCAATCAGATCCGGGCGGTTCTGAGAAGCGTTGCAGTAACTCGAGCCGCTGATTCCGCTGATTCCCTCAAGATCGACCATAATGTAAATCTTCTTCATTTTTCCCCGTCCTTCTGATCCGTATTCATCTGAAAGAGTGATGCGTTGTTTTTCCGATATTCAAGGAATTCGCTGTTGTTCATCGTTTTTTTCGTCTCCCACAGCCCGAAGCGCCAGGCTTCCGCTTTCGGGTCAAGCGTGAAACGGAAATTCATGCAGTAGATTTTGCCGAACCAGACTTTTCCGGAAGAGATGCCCTTCCAGTCGATTGCAAGAAAACAGGGTCCCTGCGCTTTCGGCGTGTTCGACGGCTCGAACGCGTTGTCATACATCACAAGCGTGGTGTCGCTCTTCTGCAGACGCACCCATGCGGTGTTCGCCGGAGAGGGGATTTTCCGCGCAGGCGTGAGAATCTCCCGCTGATAGCGGGGATCGCGCTTTCCGCCGTTGGGAACGCTGTAGGAGGGATAGACCAAAAACGCCAGTTCGGCGCTCCGGAGTTCCTCCTGCGAGCCGGGAAGTTTCCGCCACTCCATGAACAGCATCGGCGACGCCTCGTTCATAAAGAAGCGCAGGTTCATTTTCACGCCGTCGAAATTGTAGACGGTGTCGATGCCGGCGATCCCCTTCTCCGCGAACGGGGTGATGGATTTGGGTTCCAGCCCGGCACTGCTGATCCCGTTGACCGTCAAACGGGTGAAGTCGCGCGAGATGAACCCCTGCCAGAATACAGGTTCGGGCATGCCGATCAGCACTTTTGCGGAAGCCTTCGCCGTCTCCAAGGTCCATTGAAAGTAGATCAGATAGCTGTTGCGGTCGTTCCGGATCTGAAAATATTCCGCCCTGCCGTAGAGTTTACTGGCCTTGTGATAGCTCCGTTCGACTTTTTCCACACTCGGAGCGGCGCTGTATGCCGCGCAGGCGAGAAGCGCAGCGCTCAGGATCAGAGTTTTTTTCATCTTCAGTCTCCTTTCCCCATGAATTTGAATTTCCCCCACAGCGAATGGTTGTGATTGTTCCCCATCGTCATGGAGAAGGCGGAATATTCCGCGGGCTTCTTATCCGGGGCGAGTTTGTTGTTGACGAGATTGCCGAACCAGGTCTGGTAGGCGCGCGGGGCCGCGCGGTTGTGGAGTCCCTGAAACGGGATGTAGACTTCGACGCTCCAGGCGTTTTCCGAGGCGGAGACCGCGTGTTTCACTCCGCCGCACTCCCATTTCGCATCCAGAGCCGCCTCCATGGGTTTCTCCACTTTATACGCGTCGACCCAGTCGCCGCCGGGCGAGACTGCGAACTGGTAATAGACCGCCTTGTCATTTCCCGGCGAAAGGAAGAATTCGATATTGTCGCTTCCGAACCAGACGTCTCCCCTGTTGATGGCCGGTTTGCCGGAACAGGTGAACGCCAGATAAATGCCGTTTTTGTCCCAGAGCATCCTTCCCTGCGGCTTCGAGACGAGTTCCGCTCCGGAGCCCCGCGCATCGCGCATCGGGATCACGCCCGCGCGCTTCCAGACGTTCTCCTTGATTTTTCCGTCGATTTCGATCCGCTCTCCCGCGCCGAGCTGTTTCACCTCGTAGACCGGAATCACCAGCGAAGCGTAGGCGCGCGCGGCCGTGAAATCCTTTTTCCAAGGCGCGGCGAAGAACTCCACTCTCCGGCGTTCGACGCTTCCCGGCCGTGTGGCTGCAAACGCTTCCCGGAGATACCCCTCGAGTTTTTCGATCGTCGGGACATGGTAGGCGCGGTAGAGGCGGTCGGGGGTGACGTTCGAGTTCGCAGCCGAGTTCGGTTCGTTGTTGATTTCCGCGATGTAGACCTTTTCCCAGCGCTCGACAAGCAGACGGTAGAACTTCCGGAGCGCGTCGCCGGCCTTTGCGCCGTAGAGCTTCTCCCAGTGCTCCTCCAGCGCCGCGTCGTAATTGAAGTCCGGATTCCAGAAGGCGCGGTAGACGCCGTAATAGGAGTAGTAGAAGTTCCAGCGGAGCCCCGAGGCGTCGAAGAAGAGTCCGTCGCGGGAGAGCCAGGGGCGGATGCAGTTGATGTAGTCGCGCATGTAGCGGCCCTGAATCGCCTGCGTGAACGCCGTTCCCTGTGCGCCGTAGGTCCATGCCGTCACGGGGCGGCCGCCGAGCGCGTCATACCAGCCCTTGAAAATTTCCCGCCACTGTTTTCTCGTGGCGTCCGCCTTGCTCATGACGATCCGTCCCGCGCAGACCTGCACGTCGATGTTGTCCGGAATGTCCCGGCAGACAACGGGAGGGAGCGTGTAGTTGTGATAGGCAAGCACGCCGAGGCGCTTGCCGGGCAGCTCCTTTTTCAGCTCTTTCCCGATCCAGCAGTAGAAGTTCACATAGAGATCCGAGAGGATTCCCGCGGAATTCCCGCGCCGCGAAGCGGGAAAGAGATGGCGGTTTTTGTCGCTGATCAGATCATGCACAAAGGTGTCCGCCTGTCCGAACAGGACATACTCCGAATTCGGCGGATACCAGGTGCGGCGCCCGTTGCTCCACGGCGCGCGCCATTTTCCGTTCGTCTCATAGTATTTCTTGAACGAGCGCACCAGCAGATGCGCCAGTTCCGGATTGGTGATGTCCATCAGGTTGCCGATGTGCGTGGCGGGATTGTAGTATTGGTAGCCCGAGGAGTCGCGGAAGAAGATCACATCCTTTTTGTCCGGATAGGCCGCAAGCAGGTAATGCGGATCCGGCGAGTGGCAGACGTCGTTGAAGCGGGTCGACATCGCCAGGCGCCAGGCGAAATCAAACTTGTTTTCGTTCTTCACGTCCTTCCAGGGCAGACCTTTCCGGAATTCCTGATTGTAGGCATAGTTGAAGCGGTTGCGGAAACAGGGCTCATCGCGGTAGGCGAGCGCCGGGAGCTCCAGATTCGTGATCTTCGGCGCGACAATGCCGATTCCGGGATAATAATAGCGGACGCCGAGCACGCGCTCGATGAAGTCATACGCCCCGTTGAGCGTGCCGTTGATCCGGTAGCGGTCCCAGTCCATCGCATTGTAGGAACCGGGGATCAGGGATCCATCGTGCCCGGCGATCACAACGCCGCGTTTGAAACTTCTGACACGGAACGCCTCCTTCGGCAGATCCGACACCTTTACGCCGAGCCGTTCCGTGAGCGGACTTCTGCCGACGGCGATGACATACGAAGAATGTTCCGCAGCGTCCGAGTCCGCATCGGCGACGCGCGGCTTCTGTCCGGTCGTCCGCTCGAACGCATCGCAGAGCGCCTCGACTGCCAGCGCAACGGAACGTCTGCGGGGCGATACGCCCCGCTCCGCCTTCCCGTCGCGGACAATGACGAAATTGAGTTTCCCGTCCTTCACCAGCGGAAGAGCGGCATGCTGTTCGGCCTGTTCGAATTTCACCGGATTCAGAGCCGGATTCGCATACACTTCCGGTGCTCCCTCCGCGCAGAGCGATACCCCGAGCGCACAGAAAAGAATCGGCAGAACTTTCATCCTTGACAACCTCCTGACTGATATTTTCCCATATCGAAACTTACACTCATTCTCCGAACCAGAACAGAATATCCTTCGTCCAGTGCGACGGAGATGTCATGCTCCAGACGATCCGGGCACGCGTGATATACTCGACATGTCCGTCGAAAAAGACGCCGTTCAGCCCGTTGCCGTGCCTGCCGACGGCCATGTGCGCAGTGCCGTCAAAATAATAGTATCCCTCTCCGCTGTATGGATTCGAATCGCGTCCGCCGCCCGTCAGCGTTCCGTAAGGCTGACTGTTGAAGGCGTTGAGTTTGATGTCGATCAGCAATGCCTTCTGCGAAGGAGAGCGGATTTTCCCCAGAGTTTTCACCATCTGCCTGGCATATAATGCGGAGCTTGTGCTGTAGAGATGCCCGCCGACATTGTAGCGGTGCATCCCGTAGTGCAGCATGCCGATATAATAGATATCGCCCTTCATCGCCGGACACTTGAGGATGCCTTTGCGGAAACGCGAGGCTAATCTGTCGTAATGACGCTTGTTTTCCTCGGAATGCTTTGTAATATCGCGTTCGGAGATTCCCCAGTAGGGAGCGACAAGATGCGCCCAAGTAATGCTGCCGTTCTCGTATCCGACCAGTCCGCGGTTGTCATACAGGGCGCCGCTCAGATTCATATTGTAGGTCGGAATGATCTCCCGGTAATCCGTTGAGTAGTTGATCACGCCGCCTCCGACCTGCCGGATGTTGCTCTGGCAGGCCGCGCGTTTTGCCATGTCCCGCGCCCGGTTCAACGCAGGAAGCAGCAGACTGGCGAGAATCGCAATGATCGCAATCACGACCAGAAGCTCGATCAGAGTGAAATCCGAAACTCTGCGGAAAACGCATCGTGCGGCATCCGTTCTTCTGTTTCTCATGTTTTCTTTCTCCTTTCAGGGGAAACGGGATCGTTGAATATTCCGGAGAACAGGCGTTCCCCGGGAGTGAAATCGTCAGAGAGAAGCAGTTTCACCGCCTGTGCCGCCATTTCCGGAAGCGGATAGGACATGTTCGGCAGCGGAGGAGAAAAACGCCGGGCGTCCTGATTGTCATTTCCGAATACGATCTTCACGGAGTCGGGCAGGGAAAGATTTTCCTGAAGCGTTTTCCTGTAATTCCATTCAATTCCCTTCGGGGCGATAAACGTGAGCGCGTCGAAGGGATTTTCGCGATAGGCGCGGGCAAATGCCGCAACATCATAGGCTTTTTCCTTCTGAACAACGGGATGCAGATAAGAGATGCCATGTCCGGCAAGGACGTTCGAAACGCCTGTGAGCGACGGATAATCGGGTTCATTTCTGTACTCGTCGTAAACGGTGACGGCGATCCGGGAATACCCTTCGCGCAGCAGCTCCTCCGCAAGCATTTCATATCCCTGACGGTTGCGGTAGGTGAGGATCGCCCATTCCGCGGCGTAGCGCAGCGTCATGTTGCGCCAGAACTCCTCCCCCTGAATCAGCGCGATGCGGGCGCCGCGGCGCGAGAGCTCCGCCAGCGGCACGAGAAACCACGGGGAGAGCGCAAGAATCCGGGATCCGGCCCCGAACCGGTTGAGCCACGGCCATTCGATCCTGTTCGGATCGTTCTCTCTTGTGACGGGCAGGATTTCGACCATGCCTCCCGCTTCGGCGGCGGTCTGGAAAACACTCGGGAGGATCGCATTCAAGCGGCCAGCTGCGCCGCCTCCTCTCTCCAGAAAGTCCGGATAAGGGGTCAGGACGGTGATCCGCGGCAGTTCCGCTGCGGACGCATCCCCCGCGAGAAAGCTGTCCAGCTTCCGGTCGATGCGGTTGGAGCGGTATTTCAATTCCCCGGCAATCGCCTGAACGCGAGCGGCGACTTCCGGGGAAACCTGTCCACGGGCTTTCCCGTTCAGAATCCGCGAGACCGTCATCTGGCTGACACCCGCCTTCATCGCAATGTCTTTCAGGGTTATGCTCATCGTGCTCCTTTACAAACAACTTTAATTTTAACGTTACATTTTAAATTATAATCGGAAATCCAGATTTGTCAAGAGGCGAAAAAAGAAATAAACGTGTTTTCCACACCATTTCCCGCAGTTTTATTTTGGGAACACCGGAAAAAAGACTCCTCCATCCGCACGGCAGATTTTTTTTGTATTTTTTTTGAAAAAAGACTTGCAGAAAGGGGTTTATGGGATAAGTTAGGGGTAGATAGGGGCAAAAAGGGGAAGATAGTCGGCATAAAGGGGTAAAAATGGCGGATTCAGGAGAAGATTTCTGCTTTGTAGAGAATTTTACGCACGCAATTGATGCGCAGCGCAGATTCGCCATACCCTCTGACTGGCGGAAAAAAGACGGTGAAACCCAGTTTGTTCTCCTGCCGGCAAAAAACCGCGTCATTCAGGCGATTCCGCTGAAAACTTTTCAGGATGAGATTCTTGCGAAAGCCAAGAAGATGTCTCTTGCGGACGCAAACGCCATGCGCGACCTGATGATCCTGGCTTCGCGCGCGATGAAATGCTCCTGCGACAAACAGGGACGAATCCAGATCAACGCCAAGCTCATGGAGCACGCGGGACTGACGGACAAGGCGGTTCTAGTCGGCTCGCTCTGGCTGATCCAGATCGTTTCGCCCGAAACCTGGGAAAATATCGAAAGCGGCGGCAGCGACGGTTTCTTTGACGTCATGCAGCGGATCAACGACACGCCGGAGAGTCTCGCCGGTGTTTTGAAAGGAATCACGCAGCAATGAGTTCGACAGCCACACTTGCGGACTATGGGCACATCCCGGTTCTGCCGCGCCGGACCGTCGAACTGCTGACCGGAGAACGGCAGGGCGCCTGCCGGATCATCGACGGAACGCTCGGCTGCGGCGGACACAGCGCGCTGCTGCTTAAAAGACTGCCGGAAGCCGTGCTGCTCGGCATCGACCGGGACGGCGACGCACTCAAAAGAGCCGGAAGGATTCTTTCCTTCGCAAAAGAGCGCGTGCGCCTTGTGCAGTCTGATTTTGCCTCAATCCGAACGGTTGCGGAAGAAGTCTCATGGAGCGACGGGGTGGATCTGATCCTGCTGGATCTGGGGGTCTCCTCCCCGCAGATCGACGATCCGGAGCGCGGTTTCTCCTTCCGGTACGAGGGGCCGCTGGACATGCGGATGGACAAACGCGCGCCGCTCACGGCAAGCCGGGTTCTGAACACCTATTCCGAACGGGAGCTGGAGAGAATCTTCCGCGAATACGGCGAGCTCCGGGAAGCCAAATACCTTGCACGCGCCGTCGTGGAGGAGCGGAAGGTTTCCCCGTTCGAGACGACCGGAGCGTTTGCGCGTCTCTGCGACCGGGTGCTCCGCCGTTCCGTGCGGAAGGGTGCGCCGCCTGCGCCGACCCTCTGCTTTCAGGCGCTCCGCATCGAAGTCAACGACGAACTCAACCAGCTGCGGAAGGTTCTGGAGGACGCGCTTGCGCTTCTGAAGCCGGGAGGGAGAATCGCAGTCATCAGCTTCCATTCCCTGGAGGACCGGATCGTGAAACAGTTTTTCCAGAGCATGGCCGAGACGTGCAAATGTCCGCCCGGCTGCCCGGTCTGCATCTGCAACTGGAAGCCGAAACTGCGGATCCTGACGAAGAAGCCCGTCACGGCGGATGATGCGGAGCTCCGGGAGAACCCCCGGGCGGGATGCGCGAAACTGCGCGTCGCGGAAAAACTGGAAACAGATTGAGAGAGAATTTTACCGATAGAGAGAAGGAGAGCGGATCATGAATACTTATACGAGATCGCTGAAGGACGGCACGGAAACCGTCGTTTCCACACGGCAGCGCCAGCCGGAGAAGAAACCGTGGTTTTTCGCCTTTGCTGTAAAAATCATCCTGATGTGCGCGTTCATCTTCGGCGCAGTGACATGCCGGGTCATGTACAACGCGAAGATCGAGGCGCTGAACAAGGAGGCGACAAAGATCCAGATGCGCATCCGCAAGATCAATCTCATCACGGCAAATCTGCGGAACAAGCGCGAGGAACTCACGGCGTATCCCTATATCAGTGCAAAGATCAAACAGTACAATCTCGGGCTGCGCGCGGCGGACTACCGCCAGATCTCCTATCTGCGGATCATCGACATGCCGGAAAAACGGGCGGTGAAACGACATGTCGTCTCGTCGGAACGCAAATACCGGGAACACAATTCGGCGGTCGCGTCCATCCGCTGAATCCCGGGACATGAATCACGGAAAGGACGAAAAGAAAAATGACACAGCTCAGTTACATCGGAATCCGGATGAAGGCGGCATGGATCGTCTTTCTTCTCGTTTTCGCGTATCTGGCGTATCATCTGTACACCGTCCAGATCCTCCGGCACGAGGAGCTCTATGCAAAAGCCAAAAGCCGTTACACAACGGTAAAAACAAGCCAGGGACACCGCGGCGAGATTTTCGATTATTCGGGGAATCTCCTGGTCGGAAATGTCCCCTGCGGCAGCATCTTCGTTGATCCGACGGAGACGGGTTCCGAGGAACAATGCCGCAAAATGGCAAAATTCTTCGCCTCTGAACTGTCTCTCGAAGAAAATGATGTCTACCGGAATCTGACGACACGCACAATTACAATCAGCGGAAAGGACGGGACACGGAAAACCGTCCAGAAGCGCTATGCCGTCATCAAAAATACGATTGACTTCGAGGAATTCGAGCGTCTCAAGCTGAAAATCAGGAAAGCGGGCTTCAAAGGCGTCTACTTCCGCAATTCGTCCAAACGGAGCTATCCGAAGAACGAGCTTCTTGCGAACATCCTCGGATTCACGAACCTCGACCGGGACAAGGTCGTTGCGGTAATCGGACTGGAAAAATTCTATGACCGGAACATGACATCCGGAAAAGGCAGAACCAAATTCGAGCGCAGCCGCGACGGAATGCCTCTCGCCTTCGGCAACATCTCCCGTGAAGAGGCGCACGACGGTCTCAATCTCTATCTGACAATCCGAGAACCGCTCCAGGCGATTCTCGAGGAGGAGCTCGACAAGCTGATGGAGGTCAACAAGCCGAGCGCCGCCTACGCAATCATGGCCGATCCCTATACCGGCGACATCCTCGCCGTCGCCCAGCGTCCGACCTTCAATCCGAACGACCGCGAAAATATGAATCCGCAGGCATGGCGGAACCGGATCGCAGAAGACATCTTCGAACCCGGCTCAATCATGAAGCCGATCGCCGTCGCGGGAGCGCTCGATCTCGGCGTCGTCTCGCCGGAAACGCGGTTCGACTGCGAGCGCGGCAGATGGTTCTACGGCGGCAAAATCCTGCGCGATTCGCATCCGATGGGCGTGCTCACGGTCTCCGAGATCATCCAGCACTCCAGCAACATCGGCACCGCCAAAATCGCGCTGATGATGGGCGAACGCCATCTGGACGCGACGCTTCGCGCATTCGGATACGGCAAAAAGACCGGTGTTCCGCTGAAACCGGAAACCGCCGGAATCTTCCGGCCGCTCAAGCGCTGGGACAAACTCTCGATCACGCGTTTTCCGATCGGCCAGGGCATCGCGGCCTCTCCGCTCCAGATCGTCCGGAGCTACTGCATGCTCGCCAACGGCGGACATCCCGTGAATCTGCGTCTCGTGGACCGGATCGAGGATCCCGAAACAGGGAAAGTGGAAAAAATTCCCGTGACGCGCCTTCCCTCCGTCTACCGGAACAAGGACACGCATCACGAAATCATTGAAATGATGAAGAGCGTCACCGAACCCGGCGGAACCGCCACGATCGCGGCGGTCCGCGGCTATCACGTCGCGGGAAAAACCGGAACCGCACAGAAGTTCATCAACGGCGAATATTCCCACAAGAAATTCACGGCCTCGTTCATCGGGTTCGTCCCGGCGGAGAAGCCCCGTTTCGTCCTGCTCGTGACCGCCGACGAACCGCACGGCGCCTATTACGGCGGCGCGGTTTCGGGGCCCTATTTCAGGAGCATCGCCGAACGCACGCTCAAATTCATGCGTACGCCGCCTGATATGAACCTGGCGGTTTATGACGCGAAATTCAAGGCGGCAAAAGAAAAAGTCATGGAGGAAAAACGCCGTCTCTGGGCGCAGGAGGCGAAAGAACGGGCCGAACGCGCACGCCGCAGCTCTCTGCGCAAACAGCAGAAAAACACGACTTCGTCGGGAAAGCGCGCCCGGACCTATGCGCAGCGCTGAAGCGCACTCCGGAAGAGCTCAAAGATCATAGCGCCTGATTTCGCATCCAAGCAGGGAAGAAGGGATTTTTTTCCCGGCATACAGCATCTGAAGATTCCTGACGAACATTTCCGCCATCTCCGCAATGCTGCTCTCGACGAAAATGCAGGGGAACGGGCAGATTTCCCTGCTTTCGACGGTCCGGTGAATCACGAGCCGGATATCCTCCGGAATCCGGATGCCGTGCCGGTAGAGCGCAAGCGTGATTCCGCCGACAAGGTCGTCCGAAAAAACAAGCAGTCCGTCGGGGCGCTCCTTCAATGCCCGGAACCGCTCCATGGCATGGCAGCCGAACGCCTTCATGTCCAGAACCGGAGAGATGCCGGGAATGCGGTCCGGTGAATATTTCCACTCCTCACGGATGGAGAGTCCGTAATCGGGCGCCAGACGGAAAAGCCGTTCGGGAAAACATCGTTTCGTTTCATCCATGGAAAACGGCGCAATGACGCCGAACGTCCGGCAGGAGGAGAGGCGCAGCGCCTCCAGCGAACGGCGGACCAGATTTTCATTTAAAAAAGTTGTTGCGCCGGGAATCCGCATGGAGGACATCCCGCAGCAGACGATCGGCAGTCTGCGGATTTTCGCGTAATCCTCCGATGTAATGGCGCGGAAAATACATCCCTGAATCTTCTGCTGTTCCGCCAGGAGTTTCAGATCGCGCATCCCCTGTTCCGGATCGAAAGCATAGACAACATGCGGTTCGATCCCGTATTCCGCAAAGGATTTTTTGAGCGCATCGACAAAAGGATAGGTAAACGATTCGCCGCGCCTGAGATGGAGATGGTCGAGATAAATCGCCGCGCCTGTGATTTTCCGGATCTGTTTCCTGACGACGGAACCGATCCGCGGACGGCGCGTGATCAATCCTTCCCGGACGAGTTCGGTCATGGCGTGATGGATGTTTGTTTCGGCGGTTCCGAGTTCCCGCGCCAGCTGCTGCGCGGACGGAAGATGGGAGCCCGGCGGCAGTTCCCCGGATTTGATTTTCAGCCGGTAATAGCCGGTCACCTGGGAACGGATGCTTTTTTCAGAACGATTCAAAATAATGCTGTCCATAATAGCCATTCACTATATCCGCTCCTTTGCATTTTTCAAACAGCAAATGTTATTTTTTAACATAAATCCTCCCTTTCCTCTCTTCTTGCCTATTGACAAAAGAGGAAAATTCGTTATAATGAAAAAGAGAGGATAGTGAGGATTTATCAATATCAGAACACAAGGAGGAAGAGATGATTCATTTACTGAGCTCGGCCCGACAAACCGGACATAGATA
>CASEFP010000061.1 GCA_949287225.1 uncultured Lentisphaeria bacterium
CAACAGGGGCTCGCCGCTATGCAACAGCTTGTTCCAAACCTCCACCCGCTCGTTGTCCGAGAACTTGGAATGGTACACCAACAGCTTATCGCCAAACAGCTTCGCCAGGCGTTCCGTAATCTGGGTGGTAATAGCGATCTCCGGCAACAGGTACAACACTTGCCGCCCCAATCGCAGCACCTCGTCGATCAAACGAATATAAATCTCCGTCTTCCCACTGGACGTGACACCATGAAGCAGACAAACATCCTTCGAGCGAAACGCCTCGTGGATTTCCCGATAAGCCTTCTCTTGCGCCGGAGTAAGCGGATTGGGCGTTAGCGGACGGCATACCGACATGCGCAAGCGGCTCACCTCTTTCTCGTAGCACTCCAAGATACCCCGTTTCAGCAAGCCGTCCAATACGGCGGGAGTACAACCGCTTCGCTCCAACAATTCTTTTTTCGAGAGTTCCCGCGCCAAGGCCGGATTAAGCGCATGGCTCACGTCCAGGAAACAAACCAACAGCGACTCTTGCTTCCGCGCCCGTTTAAGTTCCTCGAAGGCGGCCTGGAGCCTCGCCTCGTCTCGATACTCCTCGGACAAACGGATAAAAACGCTTGTCCGAGGCACGAAGCCCCGTTTGAGTTCCTCGCTCACCTCCACCGCCCCTTTCGCCATCAGCGAGGAAACGACGGGTAAGACATCGCGCAAGCCTGTTTTTCGTTAAAAACAGGATATTGTCCGAAGCATAACAATGCCGGACCGGACATATTGCACGGGCTGTATATATATCTTGTCGCTGAAAAAATCATTCTATGCTCCAGACTGAGGCAAGCGCATTGCTGCAATCTCATTTTTATCGAACCGTATGTAATTTATATCCATAATAAGTTTTTGGCAAATGAATACACAGGAGTTTTCCGAAAAATCTTGCGAAGCTTCCATCAAATCAGCGAAAATCGACCCGCTGATACACGAAATATCATCCAGATGAATGACTTCCCCGTTATTCAAGGTCATGACTCGTTCCGCAAGCGATATCTTCTTTACGGATCCGGTAAAAGTATGATATTCCCCTCCGGATTTTCGTTCATCTGGAATGAAATATACTATATCCACCTCCGGATTGCTTTTCAAGCTCTTTATCAGAAAGCCCAGCCGCTTGTTCAGCTCAGCCTGTTCCGGCTCGCTGAGTTCGCGATGATCTGCGGTCAGGCGTCCCGTTTCAAAAATCTGTCCTCATAGCCGGTCAAGGCGGAAAACGGAGAAAACTGCGCAGCCCGGTCATGAATTGACATTCGATGAGGGATGTTCGACACGTGGTGAGGCAGATTGATGATGTCGTCATATTTACTCATGCCTTATTCCCTCCAATTTGATTGCGGCAGTTCTATGAGGGCTGAAGTCCTCTTCTGAATTGCCAGCCGCCGGCTGGCGATTTCTCCGCGGCAGAATTTATCCCCATTAGTTTTCACTGTACATGGAGATTCTATATAAAACGCAGAACCTGGAAGAACTGAAATAGGGAAACTCTGCGAAGACAAGACTAGTAAAGCAACCCTGTCGGAATAGATGCGGGTCAAATCGGCCACAGTATCCGCCAACAACGCCCGGTGACGGCGGTCCAGCTCGCGGAGGTCCCGGCTCTGTCCGACGGAATCTCCTCTGCTGCCTACTCCAGCAGCAGAGGAGATGCGGCAGGCCAGCCAGTCAGCGTCACTCAACTGTCCGTGCAGCTTCCGCAGCCTAGTCTGATACAAAGCAGAAATCAGGTCGCACATATTGATTTGAAATCTCCTTTACTCTCCAAAGTATACTTCACCAGCGCAGCCAGAAGATGTCACCCCGCCTCCCGGACTCAGAAGAAGACAGTGATGGTTCCCTCATGCCCGGCCTGAGTGCGCAGCTTGCGTTCCGCTTCCCCGGGCGAATCAGCAACGATAAAACCGTCCAGACATTGGTAGTTGTCTATGATTCCATATTGATACATCCCGGGGACCAGTTTCGGAGACTGCTCAAACAGACTCTCTTTTTTCCGCTGATTCAACTCCTGCTGCTTCTCGTGGATCAACTGCAGTTGTGCCGGAGTCAGATGGCTCCGTTTCCAGCAGACACCGCAGAGACAGCGGTACAACGGGTCGCTGTCGCAGCGAATGACGATATCGAAAAATCCCGCAGGCTCCTTGTGAATCATGCAGATCATCTTCCACTCTTCTGCCTTGTGAAAGCGGTCGAAGGCTTTCTGCGTTTTTTCGGCCGCCCTGTCCGACTGCTTCCGCTCAAAATTCAATTGAAAAAACATTTTTGCATTCTCCCTGTTCTGATTTGGATATTACTATATTTGCCTCCCACTGCCAAAATCTGTCATCCCGGCGCGGCTGCACAGTGAAAATTAGAACGCCCTCTACCGGCTCTGTGGCCGGTGGAGGGCTTGATGTTATTGGGCGGGAAAGTGTCGTCTTTGGCAACGTTTTTACCAAAGAGCCAATTTCAAAAGTATTGGCTCTCTCGTGTTAATCACTTGTTTTTTCGTGCGTCAAAACCGTTTCGGCGCACTAATCCAGACTTTTTCACAAAAAACGGCAAAAAATCAAATTTCGGGCCGTTTTCCTCCTCTC
>CASEFP010000062.1 GCA_949287225.1 uncultured Lentisphaeria bacterium
AATTTCGCAAAACTCGAAAAATTCTCTGAATCAAAAAGACTTTTGTTATAAATTGCGCGAATAAGGGGTCGACCTCTTGATTTTTTGAACACATGTCCTCTGCAAGTTTATTTTTGCATTATTGCTTAATTATAAACATGTTACATTAATAAAAGATTACAAAATGAATGTATAGCAGAGAAAAATTGACGATCAAAGGTCGGTTTTTCAACGTGTGCTTCCTCCAAAAAATGCTCTCCAGACCAAAAGACCGGTCTTTTACTCCCCCGGAGAATTTACCGGGAGAAGGTCTGAAACACACCTTCATAAGAGAAAAGTGGAGATTCTCCGCTGTCGGGCAAAACGCGAGTTGAGCTCAAATTTACCCCCGAAATGAAAAAAACGACCGGAAGACCGGTCGGCGGAGAATCGAAAAAATGGTCGAGCATTTTTTTATTTTTTAGAAAAATTCTCTCCACCTCAAACTGGCGAATTTTTCGAGTCTCAAAAGGAGGAGCATTTTCACTTCTCGAAAAATTCTCCGTGAAAAGGACGCTTCCCATATCCAGGCAGCACCTTTATCATACCATTTCCTTTCAATTTTTCTGCTTCCTGTGGGATGGCTGTGTGCTTTTTTCATTTTTGCGTCCGGCTCGTAGACGAGCCGTGTAAGAGCGGGCATAATACCGTGTGGCTTGTCGCGCGGATAGCCTGTTCTGAAGTAAAATTTTATTCCAGCTCTTCATGAACAAAGGAATTAATAATGTTTCTTTTTGTCCAAAATGATTCAACATCGGAACCTGTTGTTATACGCAACCGGTAGGTCCTTGGGTTTTCTCCTGTAATATGCAGGAATGACTTGTAAAAATGACTGCTGTCATGAAATCCGCATTCTATGGCTATTTCCGTCAAAGTCAATTTCTTTTCCGTCATCCGGCTGACCGCATAGGCTATTCTTTTCCGGATCATGTACTGTTTCGGCGAATAGCCGGTAATGTTTCTGAAATGAGTCATGAAACTGCTCCGCGACATGGCGGAAATTTTCAGCAGATTTTTCAGGTCAAAATTCTCCAGATAATGCTTGTTCAGGTACTTGACCGCCATTTCAATGCTTTCCTTCTGCGGCCGGTTCTGCGGGATATTCAATCCGGCGGAATAGGAACGGATCAGATGACAGAGCAGATTCATGAACAGTCCCAGCATGGCACTCCGGTATCCGCTCCGTCCGATTTCATTTTTCTCGGCACGCATCAGATTGATGATCCGGACAGAATGCTGAAACTCTTTCTGTTCCAGATGAAATAGTAAAAAAGGCCGCATGGGCTGTTTTCTGTTCTGCGGAATCAGATCGTTGAATCCCACCAGTTTTTCCATGTCCTGAAGCGGCATGTTCAGTTCGAACGGGTGGAACAGGATATTGAACATATTCAGATTCCGGGTGTCTGGAAAAGCATGAGTCTGAAGCGGCTGAATGACAATGACGTCGCCGGGGTGAAGTTCCCGGACATCGCTGCCGCATTCATGGGTGGCGCACCCTTTCAGGATGATTCCGATTTCGATGCAGTCATGGGAATGGTGCGGGGTATACGGCATATTCCGGGAATAGGAAGTGGTAAGAGGAAAATAAAACGGCAGTTTTCCCGATTTGGTTTTTATGATATACATTCTGCTGTCTCTTTCCGGCATATCCATTTTCTGCATTTCTGGTATAATGCAGCCGGAAAAAAAATTTTCAATCCCGGAATTCAAAGTTTTGGATTATTTTACAAGATTTTCGGCATTTCGGAAAAGTTTTTCCGGAAAAATATTTTATAATAATCTCATGAAAACGAACACGGCAACGACAGGAGGTGTTTTTATGATGATGAAAAAAATGGCAGTCGGCGGAATCATCGGTCTCATGCTGATGAACTGCTTCGCCGACTGGAAAACCGAAAAACAGGGAGAGGACGCAATCGTCCTTTACAACGACGCAGAAGACGCTGTGAAAAACGGCAAGATGAAAGTTCTGCCCCTGATCGGCGGCAATGTGTGGATGAGCAAGACTTTTGATCTCACGCAGCTGCCGGAAGAATGGCGCGGCCAGATCGGGTCGGCGGCACTGCGGATTTACATGCAGGCGGCAGACCAGAGTGTTGCAGTCCGGAAAATTCCGCGGAACGGTCTGACCGAACAGCTGAAAATTCTGGTGAACGGTCATGAAATGATTCTGAACACCTCCGATTCGCGTTTCCCTTCCGTCAAACGCTGGACCGACATTGCCATTCCGGCGGAATGGGTGAAAGGGGATAAGCTGGATGTCAAAATCCATAAAGTGGAATCCAAAACCAATGATGACTTTGTCTATATGGGAGTGGATACCTCTTCTGAACCGGGATTCAGCAAAGTCAGTGTGAACGGCGGCAACAGTTTCCAGTTTGAAAGCCGTTTTCTGGCGGGGCTGAAAGGCGAATATATGATTCGTCTGGTGCTGTACCGGACTCAGCAGGAAGTTTCCGTGGATTTCAGTAAAAAAAAAGATATTTCCCGGGTTGAACTGCAGAACGGTGCTGTAATCAAGGATGATGTGGCGGTATTCGACGGAATGAAATCCGCCGCAGTGCTCCGTGATTCGGAAGGTCTGAACGTCACGGAAAAAGGTCTGACCATTTCCGGAGTGGTCCGCATGGAACCCTGTGCAGCGAAGAAAGATCACAACATGCTGATGGCGTGCAAGAAAGGCGCATGGTTCATCGGCAGAACCGGAAACCGGGTCAATTTCAGTTTTTCCACGAACGACGGCGGCTGGAACAATGCCGTGTGGGGAGGTGAGTACCCTGAACTGGGGGAATACTTTCACTTTGCCGCCGTCTTCCAATATGTCAACGAACATGCCCAGGGAAATGTGGGTTACCTCTGTTCCGTATATCTGAACGGTGAACTTGCCGGACAGAAAATGTTTTTCTATATCAAGCCATCCCCTTCCCGTTATCCGGTAACAATCGGGAACGGCAATGTGGAAGGGCACGCGTTCAGCGGCTCCATTGCCTCAATCAGAATTCTCTCCCGCGCGCTGAATGCAGGGGAAATCGCCGAACTGGTCCGGACCTCCGGGCGGCTCAGCTCCCTGCCTGCCGGATTTTTTGCCAGCACCCCGGATCTGAAGAAACAGCTGGAAGCCGCGGCGAAAATTACAAAACACAAGGAAACCGCCTGGATTGTCAATTCGCTGAAACGGGCGGCGGAAACCGGTTATGACCAGAACCGGATGAAGGAAATTCTCCAGAAGACGGCGAACGTCATTGCTTCCGGAAAAAAAGGAAAAGAACTGGCTGATTTCTGGAACCGGGAATGTCCGGAAATTCAGATCATCCCCAGTTCCAGAAGTCTGCTGATGATTGCCGCAGGACAGAACCGCACCAACTCCCCGGTGATCGGATTCTACAATTCCGTTACCGGGACGGATGTGCTGGACGGCAGAGGTACGGGCTGGACGCTCAATTTCGACGGACGCCAGTATCATGACCGGAGCAGCGGCGTAAGCTATACTGTCAGTCCGGTGAAAGCGGAAGCGGACGGCGGATCTTTTCAGGTGGTCTGGACGAAACCCGGCGATTTTTCCTGTATTTCGGATTTCACGTTCACCGGCAGCCGTCTGGAACAGACTCTGGAAGTGAAGAATCTGAACCAAGCCAACACTCTCAGCAGTGTGGATTTTCCCCGTTTCTTCATTCGTAAACTGCCGGGTGGCAGCGATCAGCTGGCATATCCGCGATTCATCGGGATTCTGGCACCGAATCCGGCAGTCGGGTTCGGAGAATCCGCATTGTACCCGACAGCCAACTGCACGATGCAGTTCTGCGCTTATTTCGATCAGAAACAGAACGGCGTTTACGCGGCGTTCGAAGCCGTGGACGGCGCGGTCAAAACCCAGAGCGTAGTCGGCAGAAACGGTATTGTGGAATATAAATGGATCAATCCGGTCGCAGTGCCGGGCGGCGGAAACGGATTCAAGACGTCCGGACCCGCTGTGCTGGAAACGTATCAGGGCGACTGGTTCGAGGCGGGACAGATCTACAAAAAGTTTGCGGACAGCAAACCGCCGTGGCGCGTGAAGGAACTGCCCCGCAAAGACACCCCCGCCTGGTATCACAACAATACCTTCTGGATTGCAGCCAGTCCGAATTACATCAAATCGCTTACCTATCTCCGGAATTATTTTGAACTGCCGTATGCCGTGTGGCTCTGCGCCTGGGAAGACCGTCAGAAATCGGATTGCGACCGAATGGTGATCATTCCCACGGAATATGCCCGGAACGCGGCCAGGGAACTGATTCCGCAGGGAGTCTATCTGCAATCCTATATCAACGCCCGGCTCTGGGGTTATATCCAGCGGGTCAGAAAAAGCGATGTTTCCGACTCCGCCATCGTGAAAAAATACGGAGCCCGTCAGCGGAACGGAAAGGCATATAAAGAAGACTACGGAGAAGGCGTTCCCTTCTCGGTGATGTGCACCGCCACCACCTTCTGGCAGAAACAGCTGGTGGTCATGGCAGGGTATTCCGCCAAAAACGGGTTCAACGGCATTTACTGGGATCAGCTCCCCTGCTCTTCCCCGCGGATCTGCTGGAGCAGTGAACACGGTCATGCGCCCGGCGATCCGACCGCATGGGTCCGGGGATACCGCACCATGCTGAAGAATCTGCGCGCCAAATATCCGCAGATGGCACTGGACGGCGAGGATCATTCCGAAGTATACAATGATCTGCTGGACGGCTATATGACCTGGCGTTCCACGGAACCCAATCACATTCCGATGTTCCAGTCGGTTTATGGCGGCGGCAGAGTTCAGTTCACCGCACGGGCTTTCGACACCTTCGGCGGCAAGAGCGGTTCGTATGAAGCCTCCTTCGCCAAACTCGGCGAACAGTTCACCTGCGGGGAACAGCTCGGCTGGATGCATATGTACGACATCCGGCACGGCGATCCGCGCCGGCTTTATGCCAAAAAGCTGATGCATCTGCGCAAGGCTCTGCTCGGATATTTCAACGAATCCGATATGCTCCGTCCGCTTTCCTTCAGCCAGCCGGTTCCGAAACTGAAATGTCTCTGGGGCAACTCCCGTTCCGTGCAGACTTCCGACAAGGTTGCCAGTGCCGCCTGGAAACGGCTGCGGGACGGCAGAATTCTGCTGCTCTTCACCAATACAGTCGATGAAACCATCACGGTTCACCCGACGACCCGTTATCCGGGAATGACCAAGCTGGCTGTCTGCGCCGAAGGTGAAAAGGAAGTCCGCTATATTGATCTGGAACAGGAAGAAAATCCGGAAGTGACGCTGGCTCCCTACACCAGCTGCATCTGGCTGCTCGGCAAAGATTACGACCGCAATGAAGCGGAAGCACTGGCGGAAACAACCTCCCGCATCGCCTCGTTCACGGACGCCGGCGAAAGCATTCAGGGGGCGGCTCCCCAGTTCAGCAACAATCGGAAACTGCAGGCGAAATCCGGAAAATGGATCACGCCGCAGGATTCGTCCTGGCTGCTCTTTGCGTTCAAGGAAACCAACCCGTCTGTCGAGTTCCAGCCCAACGGCCCGGTGGAATACCGCTCCAACTGGATCCGCGCGGCAAAAGGCGCAGTGATCAATTACGGCGAAGTGGACTTCGGCAGCAAGGCGCCGCTGTATCTGGAAATCGAACTGGCGGCTTCCGCGGAAAACGCCGGCGGACAGGTAAAGCTGTATGACATCACCGGAGACAATCAGCCGGATTCCGTGCTGGCGGAAATCACGACCGAAAATACCGGCGGATGGCTCAAATGGAAAACGTTCAGAGTTCCCATGAAGAACGTAACGGGAAAACGGCAGATCGTGATCCGGGTGGACGGCAGAAACTGCAATATCCGCTCCTGGAGAGTTCTGAACTGAAAAAACAGAAACAGACGGAGGGAATACAATTCCCTCTGTCCGCATTCATTATAAAACTAAACAGAAAGAAAGGGTCGTTCAAATGAACAGAAAACAGAACAGAAACAAGAAAGCGGCGGGGGTTTTTACCTTGATAGAACTCCTCGTCGTGATTGCGATCATTGCAATTCTCGCAGGTATGCTGCTTCCGGCATTGAATTCGGCAAGGGAAAAAGCCAAAGCCATTGCATGTCTGAACAATATGAAACAAGTCGGATATGCGGTGATGCTCTATGCCGGCGACAACAATGATGTCGTCCAGATGGCATTGCGTTCCGCGGAAAAAGTCAACACCATTTATCTCAGCGGTGCGCTGGTCATGGGCTGGGCGGACTGGCGTCCGGATAACTGCAAAGCTGGATACCTGCCGAGTTACAAACCGCTGGTCTGTCCGTCCGGAGATTCTGATCCGCTGTATCCGCCTTCGCCGGAAACGTACGATCAGGCTGCCGCCGTAACCACCCTGTATGCGGTTTCCTATGCCGGGGGCTATTATGAAACCTTCAAGATGCTGAGCAGCCAGAACACCGGAGCCATGGTAAAGACCAACAACCTTTCCACCGGGTATAAAATGGTGCTGAAAAGCGCGAAGCAGCCTTCTTCCCTGCCGGTGTTCACCGAAGCACGGAATGCAAAAAAACCGTACTACTACTGGGCGCAGTCCGGCAACAACCTGCTGGATTTCCGGCACAGCAACCGTCTGAACATCCTGTGGGCAGACGGACATGTCGACGCCAACGGGCTGAGCGAATTGCGCAGTCAGTGGAAAGGGACAAGCGGCTGTTCAGTCTACTATAAAAATGTGGCTATTCCCTTCTGAGGTTTGCAGACGCGATCATGAAACAGGCAGATTTACAGAAATTCCGTACACCCGGAATCAAGTTCCGCGGGGCGCCGTTCTGGGCGTGGAATTCCAAACTTGAAATACCGGAACTGCTCCGTCAGCTCCGGCATCTGAAACGAATGGGCTTCGGAGGTTTTTTCATGCACGCCAGAGTCGGGCTGGACACGGAATATCTTGGCGATGAATGGTTTGAATGCATTCGCGCCTGTGTGGCGGAAGCGGAAACACTGGGCATGAATGCGTGGCTGTATGACGAAGACCGCTGGCCTTCCGGCGCGGCGGGAGGCAAAGTCACCAGGGACGACCGATACAAGATGAAGGGGCTTTACTGCGAACCGGCAGCAGATCTCCGGAAAGTGGAATTCCCGGAAAATACACTTGCCTGGTTTGCGGCGGCAGCCGATCCGGAAACCAGGACGGTTTCAAGTTTCCGCAGGATTCCCGAACCGGAGCGAGGCGAACTTGCCGCCGGGGACCAGCTGCTCCGTTTTTACTGGAAAAACGATGAACGGTCGTCGTGGTTCAACGGGGAAACGTATCTGGACACCCTCAATGAAGAGGCTGTCCGCAAATTTGTTGAAGTTACGCATGAACAGTATCTCTGGAAGACCGGGGAGCAGTTCGGCAGGACGATTCCCGGCATATTCACGGATGAACCCTGCTATTCGCATTTCGCCTATGACGCTCTGCCGTGGAGCCTGCGCGTTCCGGAAGAGTTCCGGAAAAAATACGGATATGACCTGCTGGATCATCTGCCGGAACTGTTTTACCATACCGGCGAAGAAGTCAGCCATGCCCGCTGGGCGTATTACAGCCTGATCACGGGAATGTTCGTCAAAGCCTTCGCCGGCACAATCGGGAACTGGTGCGGAGAACACGGATTGAAGCTGACCGGACATATCCTCGCGGAGGACAGCCTGACGTCCCAGACGGCCTGTTCCGGTGCGGCGATGCGTTTTTATGAGCACATGCAGATTCCGGGAATTGACCTGCTGACGGAGCATTGGGATGTTTTCGGCGCGACCCGGCAATGTGTGTCCGCCGCCCGCCAGTTCGGGAAACCGGTCCGGCTTACGGAAATCTACGGCTGCACCGGCTGGGATTTTTCTTTTGCCGGACACAAGGCGCTGGGAGACTGGCAGTATGCGCTGGGGATCAATTTCCGCTGTCAGCATCTGGCATGGTATTCCATGAGCGGCGAGTCGAAACGCGACTTTCCCGCCAGCATTTCCTATCAGTCTCCCTGGTCGGAAAAATATTCTCAGGTGGAGGATTATTTTGCCCGGATCGGCAGCATTCTGACCGGCGGAGAAGAAATCCGGGAACTGCTGGTCATACATCCGCTGGAATCTTTCTGGAGCGTCAGTCTGCGTCATCCGGAAGTGATTCCGGAAAAACGTTCCGCCATGGATTCGGATTTTGAATGGATTACCAGGGAACTGTTTTCGGAAAATCTGGATTTCGATTACGGCGACGAGGATATTCTGTCCCGTCTGGGCAGTGCCGGACAGGAACAGCTGCAAGTCGGAAAAGCGGTGTACCGTTCCGTGCTGATTCCGCAGCTGAAAACCATCCGGAGTTCCACGCTGGAACAGCTGAAACAGTTTGCCCTGAACGGCGGACAGGTCTGCTATCTGGGAACCGCCCCCCTCTATGTCGATGCGGCGCGGTCCGACTGGGCGGAAGATGTGTTCATCCGCTGTTTCACATCTGTGAACCGGGAAAATTTCATTGAAATGCTGTCCAGCCGCAGCCGCCGTGTTTCCTTCAGAAATCCGGAAGACAAAGAAATCCGCCCGCTGCTGTATCATTTTGCGGCAAAAGAGGATTTCCATTCGCTTTTCATCTGTAATTTCGGGAAGGAATTTTCGGAAGACATGATGCAGGAAGACCTTGTCCGCAACCGGACCATGTCATTCCCGGAAGTCGCAGTATCGGTGAAAATGCCGCAGTGCGGAAAGGTATATGAACTGGATCCGGAAACCGGAAACATACATGCGGTTTCTTCGTCTTATTCCGGAGGAGCGTATCATTTCAGAACCTCTTTCGAACCGCTTGCATCCAGGCTGTTTCTGATCACGAAAAATATGCCGGCGGAAGAAATATTGCCGGTCCGCGAAGAACCGGTTTTACGGAAAGCGGAAATTCTGCCGGCGGAAAACTGGAATTTCGAGCTGGAAGAACCGAATGTGCTGGTGCTGGATCACGCGGATTATGCGGTGAACGGAAAAGAACAGGGAAAATCCCGTCTGATTCTTCATATTGACGACGATCTCCGGGAACAGCTGGGCGCGGTTCTGCGCGGCGAAGCCATGATTCAGCCGTGGGTGCGTCAGCCGGAACAGGAACAGAAAACGCTTGATCTCCGGCTGAGCTGGACTTTCACCTGCGACTGCGTTCCGTCCTGTTGTCAGCTGGTGCTGGAAAATCCGGAACTGTATCAGGTGTCGTTCAACGGCAAACCGCTGAATCTGAACAATTCCGGCTGGTGGATCGACAAAGCGCTGCGGACTGTTCCGATTCCTGCGGGTTTCATTCAGAACGGGGAAAACCGGATTGAAATGCACAGTGTGTATTCCGCGGAACAGCCCGGACTGGAAAATATTTATCTGCTGGGGAATTTCGGGGTACGGCACGACCGGATCACTGCTCTGCCTGCAAAACTTTCCGCCGGCGACTGGTGTCCGCAGGGTTTGCCGTACTATGCCGGCAATCTGACTTACTGTTTCCCGTTGAAAAACTTACCGGAAGGAAAAGTGTTTGCCTCTTTCCCGTCCTGGCGCGGCAGCACACTGGGAATCCGGGTCAATGACAGTGAAGAAAAACTGCTGGCATGGGATCCGTTCCGGCTGGAAATCACTCCGCATCTGAGACGAAACGGCAAAGACCGGCTGTATGTTACGGTGTACAATCATCGCCGGAATGCGTTCGGTCCGTTTTATCTGCGGGACTGCTGGCCGTACTGGACCGGGACCAAGCAGTTCAAGATTTGCGAAACAGATGAAAAACAGACAGTACCGATGGGGCTTCTGATGCCGCCGGTACTGGAAACAGGGATTTGAAAAAAGGGAAAAGGTAATTTTTATGCTGACAGTGAAACGCAATTTTCCTCTGCCACGGATTCAGACGGGGGCATTGCTGGGAAACGGAAAAACCGGAGAGATGATCTGGGGAACCGGAAATATTCTGAACATCAGTCTGGGCTGTGCCGATCTCTGGGATCACCGCGGCGGCATGGAATGGACGGACAAACAGAATTTCAAGGACATCCGTGCCGCGTTGGAAAAACGCGATGCCGATGCCATCCGGAAAATTTTCGCCACGCAAACAGTCGGTACGGTGAACCGTCCTTCGCTGATTCCGGTCGGACGGCTGGTGATCGTTCTGCCGGAATCAGCGGAACTTCTGCGGTATGAACAGACGCTCGCAAAAGGCAGAATCCGCATTTATTATGCGTTGAACGGATGTGAGAAATATCTGGATTTCTACGCCGACATGTCCCTGCGGAATGCCGCGGCGTGTTCCGGACTGGAAAACTGTACTCTGCAGCTGAAATCCTCCTGGGAACTGTTCCGGGGTGTCGATTACAGTTCATCGGAGCTGAGCGAACATAACTCGTTGGAAGAACGCGGATTTGCGCCGGTTCAGGAATATTCGTATGAACACGGCGGAGCTTTCATTCAGCCCATGCCAGCCGATCCATCCTTTGCCATGCTGTACCGCCGGAACAGCACTTGCGCCGTGGTAAGTTTTCATCGGGGTCTGAATGGAGAACAGGAACTGAAATCCCTGAACACCCGGTCTTTCGAAGAAATCCGGGACAGCGCGGAACAGTGGTGGACGGATTACTGGAAGGAAATTCCGGGCATCACTCACGACGATCCCGCGATGGAGGAACTGTATTGGCACGGCTTGTACAAATATGGGATCATGACCAATCCGCGCGGGATTCCTCCGGGGCTTCAGGGTCCATGGATCGAGGATGACCGACTGCCGCCGTGGCAGGGAGATTACCATTTCAACATCAATGTCCAGCTGTGCAGCCTGCCCGGTCTAAAAGCCGGAAAATTCGCACACCTGAAAAAACTGTTTGACCTGGTGCTGTCGTGGCGCGGAAAACTCCGGCACAATGCGTGCTGTTTCGCGGGAATCGAAGACGGCTACATGCTGCCTCATGCGGTGGACGACCGCGCCCGCTGCATGGGTAATTTCTGGACCGGAACCATTGACCACGGCTGTTCCGCCTGGATCGCCATGATGATGTTTGATTACTGCGATTACTCCGGAGATATGGAATATCTGCGCAGCGATGTTTATGATTTCATGAAAGGTGTGATGAACGTTTTTGCGGCCATGCTGGAAACCGGAGAAAACGGTTTGCTGTCTCTGCCGGTCTCGGTCTCGCCGGAATACCGCGGGTCCGATATTGACGCCTGGGGATGCAACTCCAGTTTTCAGCTGGCCGCACTTCATCGTCTGGCGGAAAACCTGCTCAAAGCAGCGGACCTGCTGGGAGAAACGCCCGATCCGTTCTGGTTCAAGGTCCGCGAAAAACTGCCGGAGGCGTCGGTCATGAACAATGAAATCGGACTGTGGGACGGACTGCTGCTGGAAGAAAGTCACCGCCATCATTCGCATCTGGGCGGGCTCTGTCCGTTTGATACCCTTGATCCGGAGTCGCCGCAATGGAAAAACATCATAACCAACACGCTGGAACATTGGGTGTGTCTGGGAATGGGACAATGGACCGGGTGGTGTATGCCGTGGGCGTCCCAGATTTTCACCCGGGTAGGAAACGGCGATATGGCGAATCTGATTCTGAATATCTGGAAAGCCAATTTCACCAACGAAGGCGGCGGCTCTCTGCATGACGGCAGGTTCAAAGGATTCACCATTTATGCCGACATCCGCGGCGAAGTCATGCAGATGGACGGCGGCATGGGTGCGGTTACGGCGATTCAGGAACAGTATTTGCATTGTCAGAACGGCATACTCCGGGCATTCTACGGAACGCCGTCGCTGGCACGCAACCTGACGTTCGACAATATGTTTGCTCCCGGCGGATTCCGGATCAGCGGCAGAAAAATTTTCGGCAGAAAAACTTCATTGCGGATTCTTGCAACCCGCAATCAGACTCTGAAAATCCAGATGCCCGGCACCGCTGTTTTTGAAAAAGCCATGAAACAGGGCGAAATTCTGTACCTGATCCGGGAACAGAACACTCTGATTCCGGCAGACCGCGCAGACTGTCCTGATTACCAAGACTGATTCATATTGAGGAAAAAATGAAAATAACAAGCGGAATTTTTGAACACATGGTCATGCAGCGCAATGCGGACAATGTGTGTGAACAGAAAATCTGCGGCGAAACCAGACCGGACTGCGAAGTTGCGGCAATTCTGCCCGGCGGCGGAAAACAGCTCATCGCCCGCAGTGATGACAACGGATTTTTCTGCGGTTTTCTGAAAGGACTGAAAGCCGGCGGACCTTACCGGATCACTCTGACCGACGGGGTGTCCGATGCAGTCTTTACGGATCTGCTGGTCGGGGATGTCTGGATTCTGGCAGGACAGTCAAACATGCAGGGCGTGGGCAAAATGAGCGGGGCATTACCTCCCCGCAAGGATGTCCGGGCATTTTATCTGGATGACCGCTGGGATGTTGCCAGAGATCCGCTGCACAATATGAATAAGGCGAAAGCCGAAATCCACTGGACCTTGAACGGCGGGCATCATGCTTTCGACAACAGTCCTGAAATTCCGCTGAAGGGAGTCGGTCCCGGAGTGGCTTTCGGTCAGGCAATGGCGGAAAAAATGTCCGTTCCGCAGGGATTGATCGCGTCCGCTCACGGCGGCACAACCCTGAAACTGTGGAATCCGGAACTGAAAGACAAGGGTGAAAATTCCTTATATGGGGCAATGTACAGACGCTTTATCCTGAATGGGGAAAGAATAGCAGGAGTTTTATGGTATCAGGGGTGTACGGATACTTCAAAAGCTGAAACGGTTGAAGAATACAGCAAGAATACAGCAGAATTATTTTCGGCAATGAGAAGAGATTTCAATGATGCTGAACTGCCAATTGTTCTTGCCCAACTTGGACGGACAACATGCGAATATGATTTTGTCTTGGAAAACCATTGGAGTCGTATCCGTGAGGAGCAGCGTCTTCTTGCGGAGCGCACGGCTCATTGTGCAGTTGTTCCGACGATTGATCTTGAGTGCGACGATTCTATTCATTTAAGCGGAAGAGCCCAGTGTATCCTTGGTCGGCGGATGGCAGATGCAATGGCTTTTCTGAAGGAATTCAGCAATGAAAGAGCACCCTTGAAAATAGGTAAAATTGAATATGAGCATGATCCAGTTCTTCATGAACACCGGACCGTGATTCATATAGAAAACACAGTAGGGGATCTGCATAGCAGCCATGCCTTGCCTTTAACTTTTTCTCTTCATAAGGCAGGCAGCAATAATGAGCTTGCCCCCCCCCGTTCCGCTGTGAACTTGACGGCTCTAAAATAACAGTTTCATCGTTTTCCTCTCTTGGCTGCAAGATCGCCTACTGTTTCGGGTGCAATTCCGTTGGCAATATTTATGATAAAGCCGGGAGGGCATTGCCGGCTTTCGGTCCACTGTATTCCCATGATGTTTTCAGAACGACTCCGATGCTGTCTAAAGCCGAAGTATCGGAACCTGTGATGGGCGAGGACAGTTTTTCACATCTTCTTCCTGATGCGTCCCAAATGGAACGCCTTCATTTTAGTGAAGTGAAGAGTAGCAATATTTATCTTGGGATTGACCGTATTTTGGAAAAAGGCGCTTATCACCGTTTTGTCCGATGGCGCTGTTTCTGCCGCCGAAAAATAAATTGCCGCTTATTGTTCGGAGCAGATTCCAATTTCCGTTTGCTGTGTGACAATCGTGAGATATTGTCTTCGGACTCCGTGTTGAATCCCATTGTTCCTGATGAATTTTCTCATGATTTGATTCTGGATGCGGGCGAACATGAATTTACAATGGGCTTAAGCGGGAAAGCCGGCAATGCCTGGGGATTCTGTTGCCGCTTCATTGATATGAGTGATGTTTTGACAGTTGAAACAGAAAAATGTGAGTTTGATAATCTTCCAATATTTATTTAATTTTTTCAGGAGTATAAAATGCGAGAAATTACACTTGATGGGATTTGGGACTTTTTTTACAGTCCGCAG
>CASEFP010000063.1 GCA_949287225.1 uncultured Lentisphaeria bacterium
CCGCGATGCAAGCATACGCGGTATCGGGGATTTCGCCTGCGGCGACCAGCTTACGCAGCTGGACCGCGGCAGGACTGAGAGTCCTGCACGAAGCATTTTTGCGATGCAGAGCATCGCTGTATGAAACTGTTTTTTTTGAATAAAAAATCCGCCGCATGCGTGGAAAACGTCATGGGGCGGATTTCCGGAAAAACGGCAGCGTTCAAAAGCGGTAAACCTGTTTGGTCCGGACCGATTCGATCATCCCGAGCGCAATCCGGATGGAGTTGAATCCGTCCTGCACGCCGGGCAGCTCGACCTTCTCGCCGAGAATATTCTTTGCAAAGTCAATGATCTCCTGCGTATAGCCGGACGCGACCTTGACCTCCTCGACTCCGGTGCCCGCATCGGAGGAGACTCCGACGGCGATCTCCTGCTTTTCCCCGCCGAGCGGATAATAAGTCACGGTATCCGCGCCGGTCAGGCTGAGCGAACCTTTTTCGCCGTAAATCTCCATCAGTTCATTGGAGCGGCCGAAACGCTGCCAGGTGCAGAAGAGATTGCAGATCACGCCGTTGCGGTAGGTGACGATTCCGTCCACCATGTCGGAGGGTTCCTTCTGCGTCGGGTCCAGAAGCATCCCGTCGGCGTAAACCCGTTCCGGCTCCCCGAAGAACCAGTTCGCAAGATCCACGTGATGCGCCAGCATATCGACGATCACACCGCCGCATTTGTCGAAATCCGTGAACCAGTCGCCGTATTCACGGCGATACATGCCGAGCGGCAGATCCACATTGCAGAAGCGCACTCTGCCGATCAGGCCGGAATCCAGCAGCTCCTTGCATTTTTTTGTCTTCGCCATCGCGCGCCGGACAAATCCGATTGCAAAGAACTTGTCCGACTTGCGTACCAGTTCCAGCATCTCCAGAGAATTTTTCAGATCACGGCAGAGCGGCTTTTCGCAGAAAATGTGTTTCCCTGCGGCGACAGCGGCGCGGATGCCCTCCTGATGGCAGTAGGTCGGCGAGGCGATGACGACCGCGTCCAGGCCGGGCATGTCCGCCAGTTCCCCGGGACCGGAGCAGATCACGGCGCCGTATTTTTCATGCATCTCCTTCGCCGCGGATTCCTTCGGATCGTAGACGGCGGCAACCTGCGCCTCAATTCCACTCAGATTCTTCAGCTGGGCGATGTTGCCGGCATGCACGTTTCCAAGGCGGCCGGCTCCGATGATTCCGAACTTCAACATTTCCTTTCTCCCTGTTCTGCTTGCTTGTTTTTCACTCGGTCATCCGTTTGGTAACGCGTGACACCAATTATTATAATCCATTCCGCAGCATTGTCAAGATGCAATCAGAAAAATCAGGATTTTTTTTCTTTGCACATGCGGCAACCCCCCGGCAGGGGCATCGGCTCATGAATCCGCGGCGTCGGACATCCTTCGGAATTCCGACGGAGACATCCCGGTATAGCGCTTGAAGGCGGTGGAAAAATAGAGGGAATTGCGAAATCCGAGCTGCTCGGCGATCTCTTTGAAGGAGAGTCTGCCGCGCCGGATGAAGTTCTTGGCGTTTTCCATACGGAGACTATTTAAATAAACCTGGGGAGAAGTATTGAGATATTTCCGAAATAAACGGTTCAAAGTCGCCTTGCTGGTATTGGACATCGCTGCAAGTTCGGGAATAGAAAAATTATGCGATAATTCCGCCTGCATGTTTCGTATGGTGTGTGTCAGAGGAGGCGGCAGATCGGACAAAGAGAATTCGTGTTTGTTTTCGGCAATCCAGGCGATCAGTTCATAGGTCATGGAGCTCGCCTGAACCCGCGTATGAGGATCCTTGTCGCGCAGAACGCCGGGAAACGCACGCAGACGCGATTCGAGCTCATTCCGCTCCGGACAGCGCATCCGGAATGTCCGTTTCAGGTCAAAGGTCTCCAGAAGCAGCTTCAGAAGCGAACCGGCCACGCACAGCTGAAGCTGATACGCATACTTGCAGGGTGCGTTCTGAATCCGGATGGTGTTGCCGGGATGGGAAAGATAGAGGTCACCCGCATGTAAATGGTGCACCTGCCCTTCCTGCTCGTAAATCAGTTCGCCGTCCAGCATGAATTCGATTGTGAGAAGCGGATAGTTGCAGCGGTCGCGCCACCAGGAGCCGAGCCGTTCGGCCTCCCGGAAACTCTGCGGCCAGAGTGCGAGGGAAAAGGGGAACACGTCGTACCAGTGTTCCTCCTGAATCTCGCGCATATGCTTCTGATAGTTTTTCGGATACCGGTCATAGGAATGCCGGGATGTCTGCGCTTTCTCCACGGCTCCGGAAAGATGTCGTTCCATCTTCTGCTCCTTTTCCGCAATATTGAATAAATGTGATTCAATATTATATATTTTTATCAGAAAATCAAGTTGTCATTTTTCTTTTTTTCCATATAATTAATACAGAAGGACAGAAGTGATTCAAAAACAAAAGGGGAATCCCATGAAATTCAAAACACTCCTCCCATGCAGTCCGCGGAACCGGACATCGCCGCACGATTCCGGGAAGCAGGAAAAAACGGCGCGCATCCGGTCTTTTCCTGATGGACAGGAAGCCTCTGGCAAACCGGAGAATTTCACATTGATCGAGCTCCTGATCGTAATTGCGATCATCGCCATTCTGGCCTCCATGCTGCTTCCCGCCCTGAACAAGGCAAAGGAAAAAGCCCAGGCAGTCACATGTTCCTCCCAGATGAAAAGCTGGAATACCGCACACATGCTCTATACAGACACTTATGGCGGATACTTCATGTACAGAGTCAACTGGCCGACAAGCCCAGGCAGCTCCTACTATAATTTCTGGTATCATGAGGTCGGGCAGCAGATCAGAATCGATGTGAAGAAATTGAGCGAAAACCGCCAGGGGCCGAAGACCTCGCTCTACTGCCCCATGGATAAAAAGGCAAACAGCAGTCCGGTGGTTTCCCAGCAGAGAGTCAGTTACGGCTACAACTGCTTCTTCCTTGCGGCCAACTATCTGACGGCCAGCTGGGTGCCGGCCGGTTCCACCTACGGTGCCGGAGCGCAGATCAGCCGCCTGAAATTCCCGTCCACGATTCTGGTCATGGCGGAAATCGGATACAACGATGATATGCTCTATCTGCGGAACGACGCCGCATGCCAGTATGAGGCAAACCCGACCTATCCGGGGCACAGGCCGACACGACGGCATGGCGGATTCGCCAACTGCGCATTCGCGGACGGCCATGTCACCGCCGTCAGGCAGACGCAGCTGCTGTATATCACAAACACATCCAGCATTCCAATCAACAAGTATTTCGGATATTTCAAAAAATCCATTCAATACCTGACCGGAGAATAAAATGACAAAGCACACGCTCCTGATTCTGCTGTTTCTGATTCCGGCAATCCTCCGCCTCCACGCCCTGCCCTGTCTGGAAATCACTTCCAGCCCGGATCACCGGACCGGGCCCTTTACCGTGCTCGACCAGGCGAAGGGAGTCTTTGGACAGTATCGCCGCGCACCGGAAATCTTCCATCAGTCGGCGGCACAGGCGGCACTTCGTTTTGACCATGATACGCTTGAAGTGCAGTTCCGCTGCCCGGTTCCGCCGGGACTCAGTCTGAAGCCAGATCCGGCTTCTTCCGCGGGAAAAGGCGAATATGTCGAATTCTTTTTCTCCCCTTCCCCGAAAGCGCTTCCCTATTTCCATTACACAGTGAACGTCAACGGGAAAAAACAGGCACGAAAACTGAGTGCGCCCGGAATCCCGGATCCGAAATGGCGCAGTTCGTTCCGTGCGGAGGTGAAAACCACACGGGAAGGCTATGAGGTTCTCATGCGCATCCCGTGCGGGGAACTCGGCATCACGGGAACAGGAAACGCTTCGCTGTTCCGCGGCAACTTCACGCGCGGCGGCGACACTGCCGGAGGTCTCTCCACATGGGCTCCGGTCGGACGGAACTTTCACTCGCCGCAGCTGTTCGGCAAACTGATCGCGGGCGGTTTTCAGCCTTATCTGGAACAGCGCCTGTCAAGTCTGCTCAGGCGCCTTTCCGTTTTTCAGGGAAACGCGCCGGGGGAATGCGACCAGATCAGGCGCCGGGCGGAACGTCTGAAAAACGCTCTGCCGGAATGCAAGGACAGTCCGGAAACATTTGCCGATCTGGAAGATGCTCTCACGCAGCTGGATTTCTCGCTTCTGCATCTGGAGCACGGCACCAATCTGCTGGTATGGGAAACCAGTCCGTGGAACAATGACTTTTCCCTCCGTCCCGGAACAGGAGGAGTGGAAAAAATCTCCATTACAGTACCCTGCAACGGCAAAGTCTGCTTCGGACTGGCATTGACCAATTTCAGCACCCGCCCTTATCTCGGAAGAATCAAATGGTTCTCGAAATACAATCCGCATTCCTTCGACGGCTCCGGCGCACCGGGCGCGGACCGTATCAAACTCTTTGAAATACTCGAACTCAGCGATTTCAACAGCATGCCGCTCTTCGATCCGCTGCTGGAACTTCCGCTGGGATCGCTGGTCCGGACGCCGCCGCAGACGACGACCCCGCTGCTGATTAGGGTGGACGGAAGATCCTGGAAACCCGGCATCTATGCGGGTGAACTGGCAGTCAAATCCGAACGGGCGGATTTCCCGACCCGCATCATTCCGCTGGAAATCAGGGTATCACCGGTGGACGTTTCCGGCTGCTCTCCGGATCTTGTCTATTACTCCTATGCCTTCCACCGCTGGAACAATGATAAAAATCACGAACTGCTCAAGCTCTATGCCGGATACGGAGCCGACACCCTGGTGATTCAATTCACTTCGGCAACGTGTTTCTCCCGCGTCTGGCCAAAACTTGATGCCGCCGGACGGATACAGAAGGAAAGCATTGACATGCGGCAGATCGATTCGGTCATCGACCGGGCGTTTGCGGCCGGATTCCCGCGCAACAGCATAAAAATCATGCTTGATTTCGCCCGTCTGAAAAACATGCGCTTCCGGACGGACGGAGCAGCAAAACCCGAAAGAGGTTCGGAAACCTTTGCAGAGGCTCTCGCGGATACGCTGCATTTCTGGTGCGGGCACTGGAAGAAAAAATACGGCATACCGCAGGAAAGAATTCTCATTCAGACAATAGATGAGGCGGACGGCGACGTGGACAATCCCGAATCGCCGATTGCACAGTCGCTTCTTCTGGCCCGTCAGCTCAAAAAACTCGATCCGGCATTCCGCCTGTTTGCCAACAGCCTCATGCTTTACAAAACTCCCGCAGCCACTGTCATGAAAAACATGCGTGCGCAGGCGGAATATTTTGACGTTTTCTGTCCGCTGCGCTGGCAGGTCCCCGAAGAAACCATGAAGATCTGGCGGAGCAGAGAGCTGTGGAGCTATCTCGTGCTTTCCAACACCGCACATCCTCTCATCTATCGCCGGATGTTCTGGCAGAATTTCCGCGACGGCATGCGCGGAGTCTGCCTTTTCTGGCATATGGAGGAACATGCCGGAGGCGACGGATTCGACTTCCAGAACGGATGGGCCAACGGAATCCGGACCAATTACGGGGCAGTCTATGCCGACATCACTTACGGAAAAGTCCTGCCTTCGCGGAGACTGGAAGCCCACAGCCTCGGCAGAGAGGATTACAGACTGATGGATTTCTGCCGTCGGAAACTGGCGGAAAGAAAGGATCCCGGAATGAATCAGCGCCTGCAGCAGATTGTCTCCCGGGGAGCCGCCGCGAAGACAATGAATGAACTGGACGGGGAACGGCAAAAACTGGATGCTCTCGCCGAAGCGCTGATGAAACATGAAACAGTCTTACACATTCCCCAAGCAACAGTTTCAGGAAAAGAGCCTCATTGAAGCGTCATGAAACCTTTGAACGGAGAATCTTCCGACGCAATCAGCTCCAGACGCGCACCGCGCAGCGCAAGCTGACGGTTCGCCCAGCGCCGGAATTCCAGAAGCGAAGCCAGATCCCAGTGCGGCAGAGACTCGAAATGCGCACGCTCCATGTGACCCGCTGCAACACAGTAGTGCGGAACAACACCCGTCACCGCGAACACATCGCCCTCCCCTGCTTCCGCCAGCTGCGAACGCAGCCACTTTTTCAGGAGATTCAGCGCGCCCCCGGAACAGAGACAGACCGGATTCTTCTTCCCGGAAGAACCCTGCCGCTTCTTCGCACTCTTTCTGACGGAAAGAACCGCACAGGCCGAGTCCTGCCATTCAACTCCAGCCAGCTGAAATGTCGATTTGAATGCAGTTTTCCTGGCTTTTTTCCTTCCGGAGAGATGCCAGGAGGCCGCCCAGGTCAGACGCCAGTTGCGCCCGGCGGGCATCTCCGTATCGGGCTTGAGCGTGAAAATATGCCAGAGGAAATGAAGCGCGCCGTCCTTCTTCTCCACGATGAAACGGCAGGTTCCTCCAATGCGCCCGGCGTTTGTCCAGCGCCAGAAGTCATCCCCGACGATCAGATCAACCGCGTTTTTACCCGACTCGGAAACAATCCCGAACGGCGGATAGGCCTCGTCATACAAGACCGAACCATCCTCCGCCGCGGCAAAGTCTTTCTCCTCCGAAAAAACGGGAACAAAATCCCCCTTCCCCGGCATGCCGAGAAAACGGATCTTCTCCACAGGTCCGGCAAGCATCACGCCGCCCGCGGAAATCTCCTTCATTTCACACGAGGCGCGCATCTCCAGATCCATCGTCACGCTGAGAAGCTCTTCCGAAAGACGGATCTTCCGCTTGACCACAGGCTCGCTTCCGAACGGGATCGCGTTCTCCTGTTCAATCAGGATTTCCGAACCGTCCTCCGAGGTGTGCGGACGGCGTTTCGCAGCCAGCGCCATCGTCTCGGAGAGCTCGCCGATCTTCACGGGAAGCGTGGACAGCGTGAAATCCTTCCCGATCCGCAGCGTGAACGCGTCCACGCCCGGTGTGTCGGTCGCGATGCGGAGCGCGGGAGACTCACAGGCAACAGAGCCATCCGGAGCATATTCGGTCTTCCACATCGTCAGTCGACCACTTCAAAGAGTTCACTCAGCGGTTTCCGGACGAACGGTCCCGGCGCGGCGGCAGGGTATCCGAGCGGAGACAAGGCGACGGCATGATATTTCGGATCCAGTCCGAGCACCTTGTCCGCCTCCGCGCGACGGAACGCGCAGATCCAGCAGCATCCGAGGCCCTCCGCCGTGGCGGCAAGCATGAAATGCTCCATCGCGATCGCGACATCCACATTCACAATCGTATCGCCTTCCAGACGATGCCACGCCTCCGATTCGCATCCGGCGATAACGGCAATGGCTGGCGCTTCCGCAAACCATTTCTGCGCATAGATCTTCGCCAGCGCGGCGCGTTTCTCCGGATTGCGGACAATCCACATCCTGTATGGCTGGCGGTTGCACGCCGTCGGCGCGGAGCGCACGGCCTCGCCGATTCTCCGCAGCGCTTCATCGGGTACGGCATCCGGCTTGTAGGAGCGGATGCTCCGGCGTTTTCCGATCACATCGTAGAATTCCATATTCACACCTCTTTCCTTTTGTTTCCGGAGAAACGGCTGTATAACACGTTCACTTCCCGTATGCGGAATAATATAGCAAGAATCAGGAAGATTGCAACAAAAACACATCCTGCGGCGCAAAGCGGCACAAAATCATGAACGAGCGGCACGAGATCGGAAAGCGGGGCGGCGAAGCGCGCGGCGAGCCATGCCGGATAGAGTCCCAGAAGCGAAATCACGAGAAGCGCCGCAAGATATTTCAGGATTCCGCGCCACGGCACACCTCCGACGGCACGTTCGAGTATCACAAGCAGAATCAGGTTGTTCAGATACGAACTGATCACGGTGGCCAGCGCAATCCCGCCCTGCCGGAGCGGAATCATCAGGATGAAATTCAGTCCGATGTTGACACAGATGCAGAAGACTGAAACATACATCGGGGTCTTCATGTCCTTGCGCGCATAGAATCCGGCGAGCGTGACCTTCATCGCGGCGAACGCCGGAATCCCGAACGCATAAAAGAGAAACGCCCAGGCGGTCTCCGCCAGCGCGGTCTCTCCGAAGGCATGGCGGTAGTAGACCATCCGGATCAGCTCCGTATGAAACAGGCACATGAACGCCGCCAGCGGAACAGTCAGGAACAGGAGAAGGCGCATCGAGGAGAACATGGTATGGATCATGTCATCGTAGTCGCGCCGGACCGCCATCGCGGACATCTCGGTCAGCGACACCGTCCCGAACGCCACGGCAAACACCCCGATAGGCAGATAGATCAGGCGGTCGCTGTAAGCCAGCGCCGGCACTGCGTAAGGTCCGATCCAGCAGGCGACACTGCGGTCGACAATCACGCTGACCTGATAGGCGACGGCTCCGAAGAGTCCCGGCAGGGTCAGGCGCCAGATCTCCACAAGCGCGCGGAGCCCCCGGAATGTCTTCCAGGAAAAGACAGGCAGAAGTTTGTGCTTCCGGAGGAGAAGAAGCATCAGAAACAGTTCCAGCACCCCGGAAACCAGAACTGAAACTGCCAGCGCATCGAGCATCTTCGAAGGCTCGGAACGGAATAGCGGACAGACCAGCCAGAGGCAGAGAATCATGCAGATGTTCAGCCCGAGACTCACCAGCGCGGGCAGGAAAAACACCTTGATGCTGTTCATCAGCGAGGTCATCACGCCGATCAGACAGATGAAGATGCTGTACGGCATGATCAGCGGAATGAGCTTCAGCGTCAGCACCACGCGCGGCGCGGTCGCCAACGGCAGGAGCATCATCGAAATGCTCGACACGATGACGGTGACCACACAGAGGATCAGGCCCAGCCAGATGAAGATCGTGGAGAAGCGTTTTCTCGCGGTTTCCGCTCCGCTCCGCTCGATGGTGTGCGTCATCATCGGGATCAGGACGGTTGCCAGAAGCCCTTCGCCGAACACCCTGCGGCAGAGATTCGGAATCATGAACGCCAGCGACCACGCCGACGCGATCGTGCCGCCGCCGAGGATCGAAGCGGTCAGGATCTCGCGAAAGAACCCGAGGAGACGGCTTGCGAACGTCGCTCCGGCAAGACCGCCGACCCGTTTGAGAATGCTGTTGGGCGCCGCTGCCAATTTCCTTCCCCCGTATTAATTAGAACTGTTTCAGACGGAAAATCTTACAAAAACCGAATCTCCGTCCTGCACGACATACTCCTTGCCTTCGATACGGAGGCGCCCCGCCTCCTTCGCCGCATTCCAGGAGCCGTATTTCATCAGATCGTCATAGGAGACGACCTCCATGCGGATGAATCCCTTCTGCATATCCGTATGAATCTTGCCGGCGGCCTCGGGCGCGGTCATGCCGCGCGTGATGGTCCATGCGCGGGATTCGGTCGGACCCGCGGTGAAGAAGGTGATGTAGTCGAGCAGCCGGTATCCGGTATGGATCACGCGTTCGAGCCCGCTTTCGCTTACGCCGATATCCTCAAGGAACACCTGCGCGTCCTCCGGCGACATCGTGCTGAGATCCTCTTCGAGCTTCGCGCAGACGGGAACCACTTCAAGTCCGTGACGCGCGGCGCATTCGATCAGGGATCGGGATTTTTCCTCCTTTCCGAATGCGCGGAAAGCGTCCTCGTCAGTGTTCGCGCAGACAAACGCGGGCATCAGCGTCAGAAGCTGGAGATCCGCGAGCGCCTTTTTCACCTTCGGATCGCTTTTATCCGGCTTCGGGAGTCTGCCGCTGCTGAGGTCTTCGGCAAAAGAGGAGGCCAGCTCAAATTCAAATTTCGCCTCCGCATCTGCATTGCGGATCTGCTTGCGCGCGCGGTCGAGCCGGCCCGTCAGATGGTCGAGATCGGCAAGCATGAGTTCGGTCAGGATCAGCTCCAGGTCATGCGCGGGATCGACGCGTCCGGCGACATGGACGATGTCCGGATCGTCAAACAACCGCACGACATGCGCAATGGCGTCTACGCCGCGGATATGGCCGAGGAACTGGTTGCCAAGGCCCTCCCCCTGGCTGGCCCCTTCCACAAGTCCGGCAATATCAATGAATTTCAGCGTCGTCGGAACAATCTTCGCCGAATGTTCCATCCGTGCCAGCTCGTCCAGGCGCTTATCCGGCACGGGAACGATGCCCGTATTCGGATCAATCGTGCAGAACGGAAAATTTGCCGACGCCGCGCCGCCTTTGCACAGCGCATTGAAAAGAGTCGACTTCCCGACGTTCGGGAGTCCGACGAAACCGCATGCGAAACCCATAAAAACCCCTGCTCCAGTTCTCAATCGTAAGTTAAGTCCCGGACAGTATCGGCCGGGACGGGAAATCCTGAAAAAAAGACTTTTAAAAATACTTCCGGATCGTGTTTTTTTCAATCCGTGAAGTATATTAAAAAGAAGAATAAACAGGATTGTGCAATTATGGATTTGGAAAACAGCGTCATGATCTGCGGGTTCGGCGTGAGCGGACAGGCCGCCGCCCGCCTCGCAGGCTATCTCGGTAAACACATTGTCATTGTCGATGAAAATTCCACACGCGAAATGCGCGAGCAGGCCGCGGAAATCCGGAAACAATATCCAGACGTCAGGATGGATCTCTTTTTTTCATGGACGGAAGAGATCACTCTCCCACGCTGTGAAACTGCCGTCATGAGTCCGGGCGTCCGCCGAGGAGCAGCGCTTTTTCTCGCGGCGGAGCGGATGAACAAGGAAGTGATCAGTGAACTTGAATTCGCGCTCAGACACATCACCTGCCCGATCGCCGCCATTACCGGGACAAACGGGAAAACGACGACAACCGAACTTACAACCGCTCTCCTGCGCGCGTCGGCGATCCGGGCGGAGTCCGCGGGAAACATCGGGCACGCCCTCAGCGACTGCGCGATCGAAGTGTGTGAACAGCGTGTCAAATACCTTGTCGTGGAAGTCAGCTCCTTCCAGATCGACACCGTTTCGCAGTTTCCGAAACACCCGGGCGTCATTCTCAACATCGCAAGCGACCACATCGACCGGCACGGCGGAATGGACGCTTACGCCGAAACCAAGTTCCGCATCTTCTCGGGCTCGCTCTCCGCACCGCCGGAGACCAGGATCATCAACAGCAATCTTCTCGGATACAGGAAGCGTTTCCTTCCCGCCGGACTCCCGGTGACCACCTTCTCCGCAACCGATCCGGATGCCGATTTCACGTTGAAAAACGGGATCATCTGTTTTCACGGAAGAGAGATTCTCCCCTTTGCCGAGTCCGCGCTGAAAGGGCTTCACAACGCGGAAAACATCATGGCGGCGCTGGCGCTTGTCCGCGCGCTTCTGGGGGAGGACGCGATCTTCGCCACCTGCGTCCGCGACGCGATCCGCTCGTTCCTGCCGGATGCGCACCGGATGGAGGTGTTTCTCGAGAAAAACGGAATCCGCTACATCAACGACTCCAAGGCGACCAATCCGCACGCGGTCAACGCGGCCGTCGCGACGTTCGCGGCAGGACAGAACATCATTCTGATTCTCGGCGGACTGGACAAGGACATGGACTTCACGGAGCTCGCTCCGAGTCTTCCGCATATCCGCCAGGCGTTTCTGATCGGACAGTGCAAGGAAAAGATCCACGATGCAATCGCAGGCAAAGTGAAATGCAAGATGTCGAGCAGCCTCGAATCGGCGGTCAAGGACGCCTGCTCCATGGCGAAGGCCGGCGACTGCGTGATGCTCTCCCCCGCGACGGCGAGCATGGACATGTTCAGGAACTACGCCGAACGCGGCAGCCGCTTCAAGGAGATCGTCACGGGGCTTCTGGCGGGACGCGAAGCCTGATCTTTGTATTTTCCGCTTATTCCGCAGCTGCTTTGTTGCGGAAGAAGCGGTAGACCTTCCCTTCGATCAGCGTCACCCAGACGCCGCCGTCCGGCCCTGCGATGATTTTATTGATGGAGGAGTTGCCGCACTTGTATGTCCAGAGCAGCGCAGCCGTTCCGGAATCGACCGCGGCAAGCACGCCCTGCCGCGACCCGGCATAGACAATTCCGTCATGTTCCAGAATCGGGCATGGATTATGCTCATAGCCGAATTTCAGATCGACCTCCCAGAGACAGCGGTATTCCGGGGAAGCAGAGTCCACGGCAATCAGACGGCCGTTCATCGTCTTTGCGTAAACGCGCTGCCCGTCGGCGGAGATTCCCTGCGACTCCCGGACGGTAAAGCGGTTGGTGCGCCAGAGCTGACGGCCGGTTTTCAGGTCAAGCGCGGTCATGAAACGGTCCGGCGCGACGAGAAACACCTTCCCGGAAGCAATGACCGGCACGCAGTTCCCCGGAGAATAGAGTTTCTGCTTATGACCGTTGTCCCACTGCCACAGCAGTTTGCCGGAAGAAGCGTCCAGACAGTAGAGACGGCGGTCCCACGCGCCGAAAACGACTTTTCCCTCTCCGAGCGCGGGCTGCGCCTGAAAAATACCTTCCGCGCCGCTCCAGCTCCAGAGTTTTTTTCCGTTTTTCAGGTCGATTTTGCAGAACTCCCGTCCGCCCAGTCCCAGATAGAGAGATCCGCCGGCGATCAACCCGTCGTTGACAAGGGGAAGCGGCGCGGGAATGCGCCACAGAATTTTCCCTGTTGCCGCATCCGCGCAGACAACCTCCCTGCGGATGCTCCCGACAATGACACGCCCCTCATGATAGAGCGGCGTGGAATAAAGTGTCCCGCCCAGGTCCAGACGCCACAACTCCCTGCGCCGCAGCCAGTCGAACGCGCGCAGTTCGCCCGTGGAGGTTCCGTAATAGAAAACGGTCCCGGAAAACGCCGCGCCCGTGAAGATGGAGGCGTCCGCGCTCAGAATCAGATCCGCGTCCCACGCACGCGGCAGTCTGCCACCGATCGGCGCGGGCTCCGGCACGGACGGAAGATGGGAAAACGGCTCGGACGCCTGAAACGCATAGACCGCGTCGGAACGCGCCTGCCCGAGCTTCTTTTCATACACATGGAAACGGTCGTCCTTCATCACGACCACGGTATAGCCGAAGGAACGGTCCTTCGGATTGAAGAGCGCACGCCCCATGATTCCGGGGATGCCGCCCAGATTATAGGCGCGGAGCGCGTGACCGTGCCCGAAGAACATCGCCGCGGCGTGATACTTCCGCATCAGTTCGATGATCTCGGCTCCGTTGCTCAGCCATTCATTCGCAGGATAATGGGCGACGAAAACGGCACGGTCCCCCTCCTTCAGTTCGTCGTGCAGGACGCGGTCAAGCCACAGGATGTCTTCCGCCTTCACATGGCCGTCCCCCATTTTCATATAGGGGCCCGTGTTGAAGCCGACAAAGAGCCATTTGCCGCTTTTGAACTGGAAACGGTCGCCGCCCCAGAGTTTCTGAATCGTCAGCCCCGCGCTCTCCGACCAGTTGGTTTCATGGTTGCCCGGCACAAGATGATACGGAACGCGCAGCGCGGAGAGGGATTTCTTCACCGTTTCCAGCTCGGCGTCCGTCCCCTGATTGGAGACATCGCCGGAGACGATCACAAAATCATATCCGTCCCGGTTGATTTCGGCGACAACCTTGTCCAGCGCCTCCGCATTTGGAGTTCCGGGGCTCACATGGAGATCGGTCAGGAGCGCAAACTGCTCCGCAAACAGCGCAAATGCGCAGAAAAACAGTGCCGGAAACAGAATCCGTTTCATATGACCGGTCAATCGCCTCACTTTATTCCTCCAATCTCTTTATTCTTCCTGCACTCCATATCACACTGCACACGATTACGGCGGCAGAACTTTCTCACGGATTCTGCTTTGCAGCGGCGTTATCCCTCACGAGAAGGTAAACTTTGTCATCCGGATGATATTTCCCTGCGATCAGGAGTTTCCGGAGCTCGGCAGTGGGGTTCAGGACAAGATTGTCCTGCAGTTTCACGGAAGGATCGACGGGCGTCCACGCCTTGCCTTTTTTCGGCGGAAGCGCAAAAGAAACGAAACGCAGTTCCAAGCCGCGCGCATTCTCCGTCAGAAGCGCCAGATACCAGAAGCGTCCCAGCATCCAGACAGCGGAACTGTTGCACTGCGCCTCCTCATTCAAGAGACGATCAACGGCAACGGAGACGGCAAGGAAATACTTTCCCTCAACCTCCATGAACATCCCGTCCAGCGGCGCCCAGTTCCCGTGATAATTCTTCTCCGGTCTGACGGGCGTCTGGACAATCCGGATCCTTACGGCTTCCGGATTCTCCTTATGCGGACTCAGGGCAACGTCGTAACGGTCCGAATCAGTCACACATTTCCAGTTCCCGAGAAATGGTTTGGAGGAAGCCATGCTCTCCTTGTCAAAAGGTGGATACATGGTGGCGGTAACGGAACATCCCGCGAGAAAGACCGCCGCAGCGGCGCCGAACAGAGAAACAAGTTTTCCGTACATGGCACACTCCTTTTCCGGTTTGGAATGTATCATAGCACGCATCAGGAGAGAGGTCAAAAGAAAAAACGCTTTTTCAGGCGATTTTTTCAGAGAATGCGTACAGGAAAAAGCCCGGCGCGGACTCTGCCGAACCGGGCCGGAAAATACGGAACAGACACTCCGGTGCAGAGCACACGCCCGTATCGGGGATTTCGCCTCCGGCGACCAGCTTACGCAGCTGGACCGCGGCAGGACTGAGAGTCCTGCACGAAGCTATTTTGGCGATGCAGAGCATCGCACTATAAATAGTGATTTTCTATAGTGATTTTTTTATAAATCTCATTTTGCCGCGGCAAGCACGCTCAGGACATGACGCGCGATCATCAGTTCCTCGTTGGTCGGCATGACAATCAGTTTCCACGCGCTGTCATCGGTGGAGATGATGCCTTTCTTGCCGAAGCACGCCTTGTTCTTCTCCGGATCAAGCCGGACGTTGAGCGCGGCGATTCCGGAAACGATTTTCTCGCGGATCGGCAGGGAGTATTCGCCGATGCCGCCGGTGAAGACCAGCGCCTCGGCGCCGCCGAGAAGCACATAGTAGGCGCCGATGTATTTCACGACGCGGCGGACAAACATCTTAATCGCCAGTTCGGCCTGCTGATTGCCCTCGGACGCCGCGTTGAGCATGTCGCGCATGTCGCCGCTGCCGATGCCGCCGATGCCGAGAAGACCGGACTTCTTGTTGAGGATCGTATCGACCTCGTCCGGGGTGTTGCCGATCTGGATCATGCGGATCACAGCTGCAGGGTCCATGTCGCCGCTGCGGGTGCCCATCATGAGGCCTTCCAGCGGGGTGAGTCCCATGGTCGTGTCAATGACTTTCCCGTTCTTGACCGCCGCCATGCTGCATCCGTTGCCGAGATGGCAGGTGATGATTGTGGTATCCTCGAGCTTTTTGCCGAGGAACTCCGCCGTCGCCTTGGTAACGAAATGGTGGCTGGTGCCGTGGAAACCGTATTTGCGGATGCCGTATTTCTTGTAGTAGTCATACGGGATGGCGTAAAGATAGGCTTCCGGGGGCATCGTCTGATGGAACTGGGTGTCGAAGACGGCGACATTCGGAACGCCGGGGAAGATCTCCTCGCAGGCTTCGATTCCGGTAAGGTTCGCAGGATTGTGGAGCGGCCCGAGCGGGAAGCACTCCAGAATAATGTCCTTGACCTCTTTCGTAACCAGAACCGGCATCGTGACCTTCTCGCCGCCGTGGAGCACGCGGTGACCGATCGCCGAAACTTCTGAGAGGCTCTTGAGCACACCGTGATCAGGATTGACAAGTTCTTCACAAACCGCTTTCAGGGCATCCGCATGATTGGCCACCTTCGGGGAGACCTCGATTTTGAATCCGTCCGGACGCTTGTAGATCAGGTTGGGTTTGTCGCTGCCGACACGTTCGACCTGACCGGACGCAATCATCTTCTCCTCGCCGTCCCCCATGGAAAAGAGCGTGAATTTCAGGGAAGAGCTTCCCGAATTGATGACCAGAACCTTCATTTTTCCTGTTTCCTTCGAGTTTTCATTCATTGTTATTTGGCGTATTGATAGAAAGAATAGAAAAATATAGCACGCTTTCCGGGAAAGGAAACCGTTTGTGCTTTTTTTCTCGAAAAAAAAAGATTTTTTCACAATTCGGAACTCCCGAACCCCCGGATTGCGGTTGACAAATGACGCAAAACATGGTATTGTCCGGAAAATCTGATGCGAGCCGGTCGGCTCTGACCAATCAACAAAGGACGGAATTATGGAAAACGGCACATGTCTCGGTGAACTTTACTCCCTGATCGAACAAAAACGCGCGCAATGGGCGGAACTCTCGAATGCGGTCTGGAATCATCCGGAACTGGCTTACAAGGAGGTATTCGCATGCGGGGAACAGGTGAAACTGCTCCGCAGCTTCGGATTTGAGGTCGCCAATCCTCACTGCGGCCTGGACACGGCCTACCGGGCGGACTCCGGAGAGGGCAGTCCGGCATTCGCTTTCGTCGCGGAGTATGACGCGCTGCCGAAACTCGGACACGGCTGCGGGCACAATCTCATCTGCACGGCGGCGCTCGCGGCGGCTTATGCGACTCGGGAACTGCTGAAAAAATACAATCTTCCCGGTCATATCGTCCTGCTCGGGACCCCGGCGGAGGAGTCCGGCGGCGGAAAAGTCCGGATGCTGGGAAAAAAGTGCCTCGACGGAATTGACGCGGCAATGATGGTCCACCCCTCGTGGCGCACCACGCCGGATACCGGCTCAACCGCGATCCGCCGCTTTGAGGTGGAGTTTCACGGGAAAGCCGCTCATGCGGCAGGCTCCCCCGAACTGGGACGAAATGCGCTGGACGCGGTTCTGCTGCTCTTCAACGGTCTGAACGCGTGGCGCCAGCAGCTCCCGGAAACAGCGCGCGTCCACGGAATCATCCTCGATGGCGGCGAAGCGCCGAACATCATCCCGGATTCCGCGAAATGCCGCTTTTATCTGCGCTCCACGGAGGAAAAATGGATCGAGATCATGGAGCGGCGTTTCCGCGAAATGGTCCGCGGCGCGGAACTCATGACCGATACAACGGGAGCCATTTCCCAGTATAATGTTCCCTACATGAGCCGGAATCCCAATCCGGCAATGAACGAAATCTATTTCGACGCGGCGAAAGAGCTCGGGCTCAATCCCGTCATTCCGAAACGCGGCGGACGCGGCTCCTCCGACTTCGGGGATTTTTCGCACACGGTGCCGGGCATTCACCCCTATTTCGGGGTTGCGGATCACGAGATTGCGGGACACTCCACGGATTTCGCCGAAGCCTCCGCGACGGAATATGCGCTTGACCAGGCATTGAAAGCGGCGGCGGCGATGGCAAAAGTCGGTTTTCTGTTTCTGACCGACGGCGAATTTCGCAGAAAAGTGAAGGCCGAATTCGACCAGTCACATGCGGAAACCTGCTGAGAAAGCAGCCTGCAATCCCCCTGCACGGAGCGGGAAAATCTCTCCGCGCAGATCGGAGGTCCTTGAGCAGCGGCATCTCTCCATGGCGGATTCCCCGGAATGCCGCCGATTTTGAAATGGTCTTTTTCCTTGCCCGATACGTGAAAATATTTGCAAAAAAAGTCGGAATCCGAACTGCATTTTTCATTTCGGCGTTTATATTACGCTATTGTATATTTCATGGAAAACAGGAACAGAGTGTGAATGGAAAACAGCATCAATGAAATTTCCAATCTGATTATTCAGGGATGGGTGGGATACGCGAAAAATATCGTTGAATTCATAATCATCACTGTAATGGTCTATTTTGTCCTCTACTTCATGCGCAGCACCCGCGGAGTAAGCGTGCTGGTCGGCATTATCGTGCTCCTGCTCTTCACGACCTTCCTGAGCCTGACGCTGAATTTCGAAGTGATCGGCTGGCTTCTGGAAAACTTCTGGACTGTATTCGCCATGGCGATGATCGTGATTTTCCAGCCGGAACTCCGGCGCGCGTTCGCCCAGCTGGGAAGCCGCTTTACCCGCCATCAGAAAATCGAACAGAAGGAGGCTATCGAGGAAATTGTAAGCGCCGTGATGCAGATGTCCTTCCGCCGCTGCGGCGCACTGATCATCTTCGAGCGCCAGATCGGAATGGCGGCAATCATCAACAGTGCGGTAACTCTGGAAACCAAGATCAATTCCCTGCTCGTGCAAGCGATTTTCTACCCGAATTCCCCGCTGCATGACGGAGCCGTGATCGTGCGCCAGGGCATCATTGCCGCGGCGCACGCAATTCTGCCGCTGTCACAGGACGAAACCGGGACACGGGACTTCGGGACACGGCACCGCGCCGCGATCGGTGTGACCGAGGAAACCGATGCCGTGGCCGTGGTGGTCTCCGAGGAGACCGGAACCATCAGCGTGGCCTACCGGGGACGCCTGATCCGGAATCTTTCCGAAACGGATCTTCTGGCCTTCCTCAAGAAAATGCTGATTGATTCCAATCAGGTCAGTTCCATTTACGAGAAATTCAGCGATCTGGATGATCAGCGGACCCTTGCCTTGAGCAGTGTGGACGACGAGGAGGATCACGATGCCATCAAGTAGAAGTTTCCGGAAAAAACTCTGGGACCGCGTCCCGATGTTTTTCAAGACGGACATCTGGCGGAAGCTCGCCGCGCTTTTCCTTGCCGCACTGATTTACGGCTCGGTCAGGAACAAGGTCGATTCCCACATCTACATCAAGGACGTCCCCGTGCGGATCACGATGCCGGACAATCTTGTCCAGATTGACGATGCGCCGCGCTTTGTCACGGTCAAGCTCAACGGCAGCAAGATGATCATGCAGGGAATGACGGAAAACGACATCTCCGTCGATGTGAAGGTCCAGCCGTCTCTTTACAAAAGCGGCTCCAACCTCTATCCTCTGACAATTTCGCTCAAGGACATCAAAACGCCGTTCGGAACAAATCCGGTCTCCGTAACGCCGAGCAAATTCAATCTCGCCGTCAACCCCCTCATCAGCAAAATCGTGGAGGTAACACCGGAGTTTGAATCCAAACCCGGACTTCCGGAGGGCTACGCAATCGGCAAAGTCGTTCTGAATCCGCAGAAGGTCCGGATCGAAGGAGCCTCTTCCATCCTCCGCGGGATCTCCTACATCAAGACCAAGCCGATTCCCCTCGGCGGCATTACCCAGAATTTCGACTATATGGTGGATCTCGCGCTTGACAAGAGTCCGGCGCTGACGGTCAGTCCTCAGACGGTGATGGTGCAGGTCGACGTTATCCGCTCCCATGAACAGCGGCGCTTCTCGGCCGTTCCTGTGCGCGTTCTCGCGAACTCGTCCGGGAATCCCGGCCTCAAATATGAGATCGTATCCTCCCCGAATGTCGAGATTACCGTCAGCGGTCTGAAAAACCGGATCGAAACCATGCGCAAGGACGATCTCCAGCCCTATGTCGACATCTCCCAGTTCAACAAGCCGGGACTCTACAATGTTTCCGTGAAATGCTGGTCCGACCGAGACGGCGTGAGCATCCGCAACATCCATCCGGATACCATCAGCGTCAAAATAGAAAACAGCGCCGCAAAATAACCGAACAACCGACAGGAGTCTTTTGATATGAGCGAAAATGAAGCATCTTCCGCCTCGAACTTCATCCATGAAATGATTGACGAGGAGATCCGCTCCGGAAAATCCGACGGGCACATCGTAACCCGCTTCCCCCCGGAACCGAACGGATACCTGCACATCGGACACGCAAAATCCATCTGTCTGAATTACGGTACCGCCCAGAAATACGGGGGTACTTTCCATCTGCGTTTCGATGACACGAATCCGACCAAGGAAGACACCGAATATGTGGAGTCCATCATGGAGGACGTCCGCTGGCTCGGCGCGGACTGGAAGGACAAACTCTTCTTCGCTTCGGACTACTTCGAAAAATTCTATGAATACGCTGTTCAGCTGATCAAACTGGGCAAGGCGTATGTCTGCGAACTCTCCGACAGTGAAATGCGCGAATACCGCGGCACCCTGACGACCCCTGGCAAGGAGAGTCCCTACCGGAACCGCTCCGTGGAGGAGAATCTTGATCTCTTCGCCCGGATGCGCGCCGGCGAGTTCGAGGACGGCTCCAAGGTGCTCCGCGCGAAAATCGACATGGCCTCCCCGAACATCCACATGCGCGATCCCGTGATCTACCGGATCCGGCATACCTCCCACCACAGAAGCGGAGACAAATGGTGCATCTACCCGATGTACGACTTCGCCCATCCGCTGGAAGACGCGATCGAACACATCACCCACTCGATCTGCACGCTGGAGTTCGAGATTCACCGTCCGTTCTACGACTGGCTGCTGGAAAATCTCACACCGACGCCGCGGCCGCGTCAGATCGAATTCGCGCGTCTGAACCTGACGAACACCGTAATGAGCAAGCGCAAACTGCTTGAGCTCGTGAAGGAGCACCGTGTTTCCGGGTGGGACGATCCGCGCATGCCGACACTCTCCGCCTTCCGCCGCCGCGGTGTGCCGCCGGAGGCGATCCGCGCGTTCTGCGAAGCGGTCGGCGTAACGAAATACAACAGTCTCACGGATCTTTCCCTGCTGGAATATTACATCCGAGAAAATCTCAACCGGACGGCAAAACGCGTGATGGTCGTCATGAATCCGCTGAAGGTGATCCTCGACAACTATCCCGACGATCTGGTCGAGGAGATGGACGCGGTCAACAATCCGGAAAACCCGGAGGACGGCACCAGAAAGGTTCCCTTCTCGAAGGTGCTCTATATCGAACGCGACGATTTCCGGGAGGATGCTCCGAAGAAGTTCTACCGCCTGGCGCCGGGCGCGGAGGTGCGCCTCCGCTATGCGTATTTCGTGAAATGCGTTTCTGTGGACAAGGACGAAAACGGCGAAATCACGGCGGTGCACTGCACCTACGATCCCGCTACGAAGGGAGGCAACGCCCCCGACGGACGCAAGGTCAAGGGAACGATCCACTGGGTTTCCGCGAAACACGCGTTCACGACTGAAGTCCGGCTCTACGACCGGCTGTTTTCCATTGAGAATGTCGGCGACATTCCCGACGGAGAGGACTACCGGACCTATCTCAATCCCGACTCCCTGAAGGTCGTGCGCGGCGCCATGATGGAACCGTCTCTTGCTCATGCGGAAAAAGGGGCCCGCTTCCAGTTCGAGCGCATCGGCTACTTCTGCGTGGACAGCAAGGACACGCTGGAAGGCAAGGCGGTTTTCAACCGCACGGTCCAGCTGAAGGACTCCTGGGCAAAGATCGAAGCAAAAAAGGGCTGAACGGCTGAATGCTCTCCGGCGCTGACGATTCCTCCGGAAAAGGAATTCGCGAAAACAGAGTAATCCCCGCTGCGGAAACACTGCGGGAAAAGCTGTTTCCGCACATAGGAATCTCCGTTCAGATGAAAAGCGTCCGGCCGTTCTGCTTCGCGAGCTCGACGAAGCTGGCAACTCCGGCGACCTCGTCCACGTCAATGAGTTCTTCGCGGGAAATGCCCATGACGTTCATGGCCATCTCACAGGCAATGAACTTCACGCCGAGTGCGCGCGCCTGTTTGATCAGCTCCGGAAGCGACGAAACATTCTGCTGCGCCATGACCTGCTTCATCATCGCCGTTCCGAGTCCGGCCATGTTCATCTTCGAAAGTCTGAGGCGCGCCGCGCCTTTCGGCAGGAACCATCCGAAAAGTTTTGAGAGAGCATCTTTCTTCACAGACGGAGCGGGATTTTTCCACAGAACACTCAGTCCCCAGAAGGTGAAGAAGATCCCGACCTTCATCCCGGAAGCCGCCATGCCGCAAGCTATGATAAGCGCCGCCATCGCCCTGTCCAGATCGTTGCTGAAAAGGACAATGGCGCCAGTCTGCTCCGTCTGCGGCGCGGGCAGAGCCGCCGTCGTTTCCCCGGAAGGGAGGCGTCTGCGGATCAGTGCGGAAAGATAATCGGCCTTCAGTTCCCGCCCGAGCAGTTCATTGCCGCTGGATTTGATCCAGTTCGCAAGATCGGGATCGAACGAGCGCGGCGCGAGAAGTTCCAGACACTCGCCGGGCGCGATGTTGTCGATCTCCTGTTTGAGGCGGACCACCGGCCCCGGACAAGCGAGCGCGCGGACATCCAGCTGTTTCCGGCAGACGGCGAAAACAGTTTTCTCCGGCGTTTTCATCACGGGATCCGGCGGCGTCGGAGCCGGCCCCTGAAACATCTTCCAGGTGAGGTATCCGCCGGAGATGTTGCGCACATCGAAACTCAGCTGGGCGAGAATCCGTTCCGCCACATAACCGCGCAGTCCGGACTGACAGAAAATGTAGATTGCGCGCCCGCGCGGCAGCTCGGCCAGACGTCCGCGCAGTTCGCCGAGCGGAATACTTCGCGCACCGGGCAGCGAACCGAGCTCGAACTCGGCTTTTTCCCGGACATCCAGCAGGAAACAACCGTCCGGCAGCGCATCGAAATGGGCAAGGCGGGTCCGCCCGGCAAGTACATTTTCTCCGATCATGCCTGCCAGATTGACCGGATCCTTCGCGGAGGCGTACGGCGGCGCGTAAGCCAGTTCCAGCGAGGCGAGATCCCGGATATTGCAGCCGTTCTGCATCGCGCAGGAGATGATGTCGATGCGTTTGTCCACCCCTTTCACGCCGACGATCTGCGCGCCGAAGAGTTTTCCGTCCTGTCCGAAGATCACTTTCATATGGAGCGGCGCTCCGCCCGGATAATAGGAGGCGTTCGAGTTCGGGTGAAGATAAATTTTATGATAAGAAAGCTCCATGGAAGCTAGACGGCGTTCGGAATATCCGACCGAAGCGGCGGTCAGATCGCCGACTTTGATGACCGATGCGCCGATCGTCCCCTTGTAAACAGCGTGTCCGCCGAGGACGTTTTCCGCCGCAATGCGTCCCTGCCGGTTCGCGGGCCCTGCAAGGGCGATCGCAGTCCGTGTGCCGAAAATCGGATCAGCGACTTCAATCGCATCGCCGACCGCATAGATGTCCGGATCGGCGGTCCGCAGTTCCGCGTCTGTGACAATATGCCCGCGCGCGCCGAGCTCAAGTCCGGCCTCCTTCGCCAGAGAAGAATTCGGGCGTACGCCGATGCTCAGAACCGCGGTATCGGCTTCCAGTGTCCTGCCGTTGCTCAGAATCGCAGTAAAGCCTTTGCCATTCGGTTCGAAACGCGTGACCTCGGTCTCCATCTCGACGCGGATGCCGAGCCGCCGCAGTTCCGTCACGAGAAGTGAACTCATCTCCGGATCGAGCGTCGGGAGAAGCTGGCGGCCGCGCTGGATCAGCGTGACCTCGAGTTTCCGGTCGTTGAGATTCTCGGCAAGTTCCAGTCCGACGAAACCGCCGCCGATCACAAGCACTTTTTCCGCGCCGTCTTTCAGACGCGCCTCGATCCGGTCCATGTCCGCAAGCGTCCAGAGCTGGAGAATGCCGGGATGATCCGCGCCGGGAATGGAGGCCTGAAGCGGTGACGAGCCAGGAGAGAGAATCAGTTTATCATACGATTCGCTCATTTCAGTGCCGCTGGAGAGATCGCGCAGAATGACGCGCTTCTCCGCGCGGTCGATGCGCAGCGCCTCGCAGCGGGTGCGGACGTCCACCTTGAAGCGGGCACGGAATTTTTCCTCCGTCATGACCAGAAGATCCTCCCGGTCCGGAATCATGTTCCCGAGATGGTAGGGCAGTCCGCAGTTCGCATAAGAGATGGATTCACCGCGTTCGACAAGGATGATTTCCGCCTGTTCGTCCAGTCTGCGCAGACGGGCCGCCGCGCTCGCGCCTCCCGCCACACCGCCGATGATGATGACTTTCATAAGGTTTCCCCCTTTTCCTTCCTTTGGATTTATCTGTCTGAATTGCCGCCGTAACACAGCCCGGAAGTTCCCTCCTCCGCGGGGAAACCTCCATGCGGCAGTGTTACAGTAGCGCTTTGCGGATGATTTTCAAGCGCCGGAACGGAAACCATTCTTTTCCAGTCACGCAAATGCGACACAGGAGAGAAAAATGCCGGAACAAGAGAGCTCCAGCATCCTCCGGAAAAGCTGCATGGGAAAAATCGTCCTTTATGGATTTGCCCCGAGGCGGAAACCATGCTATATTACTATTTTGCGAGGATCAACAACAGGTGAGTTCAGAATGAAAAAAGCTGTTTTTCTTATCCGCTCCGGCGACCGGAAGGGACTCCTTTCGGGCATTTCCACTTTTTTCTATCAGCAGGGCTTCAACATCCTGCACTGCCAGCAGTACACGGACAACTGCGAAAATCTCTATTTCATGCGGGTCTGTCTGGACATCACGGATATGCAGATGACGCGCAAACAGCTCTCCGGCTCGTTTGACGAATATGCGAAATCCCTGAATCTGGAATACTCGCTCCACTACTCCGACGAACCTCAGCGGATGGCGATTCTCGTATCCAAGACCTCGCACTGCCTGTATGATCTTCTGATGCACGCGCAGGACGAGGGGGATCTCGCCTGCGAAATCCCGCTGATCGTCAGCAACCATCCCGACCTGGAGGAGGTCGCGGACAAGTTCCGCGTCCCGTTCTACTGCTTCCCGATCCGGAAAGACCGCAAGCAGGAGCAGGAGCGTCAGGTCATCGACCTGCTTCACAAACATCACATCGACCTCGTCGTTCTCGCGCGCTACATGCAGATCCTCTCCGATACGTTCATCGCGGAATTCCCCGGGCGGATCATCAACATTCACCATGCGTTTCTCCCGGCGTTTCAGGGAAGCAATCCCTATCAGCGCGCCTGGGAGCGCGGCGTAAAAATGATCGGCGCAACCGCCCACTACGCCACGCCCGCACTCGACGAGGGGCCGATCATCGAACAGGACGTTGAACGGATCACCCATGAAGCCGAGCCGGACGATCTGAAACGGATCGGCAAGGACATCGAACGGCGGGTTCTCACCCGTGCCGTGCGCGCGCATCTGGAACACCGGATCATCACCTCCGGCCGCCGCACGATCGTCTTTTCCCGGTGACTGCGGGGTGCCGCATGGAGAAACCGGAACTCAGCGAACAGGAAAAGGAACGGATTCACGCCGCCTATGAGCACGGGGTAAAGGAGATGACTCCCGAGGATCTGGACAAGGTTCTCGCCGATGAAAAAAACGCCCGGAAAAAGGCGCGGAATCTGAAGGGATTCTTTGAAGAGTTCCGTCTCCTCTGGTCGCTGCTGCACGACTACAAGGCGGGGCGCTACCGGAATGTTCCATGGAAATTCATCGCCGCGATTGTTTTTGCCCTGGTCTATCTGATCGCCCCCGTGGATGTGATTCCGGACTTCATTCCGCTCGTCGGCTACATTGACGACACGGCGGTGTTCAGTCTGCTTCTTGCCGGGTTCCGGTCCGACATTGACGCCTACCGCCGCTGGAAAGAGAGTCAGCAGTAGACGATTGCCGGGGACATCCCCCGGCAATTTTCCAACATATCCAGACAGGGATGTTTCCGGCAACACTTTCCCTGCCGGCGGTCACACATTCCTGACTCCGCGGGAAAAACCCGAGGAACTGATGAATTTCCAAAGGCGCCCGTCCAATGCGGGATGCGCAGGCAGAATCCTGCTGACCGGCAATCACTTCTTATTTTCTCCGCCGGAATCATGCAGACGGTAATATCCGCTTCCATAGGTGCCGATCCAGATCTCGTCACGGGAAACAGGATGCCATTTGAGGCAGGTGAAGTGATAGGCTCCCGCCAGACCGCAGTTGATCCGTTTCCAGCTCTTCCCGCCGTTTTCGGAACGCCATACACCGGAAGAAAGGATGTTTCCTTTGTTATCCGGTTCCACCGTGCAGTAAATCAGTCCGGGATTTTCCGGATGGACGGCAAGTCTGGAGACAAGAGGCGCCTTCAGCAGACATTTCCAGCTTTTCCCGTGATCGGAAGAAAAATAAACGCCGCCGCAGTTCACAGGTTTTTTCCCGGTTTTCCGCACCCCGCCGGCAAGATAGATGCGTCCATCGGCAAACACCTGAACCTGTGTGACACTTTCCAGCGGACAATGCAGTTTGTTCCATGTCCTGCCGGAATCACGGCTGATGAAAAGTCCTCCCGGCACATTTTTCCCCGGCCGCATTGCGGAACAGGCAAACAATATGGAAAAATCTCCCGGCATCGGCACCAGCTCCACGATATCTGCGGATCCCTCCAGACCTGTTCCGATTTTACGCCATGTCTTTCCTCCGTCGGGGGATTCGAGAATTCCGGCACCTTTTTCCGCGCCCGGCAGGGGATGTCCTGTTGCGACGCAATAGCGTTCCGTTTCGAAGTTCAAAGCTAGGAAGCGCCGTGCCTCACGCGGCGAACCCGGATCAACCAGCAGGTTGGTGACATAGCCCTTCAACGGCATGGGCACGGGAAGACGCACGGTCCCGTCTTTCTCCAGGGAAATTCCTTTGAAAGTTTTTCCGAAGTCGCGTGTATCCAGAAAATACTGGCCGCGAATCCCCCCGACGAGCCAGTCGCGGCAGTTGAATATCGCATAAAAACGCTCGGGATCGTCCGGATCGACGGCGGCGGCAGCCACCCACTGATTGGATCCAACCATCGCATTGGGCAGTCCGAAGAGGGTTTCGCCTCCGTCCCTGCTGACCTTGAGCCCGCAGTCCGCCATCCAGAAAAGGACATGCTCAGGTTTGCGCGGATGGAATTCCAGGTCGAATACGCACATATTGCTGTTGCCCGCGCCGGCAAAGCGGGATGTTTCCGGATCCACAATCCGGTTGGACGCGTCCGTCCAGTTTTTCCCTCCGTCTTCCGAACGATAGGTGACCCGGTGGCTGTGGAAATAAAGAACGTCCGGATTGGAGCGCGCCAGATCAAATTTCCGGATGTCCCAGAAACCGAACGTCAGGCGCGGCGTCCCGTAGTTCATCGGGTGGCGGGCAGTCCATGCCTGGCGGATGTTGAGCGCCGGTTCGCCTTCGGGACGGTAGCGCTTCCACTCCGGCCGTTCCCAGCCCCGGGCTCCGCGCGTGACGCAGTTCCAGTGTTTTCCCCCGTCCACGGTTTTCCAGACGCCGTAGGGAATCCATGGATGAAAAATGGACGCGTAAACGACCGAGGGATTGCGCGGATCCACTCTCACAGTATGAAAATCCGGCAGGACATATCCAAGCTTTTTCCGGACCAGATCCCCGTATTTTTTATGGCGTCTGTCGTCATTGTTCGCCTTCCGCCACTTCCGGTGGAAGGGCGCGGGATCCTTGTGATAATTCAACACAACATTTTCATAAAGATCGCGGTTTTCCTTCTGCCTCATGAAATCGTCCCAGATGATTTTTGTGCTGATCAGCCAATAGGGATTCGCGCCGAGCCCGTGCTTGAAATCAGGCAGACCGTCGAGAAGTTCACCGGGCAGGCGCAGGTCGCCGGTGATCTCGCGCCATGTTCCGCCGAGACCGTCGCAGCGCCAGACGCCGCCATGGCAGACGATTTTCCCGCCGACATCCCGGTAGGAGGATTCCAGCGCGGTGACAAGAATCACCTTTCCTGTCGCCGGATCCATCATTCCATCAAGATCCGCATACGTCATGCCTTCCGGAAGCCCTTTCATCAGCGGAAGAAAGGTTTTCCCCGCATCGGAACTTCGGTAAATTCCCCCGTCGGTCACAACAAGAATGGTTCCCGGAAGCTGTTCCAGCATCAGAATCCGCAGCGCCATCTCCCCTTTCGGCACGGCGGAGGGCAGAAGTTCCCAGGTTTTCCCGCCGTCCGCGGAATGCAGCAGTCCCTGCGGAAGCCGGCGTTTCCCGCGGTTTTCCAGACGGCGCGGATATCCGGTTCCCGCCCAGACATTGTCCGGATTGCGCGGATCAACACTCAGCGTGCTGATCGGAATCCGTGCAAACTTCCAGTCAAAAATCCGTTCAATGGATGTCGTCGAAATCCGCTGCCAGGATCTTCCGCGATCGGTGGTCTTGAAGATTCCGTTGCTCTCCGTCCCGGCATAGCCGACATCGGGAGCCTTCAGGCAGAAGTCCGCCCCGCTGATGTAGTGCAGGCGCGGGAAACGCCAGTCGGGATTGTTGATGGAGCGGTAGGAACGGCTGGCGTCATGGGTGATGTAACTTGCCGACATGTCGCAGGACTGCACCATGCAGTCGGAATCCCCCGGATGGATCCGGAGATACCAGCTTGTGCCCCCGTCGCCGGGAGCCTTCTGCTCCCAGACGAATGCGGGATCGGAGGCGATATCGAGGCGGCTCCAGTCCGCATCTGTCAGGCTGACATCAGCTGCAAGCAGGGAAAAAATACACATGGAAGCGGGAAAAAACATGGAAAACATCCTTTCTGATTCTTAATAAATATTGACATCGCTGAAAGGTTTCTGAACGTAAACTCCTCTTTCCGTGTACCAGGAACGGAATTTCAGAGGCTCGAGTCCTGATGCGTCAACCGCCTCCGCGTGACCGTCGAAGAAGGCGGTGTTCGCATGACCGGAATGACGGAGAGAAACCGCGGAATCCGGCTGATTGCCGAAACGGAGAACCATATAGGCGGATGCGCCGCTTGAACGCCGGGAATCGAAAAACAGGGTCATTCTGCTCGGAGGCACTTTGGGATCGTTGATCCCGTGATGTGCAAAGCTGTCCGCCGTCGGCAGATGGACGCGTTTTGTAAAATGCAGCGACAAGCCGTCATTCCCCCGGTGGATCCCATAGACATCGTAGCGGTGACGGTTCGCCGCATTGTCCGGAAACTGCAGAACCGGATTGCCCGGGCAGCGGAGGATTCCGGAATTCAGTTTTACATAATTCGCCCGGTAGAAAATCATCGACCAGGTGCAGTCCGCTTCATATCCGAGAGCGGTCGGCGCCTGCCAGAATACGGACTGGTCGTCAAAATCCTCCGCGTAAGCCTGATTCACCCCGATCACCTGACGGAGATTGCCGACGCAGTTGATCGCCTGTGCCCGCCGCCGTGCCGTCTGCAGCGCGGGCAGAAGCATGGACGCCAGAATCGCGATGATCGCAATCACAACAAGGAGCTCGATTAAAGTGAAATTCTTCCGTTTCCGTTTCATTTTTCCTTTTCCTTACTCTTTCGCAGTTTCATTTTTTGCATAGCTCAATGTCCGTTTCGAAACCAGAAATGTCTGAAGGTATGCCAGACGATTCGAATCGGAAATACCGTTTTCATAATAATCCAGAAGGGATTGGACCGCACGGCGCCCAATCGCATAGAACGGGAGGCTGATCGTCGTCAGATCATCCTCTTCCCGGGAGACGGAAGCTCCGTCAAAGCCTACCACGGAAATGTCATCCGGTACGGAAATGCCGAGCTGTTTCAGGGCTCTGATGCATCAGTGGGCAAGCTCGTCATTGTGGCACCAGAATACAGTTGGCAGATCCCCTGCGTTCACTTTTTTCTGCAGGGCATTGAACGTTGCAAGATAGGAGTTACAGGAAAAACACATGTATCTTTCCTCACAAGCAAGCCCGTACTCCCGGAAAACCGCGCGGATTTCAGCAGGACGCCGGAATGCCGCATAGGAAAAATAGCCATCGCTTCCGGTTGAATCAAAACCGGAAGCATAAAGAATCAGTCCGACTTTTCTATGACGCATCGCGCAGAGCTGTTCGGCAAGCGCCCGGGCGCCGGAAGCGGTATCGAAGACAACGGCGCCGATATTCCGCATTTCCGGATAGGCGGAAATCATGACCTGCGGCAGATTTTCATTCCGCATCACGGCTTCGAGCGGGCGATCCGGAAAACAGTCGCGTCCGCCGAGATGCACAATTCCGATCAGGCGTTTCATCAGGCTGTCATTGAAGCGTTCGATTTCCGCCGCGGACGCGGAGAGTCCGGGCAATTCCAGCATAATGGCGGCAAGCTCCTTTTCCGTTGCCGCGTCGATGATGCCTTTGATGTAGAGGAGCGGCATGTCCCCATGGGAACTGATCAGATCGGAAAAACGGCATGGAAGGATGATCCCGATATTGGGATAGGGCTCGATGGTTTTTCTGCGGAGATTTCTCGATATCTGCAGAATACGTGAGGATTTCCGTTCGATCAGCCCCAATTTCAGCAGTTCCAGATAAGCCTTTCCGACCGTGGCACGATTGATATTCAGTTTTTCCGCGAGATTTCTGGCGGATGGCAGAACCGCCTCGCAGTTGAGGCAGGTCGAATTGATTTGCCGCCGCAGTTCCGCCGCCAGCTGAATGAAGAGCAGATCCGGCTTGCTCCGGTCAAGCGTAATTTCTGAATAATTCAATTCGCGTCTCATCCCTTATTCCATCTGTTTTCCTGTCTTTTCCCGCGTTGTTTTTATAATTATAAAAGAAAAATGATGGAACGCAATAGGCTATTTCAAAAAAAACTTTTATTTACACAATATATGGCTTATTCGAATAAGCCATTAAAAAGAATCAGATCTTCCAAAATCTCCCGATGCCATGCCGGAAAACATTTTCAGAAAATACCGCCGGAAAGAAAATGAATTCATCAGGCAACAGCACAGGAGAACGCATCAGAATTCGCGTTTCGAGTTTCCGCAGTAACGCAACATCCTTGTCACGGATCAAACGGAACGCAGATCAGAGGCAAAACAGCATTCCGCATCTGTCTGTCGTCATGCACTCATCATCCCCTTGCCGGTGCGGGAACTCATCCACCCGGATCGTCTGTCTTGAAAAAATCACGGTTTGCTCATTGAACACACTTCATCCGCTTGATCTGCCGGCATTGGCTTGCATCATAAGTTGCACCCGGGATATGGAAGACATTTCACCATGCGGATGGACGTTTTGTTTTCAATCATCCGGAAGCCGTCTAAAGCCGTTCATTGCGAAAGAATGGCGGAAAGTTCGGAATGGATGCTGTCAAACTCCAGTCCGCCCTTCAGAATTTTCAGTGCATTGTCATAAAGGGCTCTGGCACCATCCGGATCGTCCGGGACCATGTATTTCATCACACGTGCGGTATCCTGCGTGTAAATCCGGATCATGGCACTGATTTCCAGACTGGTCGGATTCGCAGCCTGCGCCGCGCCGAGGCTGCCTTTCAGAAGCTCCAGACCGGCACGCACCTCACGCTCCCGTCCGGAAAAAAAGGGATTGTCGGATAAAATCCGCCAGGCGGTATCTGTCGGAAGCTGGGTCCATTTGACCTGCCGGACCCGGTTCCCGTCATCCTGATAGTCAACGAATCCGCTGGAAATCATGATGATCCGTCCGATTCCGGGCAAATCCTTTGCGGAATATTTTGTCCCGCTGTCGGCAATGTCCGCGAGAATGCGTTGAAGAAGACTGTTCTCCTGTTCCAGTGTGTTCAGCCACTGCGCGCGGCCCGGATATTGCACGGATTCCACGGCAAGAAGCGCACTGATCTCCCGCAGACGCAGCTGCGGGCGAAGCTTCATTATCTCCGAACGGATGGAGTCGCGCCAGTTCTCCTCCAGAGTCAGTTCCAGCGAGGAAATGCGCTGCTGAAGCGCGGACCGTTCCGTCTCCAGAGACTGAATTGAGGCATTGAGCGCCTCAATTTTCTTCAGATTCTCCTCATAGAGTTTCTTCGTCCGCGCGGTCTCTTCCGCGGAAATCGCCTTGTTTTCCGCTTCCTTCATCCGCACGGTGAGTTTTTCCGCTTCGGCTTTCAGCACAGCATTGTCGCGGCGGCTGGTTCGCAGCGCATTCAGAAGATTCTTGTTTTCGTGCATGGTGCGCTGATAGGCGGCTTCGGTCATGATCGCGCGGATATTGTCCAGCATGAGGCGCTGCGTGCGGTTGCGCGGATTTCCGAATTCGGCGAGAATCTTTTCGCCCTCCTCCTGGATCACCTTGAGCGGCAGACTGCCGTCATCGGCGAAACGTTTGAAGTAGGCGGTTTTCTGCATGATGCGCGTCTCAACCGAGGTGTTGATCGGGGTGTTGCCATACCAGTAGAGTGTGACAATGACACCGAGAATCAATGCCACGGGAATCAGCGCCAGCAGGATCCGCAGATACTTCCGCCGCTCCCGGATCTCATCCTCAAGTTTGAGCACATTCTTTTTCGCCTCGGTTGTCTCATGCTGCCTTCCGTAATCCAGACGCTTCAGCGAGATCGTATGCACCTCCGGAACAAGAGAGCGGTCGGGTGCGGTTTTCTGGCGGATTTCCCAGATGTCGTTGAGAAGCGCTTCCATATCGCGGTAGCGGTCGTCCGGATTTTTCTCCATCATCTTCTTGACAAGGCGCGCAACAGGAACGGGAACCGAGGGATCCACCTTGTTCAGCGGGACGGCCTCCTCCTCAAAATGCTGGTGTGCCACGCTGCGGACCGTGTCCGCGTCAAACGGAAGTTTTCCCGCGATCATCTGGTAGAGCGTGACGCCGAGCGAATAGATGTCGCTGCGGGTGTCAAGAGGTTCTCCGGCAAACTGTTCCGGGCTCATATACGAGGGACTCCCGGAAATCTCCATATCCTTGCGCCATTCACTGGTCTGCATCGCCAGCCCCAGGTCGGTCAGCTTGACGATCCCGTCCTCGGTGATCATGATGTTGTCCGGCTTCACGTCACGATGGATCAGGCGGCTCTCCTCCCACGCGTAATAAAGCGCCTCCGCAACCTGCTGGATGATATGCAGAGACTCATCCACCGGGATTTTGCCGTCGCGCAGAATCCGCTTCCGGACCGTCTCTCCAGTGATATAGGTCATCGCCATGTAGCAGATGTTGTCCTCCTCGCCGATCGCGAAGGACTGCACCAGATTGATGTGGCTGAGTTTGGCCGCGGCGCGTGCCTCGTTCAGGAAGTCGTTGATCCCCTTCTGCGTGCTGTATTCGGGAGAAAGAATCTTCAGTGCGACCTGACGCTCCAGAGAAAGCTGTGTGGCAAGATACACCGCCCCGATCGACCCCTCGCCGATTTTGGATTTGATCAGGAAGTCGCCGATGATGCAGCCGTCCTCGAAACGCCCGACCGGAACCATGACGGTTTTCGCACAGCTCGGGCAGGTCATGCTGTATCCGCGCGCAGATTCGTCCGTATTGATCGCGTAAAAACAGAATGGGCACCTGAACCGCATGAGAACCTCCCGGAAAGGTTGTTGCAAATCACATTTCAAAACAGGGTAATATCGTCCGCAGCGACTGTTTTTTCAAGCCCGGTTCCGCTTTTTGTCCGCATGCGGCGGCGCTTTCCGCAGGAGAGGAAGTTTTTCCCCGCTGACAAGCGGATGAATCCCGAAACGCGTCAGGGCAAAATCATACTTGACCGGATCGTCCGGCGCGTAGGAGGCAAACGCGCGCGTAATTTCCAGCGCGGCATCCAGATTCGCGCTCATCCTCGCATGGAACCCCAGTTCCCCCGCGATCCGGAACATGTGTGTATCGAGCGGAACCAGGAGGCGGCTTTTCGGAACACGGTCCCAGCCGCCCGGATCGACCGCGTCCGACCGGACCAGCCAGCGGAGCATCAGGTTCAGACGCTTGCAGGCGCTTCCTTTCTCCGGCGACGGCAGAAGGCTGGATGAATGATTTGGAAAAAACGCACAGAGTTCATAACTGAATTTACTCACTGCGGGCAGCAGCGTTTCCTCTTTCGCAGAATATCCCGACAGAAAGGCGTTTTCCAGCGTGCCGCATCTCCGGAGCGCCTTCCGGGCGCCGCAAAGCAGACGCGCCAGATCCTCTCCCGTCGTGAATCGGTGTTTAAACAGGGAAAACGCCGCATGAATCTGCGATTCGGAATTTTTATCGAGAAACGCGGAGGGGGATTTTCCCATTACATCCAGTGCATTGCGCACGCTTTTCAGAATCTGACCGACCCGCCCGTAGGCGAGAGAAGAGGCGACAAGCGCGGCAATCTCGCGGTCCGTGCCTTCATATTCATACAGAAAGAGAATCGGATCGGGATCAACATATTCCCGCCGATTATAAATGCAATAGATTTTTTCCAGAAATCTGCCGGTATTCCGTTTCATTTCAACCAGCGGTCTGATACTCCTGTATCACTCAAAATTTCCACATCATTTTCAAACGGAAAAATGTGCAAGTATTTTTTCCCGGAATCAAGGGCCGTCGGTCGTGCGCAGCGCGAAATCTCTCAAAAAAACGCGGCTTTCCGCATGGTCGCGAAAAGCCGCGCAGGAAACAATCTTCCTGATTTCAGCGGTCACTGTTTGGAGAACTGATCCTTGCCGGCGCCGCATTCGGGACAGGTCCAGGTGTCGGGAACCTTTTCCCACGGAGTTCCGGCGGGAACGCCGTTATCCGGATCGCCGACCGCGGGATCATAAACATAACCGCACACATCGCATACATACTTGTCCATTTTGTCTTCTCCTTCTTCGTTTTTGATTTTGTCAAGCCTTTGCAGCGGCTCTCTCCCCGAGAGCCCTGGCAATCTGCAAACCAAGCTCGAAACACTGTTTCAGATCATCATCCGTCGGGACGTATTTGACCTTCAGTCCGTCCGTAACCAGCTCCGCCTTCATATCGGTGAGATAACTGTTGATCTGCGCGACAGCCTCTCCGCTCCAGCCGAACGATCCGAACGCCGCGCCGAGCAGATTGCGCGGACGCAGCCCGCGGATATAGGTAAGGACATCCGCGACCTTCGGATAAAGCCCGTTGTTGATCGTCGGCGAACCGACGACCAGAGCACCCGCACAGATCAGACGGGTCACGACATCGCTTCTCGAATGCGCGTCAAGCGGCAGCACCTCGACGACCGCGCCGCCTTCCCGGATGCCGTCGGCGATCGCGGCGGCCATCTTCTCCGTGCTGTGCCACATCGTGCTGTAAATCACGACGGCGCGCTTTTCGGGAGCCTGTTCCGCCCACGTCCTGTAGAGCGCGAAGGGTTTCGCCAGCATCTCGCCGCGCCAGATCGGACCGTGGTCGCTGGCGATCACATTCACATCAAGCCCGAGTTTCGGATAATCCTCAAGGAGCTTGAGCACCTGGGGCGAGTAAGGCAGAAGAATGTTGGCGTAATACTTTCTCATCTCCTGCTCGACAACCGCCCAGTCGTTCTCGTCCGCGAAGATCCGGTCGGTGGCCAGATGCATGCCGAATCCGTCCTGCGAGAAGAGAATCTTCTCCTCGGGAATGTAGGAGAACATGCTGTCCGGCCAGTGGAGCATTTTGGTTTCGACGAACGCGACGGTCATGTTTCCGAGACTGATGGAGTCGCCGGTCTTGACGCCGGTCAGCTTATCCCCGATCCGGAAGTGCGCGTCGAGCGCCTTGACGCCCATCAGAGAGGCATAGGTCTTTTCCGGGGAGAGATCACGGATCACCTCGGGCAGCGCGCCGGAGTGGTCCATTTCCGCATGGTTGGAGATGACGATTTCGACTTTGGCGGGATCCCCGATGACGGAGGCGATTCTCTGATACATCTCCTCCTTGAACGGCGCTTTGACCGTATCAATCAGCGTGATCCTGTCCGCGAGAACAAGATACGCGTTGTAAGTGGTTCCGCGGGCGGTTTTATATCCGTGGAACTCCTTGAGTCCCCAGTCGATCGCGCCGACCCACCAGACGCGGTCCGTGACCTTGACGGCTTTCAGATGGCTTTCCATAATCCTGAAACATGTCCTGTTGTTAAAAGTTGAAAACTCTGCCGGAACGTGCCCGGCGACGGCTTACTTCACCTCATATTTCCACAATCCGTGCAGATTGCAGTATTCGCGGACGATCATGCCTTTTTTCAGCGAGACATAAAATTCCGCGGACGGCTCCTCGCCGGGCTTGAGATACTTCCGGTTGACATACGCTCCGTTCTGGATCTCGATCCAGACGATGTAGTGTTCCGGCAGCATCGGATGCGCCATGCTTTCGCCGACAACAACCTTTGTTCCGCCCTTGCCGTTGTCCATCGGGAACGGAACGTGTTTTTCCCCCTTCGAATCGGCAGTCTTCTCCTCCAGCACGGCCATCGGCTTGCCGCAGCAGGTGACTTCGCACGTTTCGCATTTGCATTCCGCGACGACTTCCGTGACGAATCCGCAGTCGGCGCACTTGAGAACGGTGTTCTGTTTCAACATCGCAACCCCCCTTGTTCGGTTTGGTTATGACAGAAGCGCTTCCCGTTTCACCCGGGACGCGCATTTTTCACAATAGCCGGAGAAATTGACGCTGACGGATTGAATCCTCCCGGTCAGCTTCGACTCCAGCTCCTTTTCCACATTGCCCATGTCACCGGGCAGAATATCTTCGACCGCCCCGCAGCTGCGGCAGACCAGATGATAATGGCGGCTCGTATCACCGTCAAAGCACATCTGTTTTTTGTCGAGCCCCAGCCGGAGAATCTCCCCGCTGGCGGAAAGAACCTCCAGATTCCGGTAGACGGTCCCGAGGCTGATCCGGGGAAGTTTTTTCCGCACCACCTCGTACAGTTCATCGGCGGTCGGGTGACACTTGAGCTTCCGCAGCTCATCCACGATCACTTTTCTTTGAACGGTCCTGCTTAATTTCATGAGTCGGAATCCTGTATTTTTAATAATAATTCTTAAATTAGTGCATTTGACACATTTTTCAAGCGGCGGGATCGGGAAAGAATACGGAAAAATGCAGAAAAATTTCCGTCTTCCACCCGAGGACCGTTTCAAAGTAAAATCCGGGGTCAGACTTCAAACATCCAGTTGTGACTGTCAGGAAGCTCGCCATACTGAATACCGGTCATGGCGTGGTAGAGCTTCTGGAGTGTGGGGCCGCACTCTTCACCGTAACGGAAGACCTTGTCCGCCGTGACGATTTCGGAAATCGGCGTGATGACCACAGCCGTTCCGCAGGCGCCGACCTCGGCGAAATCCCCGAGCTCGTCCCGGTGGATGTGCCGGCATTCGACCTTCATGCCGAGATCCCGTGCGATCTGCTGAAGCGATTTGTTCGTGATGCTCGCGAGAATCGACGGAGAGTCCGGCGTGGCGTAGACACCCGCCTTCGTGATCCCGAAGAAGTTGCTGGTTCCGAATTCATCGACATACTGATGGGTTTTCGGATCCATGAACAGCGGAATCGGGAATCCCTTCTCCTTTGCGATCTTCGCGGGTTTCAGGCTGGCTCCGTAATTTCCGCCGAGTTTGATCGTGCCGGTGCCGAGCGGCGCCGCCCGGTCGTAATCCTCGATCACAAGCGCGCGGACGGGTGTCATTCCGCCCTTGTAGTAAGGTCCGACAGGCATGACCATGATCAGAAGTTCATAGTCTTTACTGGGCGCCACACCGATCTGCGGACCGGTTCCGATGTAAAGCGGGCGGATATAGAGAGAACCGCCGGATCCATATGGCGGGACATAGTCGATGTTGTCGAGGACAACGCGCCGGACGAGATCGCAGAACTGGTCAACGGGAATCTCCGGCCCGAGAATGCGTGAAGCGGAAAGATTGAGCCGGTGCGCATTTTCATCCGGGCGGAAGACCCTGACTTTTCCGTCACGGCAGCGGAACGCCTTGAGTCCCTCGAACGCCGCCTGACCATAGTGCAGACAGGTTGCCGCGATGGTCATCGTGATCGTGTGATCGTGCAGCAGAACGCCCTCATTCCATTTTCCGTCCTTGTAAGAGCAGCGGATATGCGAGCGGACCGGCATGTAGCTGAATCCGAGACTGCCCCAGTCGATGTCCGTTCTGATGTTGTCGAGTTGTTCCTGTGTTGCCATTTTTTCTGACTCCGATCCTGTTATCTTGGTTTGCAGCAGCGCAAAAGCTGTTGTTTTGTTCATTTATTTTTAAAAATCTACTTGCTTTTCTCGGATAGTCAATTTAATTACTATTGATTTTTTCGGAAAAGTGGGTAATTTTATATAGACAATCAAAAAATCATCATAAAAGAAGGATAAACAACATGAAATTCAGAAGAATTCTCTCGCTGGGCATTCTTGCACTCGGACTTGCCGTCTCCGGCAGCGGCTGCGGCATTTTTGAATCCTCCGAGGAAGAAGACAAGAACCCCTTCTACCGTTCCCTTGACGGTTCGGAAAAAATCAATGTGAAAGATCCCGCCGGTGAATCCGGAAACGCCAGCATCACAGGCGGCGGCCCCGGTGAGGAGGCGCTGCTCAATGCTCCCGGAGCCTCCCAGGAGGGAACCGGGCTTTCCAATACCTACGACAACTTCGGCACGCCGATCCCCGGCGTCACGTTTGAGACCGTTTATTTCCGTTTCGACCAGTCCCGCATTGAATCGACCGAGACCGGCAAGCTCGACGCGATCGCAAACTATCTCAAGAACAATCCCGGCACCGGCGTTGTGATCGAAGGCAACTGCGACGTCCGCGGCAGCGAGGAATACAACCGCGCACTCGGCGAACGCCGCGCCCTTACCGCGCAGGAATATCTGCTGGAACTCGGAATCGCCCCCTCCCGGATCAAAACCCTCAGCTACGGCAAGGAGAAACTTGTCGCGCTCGGCAATACGGAAGAGGATCACATGAAGAACCGCCGCGACGACTTCGTGGCGGTGAAACTTCTGCATCCGTAACCTGACGGCGTGCTCTGTAAATCCCGCGATGCGCATGTGTCGCGGGATTTTGTTTTTTACGGCAATCCGGAATGAGAAATTCAACTGCTTTCGCGCTATGAATATCGAAAAAAAAGAAGATTTCGGATCCTTCCGCTGTCTGCGCTGCGGCGCGTGCTGCAAGTGGGAGGGACCCGTCCGGATCACTGACGCGGAAGCCGATGCGATCGCGGAATATCTCGGCCTCCCGATCCATGACTTTCTCCGCGACTATACCTGTCTAGCACCGGACCGCCGCTCCTTATCGCTTCTGGAAAAAGAGGACGGCTCCTGCTTTTATTACGACGAGGAAAACAGATCCTGCCGGATCCAGGATGTCAAGCCCCGGCAGTGCCGCGATTTTCCGCGCGTCTGGAATTTCCCAGGATGGCGCACACTCTGCGCAGGCGGGCACACAGACATCATGACGGAAGAAGAAAAGGAGCCCGGACACGGTCCCGACACAAGCGGATAAAAGCTTTCAAAATTTCTGCGGCTTCGAAGAAAAGCAATCCGGCAAATCGCAGCCCGGCTCCGGAATCCGTACATAAAAAGCGGAACACCCGAAACAGGTGTTCCGCAGGAAAAGCATAAGGGAATCGACAGGGTCTTACACGGTCTTGCCGCTGATGACACCGTGACCTTTGAATGTGCGTGTGGGAGCAAATTCACCCAGTCTGTGACCGACCATGTTCTCGGTAATGAACACTGTGGCGAATGTCTTTCCGTTGTGCACATTGAAAGTATGCCCGACAAATTCAGGAATGATCATGGAACGGCGAGACCAGGTCTTAATCGGCTTCTTGGCTCCGCTTTTTTCCATTTTTTCCACTTTTGCCACAACATGAGCATCAACAAACGGACCTTTTTTAATTGATCTTGCCATGGTTTACTTCTTCCTCCGTTCAACAATGAATCTTCCGCTCGGTTTCTTGGGATGACGGGTGCGTTTGCCCTTGGCGAGCTGACCCCACGGGGAAACGGGATGACCGCCGCCGCTGGTTCTGCCTTCGCCACCGCCCATCGGATGGTCAACCGGGTTCATCACGACGCCGCGGACATGCGGACGGAATCCGAGGTAACGCTTCTTGCCGGCCTTGCCGAGAGAGGCGTTCATGTGATCCAGATTTCCGACCTGTCCGATCGTGGCCTTGCAGTCAAGATGCACCTTGCGGACCTCACCGCTCGGAAGCTTGACCTGCGCGTAATCGCCGTCCTTGGAACGGAGAGTCGCAACCTGTCCGGCGGAACGGACCATTCTGGCGCCTCTGCCCGGAACCAGTTCGATGTTGTGAATCTCGACACCGACCGGAATGTTGCGGAGCTTGAGGGCGTTGCCCGGCTTGATCTCGGCCTTTTCGCCGGAAATGACGGTCTGTCCGACCTTGATCCCGTTCGGGGCAAGGATGTAGGCTTTCTCGCCGTCCGTATAGGCGATGAGAGCGATGAACGCGGAACGGTTCGGATCATATTCAAGCTGCTGAACCGTGGCGGCGATGCCGTCCTTGGCGCGCTTGAAGTCGATCATTCTGTAACGGCGCTTGTTGCCGCCCCCGCGGAAGCGGGTGGTGATCCGGCCGTAATTGTTTCTGCCGCCTGTGGAGGTTTTGCCTTTCGTCAGGCGTTTTTCCGGCGTTTCCCGGCTGAGTTCGGAGTAGTCGATCACGGAGATGTAACGACGGCTCTTTGTCGTGGGATTATAACTCTTGATAGGCATTCTCAGTCTCCTTATGCAAGGTCAATGGAGCCTTCAGCGAGAGAGACGACGGCCTTCTTCCAGTTGGCACGGCGGCCAGGAAGCGGGGATCTCCCGGAGCGTTTGGGCTTGCCCTTGTAGTTGAGCATGTTAACGGATTTGACCTTCACACCGTAGATTTCCTCCACGGCATCGGCGACTTCCAGCTTGGTGGCCTTCGGCGCGACCTTGAAGGCATACTGATTCTTCTCTTTGAGAATCGTGGCCTTCTCGGTCATCATGATATTCTTGACGATATCGTACGGACTGGATTTAATCATTTCCCGATTCCTCCGTTCATGCGAGTCTCTTGACGAATTCGTCAAGGGCGTCTTTGGTGAAGAGAAGTTTGTCGGCGTAGAGGACGTGATACGTGCTCACGGAAGCCGCCTTCATCAGGAAAACGGCAGGCATGTTGCCGGTAGCCATCAGCAGATTCTCCTCATACTCCTTGACGGAAACGACCAGCTTGCCGTCATCGAGCTTCATCGCCTTGAAAGCGGCTGCCGCGTTTTTGGTCTTGTAATCCGGCAGCGTAAAGGAATCGACCACAAACACAGCGTTGTCTTTCAGACGGTCGGAGAAGGAGCGCTTGAGTGCGAGTTTTTTCACTTTGGCATTCAGCTTGATGCTGTAATCACGCGGTTTCGGGCCGAAGCTGTGACCGCCGTGACGCCAGACCGGATTCCGCGTGCTGCCGGCACGGGCGCGGCCGAGACCTTTCTGCTTGAACGGCTTCTTGCCGCTACCTGCGACCTCGGCACGGGTCTTGACGGAGGCTGTCCCCGCGCGACCGGCGGCGAGATAGGCGACGACGGCGTCGTGAACCGCCTGCGCGCCCTTGTCAAATTCAAGGCAAGTGTCGTCGATCGTGTAATCCCCGACCTTCTCGCCCTTCATATTCAGTATGTCAATTTTCATGGACATGATATTCACCTGTTGGTTGGTCCCGGAGGGGGATTATCTTTTCTTGGCCTTCTTGACGAGAAGCGTTCCGCCGTTCGGGCCGGGGACCGCGCCTCTGACGAAAAGAAGATTCTCTTCCGCGGAAACTTTAACGAGACGGAGATTCTGAACCGTGCGGTTGCCGTTGCCCAGCTGTCCCGGAAGCTTTTTTCCCTTCATGATGTTGCCGGGTTTCTCACGGCATCCGATGGAACCGGGCTTGCGGTGCCAGCCGCCGCCGTGACCGTCGCGTCCGCCGGCGAAATGATGTCTCTTCATGACGCCAGCATAACCTTTGCCCTTGGTGGTGCCGGAAATATCGAGATAATCCCCTTCCGCAAAGATGTCAGCCTTGATCTGGCTGCCGATTTCCGCCTGAGGATCCTCCTCGGAACGGAATTCGCGGATAAACGCGGGAGGATTGTTTTCAAGACCCGCCTTTTTCACATTCCCAAGAACCGGTTTCGCCGTGTTCTTGACCTTCTTCACTCCGAATCCGACCTGGACGGCGGAATACCCGTCGCGTTCCATGGTCTTGACGCCAACAACCACACAGGGGCCGGCCTCGATGACCGTGACGGGAATCAGGACTCCCTTCTCGTCATAGACCTGCGTCATGCCGACTTTCTTTCCGATCAAACCTTTCATAATACTCCTTTCAGGCACATGTCCTGTCGGAAAAAGGACCTTGGTGCCAAAAAATGCCGTTCTATGGCAAAACCGATCTCAGCGATCAGTTTCCGATCTTGATTGAAATGTCAACGCCGGCGGGAAGATTGAGCTTCTTGAGCTCGTCAACCGTCTTCGCGGTCGGCTTGATGATGTCCATCAGGCGCTTGTGCGTCCGGATCTCGAACTGGTCCATCGACTTCTTGTCGACATGGGGCGAACGGTTGACCGTCATGCGCTCAATGCGGGTCGGAAGCGGAATCGGTCCGGCCACAACGGAACCCGTTCTGCGGGCGGTGTTGAGAATCTCCGCGACGGACTGATCGAGGATTCTGTTTTCATAGGCCTGAAGCTTGATACGTATCTTCTGTGCCGTTTTCGTTGATGAGGTTCTCGTGCTCATTTGCTGTTTTTCTCCACTATTTTCTCTTGAATTGTTTTCGGAACAGGTTCAAAGTGGCTCGGCTCCATCGAATAGGAGGCACGGCCCTTCGTCAGAGAACGGATCGCGGTCGCATAACCGAAAAGCTCGGAAAGCGGCACGTTCGCGGAAATCACGGTAGTACCTTCCTCCGTGGACATTTCGGAAATTGCTCCGCGGCGGGAGGTGACGTCGCCGATGATGTCGCCGGTATTTTCGTCCGGCGTCGTGATTTCGACCTTCATGATCGGCTCCAACAGCACCATGCCCGCCTTCTTGCAGGCGTCCTTCAACCCCATGGACGCGGCGATTTTGAACGCCATTTCCGAGGAGTCGACAGGGTGGTAGGATCCGTCGAGAATGTCAACATGGAAGTCGATGCAGGGATACCCTGCGAGAATCCCGGTCTGAGCGGCTTCCCGGATGCCCTGCTCGATCGGCTTGATGTATTCCTTGGGAATGTTGCCGCCGACGACCTTGTTTTCAATGGTGATGCCGTGTCCGCGTTCCATCGGGGTGACGTCCATGATCACATGGCCGTACTGACCGCGGCCGCCCGACTGGCGGACAAACTTGGAGTCGGAATTCGACTTCTTGAGAATGGTTTCGCGGTAGGAAACCTGGGGCTGACCGGACTGCGCCTCGACTTTGAATTCGCGGCGGAGACGGTCCATGATGATTTCCAGATGAAGCTCGCCCATGCCGGAGATGATGGTCTGCCCGGTCTCGTCGTCGCTCCGCATTGTGAAGGTCGGGTCCTCATCGGAGAGGGCGCCGAGCGCGGTGTAAAGTTTATCGCGGTCGGCCGTGGTTTTCGGCTCGACGGCAATCGAAATCACCGGTTCGGGGAAGCTCATGGATTCAAGAATGATCGGATGGTTTTCATCGCAGAGGGTGTCACCGGTCCGCACATCCTTGAAACCGACGGCCGCGGCGATGTCGCCGCTGTAGATCTCTTTGCGCTCCTCGCGCTTGTTCGCGTGCATCTGAAGAATTCTTCCGAGACGCTCGCGTTTGCGCGTTCTGGGATTGTAAACGACCGCGCCGCTGGTTGCGACACCGGAGTAGACGCGGAAATAGATCAGTTTGCCGACATAAGGATCGTTCATGATTTTGAACGCAAGAGCGGAGAAGGGAACTTCGTCGCCGACTTCGCGGGTATCCGGCTGATCCGTGTCCGGATTGGTGCCCTGGACCTCCCAGATGTCCACCGGAGAGGGGAGATAATCGACAATCGCGTTGAGCAGAATCTGAACCCCTTTGTTTTTAAAGGCGGTTCCGCAGAAGGCAGCAACAAGCTGTCCGGAAAGCACTGCACGGCGAAGTCCTTTTTTGAGGAGATCTGTCGAGGGGACTTCGTCGTTCAGGAAAACTTCCATGACGGACTCGTCATTTTCCGCGATCCGTTCGATCATCGCGGCGCGAGCCTCGGCAAGCTGCTCCTTCATATCTTCCGGAACAGGAATTTCCTTGATGTTCATGTCGTCGAACTCGTAAGCCTTCTCCTCCATGACATCGACGAGGCCTGTGAAGTTGGCTTCAGCGCCGATGGGGAGGACCATGGGAATGACATTGGCTTTGAGTTTTGAGCGCATCGCATCGACGACCTTGAAGAAGTTGGCGCCGGTGCGGTCCATCTTGTTGACGAACGCAATGATCGGAACGTGATATTTTTTCGCCTGGCGCCAGACGGTTTCCGTCTGGGGCTGGACACCGCCGACAGCGCAGAACACGGCGACAGCGCCGTCAAGAACACGAAGCGAACGTTCCACTTCCGCGGTAAAATCCACGTGCCCTGGGGTATCGATCAGATTGATGCGGTGCTTCTTGCCGTCCTTGTTCCAGAAACAGGTCGTTGCCGCGGATGTGATCGTAATACCGCGCTCCTGCTCCTGCACCATCCAGTCCATGGTGGCATTGCCCTCATGAACCTCGCCGAGCTTGTGATTGATACCCGTATAAAAGAGAATGCGTTCCGAAAGAGTGGTCTTTCCGGCATCAATGTGAGCCATGATGCCGATATTGCGGACCTCCGCGATCGGTGTGATTCGACCGGGATTTTCCTGATAGTCTACGTTTACTTTATGTTCTGTCATAGTTTTCAATTGACTTCGCTGTTCTGGGAAAAAGCTTTGTCCATTACCATCTGTAATGGGCAAAAGCTTTATTGGCCTGCGCCATTTTATGCGTGTCGTCCTTCTTTTTAATGGATGAACCGGTATTGTCGAAAGCGTCGAGAAGCTCGGAAGCAAGAGCATCCGTCATGGATTTGCCTTTTTTCGCTTGGGAATAGGTGGCGATCCAGCGCATGGCCAGAGCGACCTGGCGTTCCGCGGGGACTTCCAGAGGAACCTGATAGGTCGCACCGCCGACGCGGCGGCTCTTGACTTCCAGTTTCGGCTTGATGTTTTCCACAGCCTGAAGGAAAACTTCGAGCGGCTCCATGTCTTTCTTTTTCGCCTTGATCACGTCAAATGCACCATACACGATCTTCTGGGCAACGGATTTCTTGCCGTTGCGCATGAGGGTATTGATGAGACGGGCGACCAGCTCGCTGTTGTACTTCACGTCCGGCGTGAGTTCTCTTTTTGTGATTCTGCGTCTTCTCATTGTATGTAAGCGTCCTCAAGTATTCACTTGTTCTGTTCCTGTCATCCGCAGCGGACGGTCAGAAACTTATTTTTTCTTCTTGGTTCCCGCATCTCCGGCTTTCGGAGTCTTGTTGCCGTATTTGGAGCGTCCCTGTCTGCGGGCTTCCACGCCGAGACTGTCGAGCGCGCCGCGCACAATGTGATAGCGCACGCCGGGAAGATCGCGGACCCTGCCGCCTTTCACGAGCACGACCGAGTGTTCCTGAAGATTGTGCCCTTCTCCGCCGATGTACGCGGTCACTTCATATCCATTCGTAAGACGCACTCTGGCAATCTTGCGCATAGCCGAATTCGGCTTCTTGGGCGTTCTTGTTGTAACCTGCAGGCAGACGCCGCGTCTCTGGGGACACTTCGAGAGTGCTTTGGACTTGCTCTTCGCCACTTTCGTACTGCGGCCCGATTTCACCAACTGATTGATTGTCGGCATGATCTCCTCTTCACATATTCTCGTTGTTACAGTTATATACGACAAACGGGTAGATAATATATCCTCCCGTCCGCCGTTTTCAACCGTAGTTTTTATTTTTTTACATTTTTATTGGAAAGCCGTGTCATTCCTTCTCGTAATCAATGGTCGGATCGAATTCGCTGTCGTCGATCTCATCGTCGAATTCATCCTGATCATCCTCATACTCGTCGTCGACAAACGCACCTTCCCCGTTCCGCTCCGCAAAATCATCGTCCACATCCTTGTCCGAGAAGATATCGTCGATATCGTCGTCATCGCCGAAGTCGATGTTTTCGATGGACTCCTCCTTCTTCTGCTCGGGCAGTTCCACCGCCGGCTTCTCGATCGGAATCTCCTCGCCGAGCTTCACCATGTGCAGATGCTGGAACTTCTCCGAACCCGTTCCCGCGGGGATCAGATGACCGGTGATGACGTTCTCCTTGAAGCCGCGGAGCACGTCGATCTTGCCGAGCGTGGCAGCATCGGTCAGGATTCGCGTGGTATCCTGGAACGACGCCGAGGAAATGAAGCTTTCCGTCTCCAGAGACGCTTTCGCGATACCCAGAAGAACCGGTTCGCCCTCGGCGGGCTTTTTGCCGTTTTTACGGGCTTCCTCGTTGGCATGAATGAAGTCGTAGCGGTCGACCTGTTCACCGGCGAGGAACTGCGTGTCCCCCTGGTCGATGATACGGATCTTCTGCATCATCTGGCGAATGATGATCTCAATGTGCTTGTCATTGATCTCCACCCCCTGCGCACGGTAAACTTTCTGGATTTCGTTCACGATGTAGCGCTGCAACTCGTGGGGTCCGCAGATTTCAAGGAGTTTCTGCGGGATGATGGATCCCACCGTGAGCTTCTGTCCCTTCCGCACGTAGTCGCCTTTGCCAACGATAAGGTGCTTCGACGTCGGGATGTTGTGCTCCTCGAACACATCCTTGTTGTCCGGATCGCGTATGATGATGGTCTGACGACCTCTTACATTCTTGCCGCGGTCGACAATTCCGTCGATACGGGCGATTTCCGCAACCTCCTTGGGCATCCGGGCTTCGAACAGCTCGGCCACACGCGGAAGACCGCCGGTGATGTCGCGGTTCTTCTGCTGCTGACGGGGAACACGCGCCAGCGTCATGCCGGGAACCACTTTTTCCCCTTTCTTCACCATCAGCAGCGCGCCGGTCGGAAGCGGATAGTTCGAAATCAGCTCGCCGTTGGCGTCATTGATGACAACCTGCGGAAGAAGGTCCTCGCGGTGTTCCATGACGGTCAGCTCCTCAATGCCGCCGCGTTCGCTGCGGTTCAATGTCACGCCTTCGACGATATCATGAAGTTCCACAATACCGTTCTCCTCGGCGATGATCGGCATCTGATAGGCGTCCCAGGAGGCAATTTTCTCTTTCGGCTTGACCTTGTCGCCGTCCTTCTTGTAAAGGATCGCGCCGACCTCGGCCGGATAGCGGTCGATCTCGGCATCCTTGACGGCATCGGACCAGAAATCGTAATCATGGGCATAGGACGAACCCATCACCTGCGCTTCGAGCCGGACTCTTTCACGAGCCTTGGCTTCGGCCTCACGCGCCTTCTCCTCATCATAGATGATGATGTAGCCGTTCTTGTTCACAACAAGCGTATGACCGTCCTTGTCCGTAACGAGGCGGAGATTTTCAAAGCGGACCGTTCCCGCCTGTCGTGCCGTAATGACCGGCTCCTTGCCGCCGCCGGAGGAGATGCCGCCGATATGGAACGTTCTCATCGTGAGCTGCGTTCCGGGCTCGCCGATCGACTGCGCCGCGATGATACCGAGCGCATCGCCGATTTCAGCATCCTTGTCCGTGGCAAGATTCTTGCCGTAGCATTTGACACAGACGCCATGTTCGACATCGCAGGTCAGAACCGAACGGATCAGCACCTTGGTGATGCCGCGTTTTTCGATCAGATCCGCCTTTTCCGGCGTGAACTCCTCGCCGGCGCGGATGATGTAGCTGCCGTCGCTCTTGGCGGGGTCGCGAATGTCCTGCGCACTGTAACGGCCAAGGAGTCTCGCCTTGAGCGGAAGCATGATCTCATCGCCTTCGATGATGGCTTCCACATAAATTCCCTTGAGCGTTCCGCAGTCCTCGGAACGGCAGATGATATCCTGCGCGACATCGACCAGTTTACGCGTCATGTAACCGGAGTCAGCGGTCTTCAGTGCCGTATCGGCCAGTCCCTTGCGGGCGCCGTGGGTACTGATGAAGTATTCCAGCACCGTCAGACCTTCACGGAAGCTCGACAGAATCGGACGCTCGATAATTTCACCGGAAGGCTTGGTCATCAGTCCGCGCATACCGGCAAGCTGTTTAATCTGGTCCTTGCTTCCGCGGGCACCGGAGTCAAGCATCGCATAAACCGGGTTGATTTCGCGACGGCTGGCCTCCTCCACCTCTTTGGTGAGCTCGTCTGCAACCGTGTTCGCCGTCTTGGTCCATGCGTCAACAACCTGATTGTGACGTTCGCCGACGGTCAGGACACCCCGGTCATACCTGCCCTTGATCTCCTCGATCTTCTTCCGGGTCTCACGGATAAGTTCAGGTTTCCGTTTCGGGATCAGCATGTCCGCCACGGAAATGGAGAACCCGGCAACCGTGGCATATTCGTATCCGAGGTTTTTAAGATTATCGAGAAGTTCGATCGTCTTGTCGTGCCCGATATTGTCATAAGCCTCGGCGATCAGACGGCCGAGGTCTTTCTTCTTGGCCGGGGCATTGTAAAAACCGAGACGCTTATCCCAGATGCGGTTGAAGATGCAGCGTCCGGGCGTCGTGATGATGAACTTGTCGGTCGCATTGCCGCGCGGCGTCACCACCCCGTAGTCCGGGTTCGGGAGCTTGATCGCGTCGTGAATCTTGATATAGCCTGAATCCAGCGCGAAAAGAACCTCGTGAACATCCTTGAAGATGCGGATTCTCTCCTTGTTCTTCGGATCAATCGTCAGATAATACACGCCGAGCGTGATATCCTGTGTCGGTGTCGTGATCGGCTTGCCGTTGGCAGGCGAGAAGATATTATTCGTGGAGAGCATCAGAAGTTTGCACTCCAGCTGCGCCGCCGGGGAAAGCGGAACGTGAACAGCCATCTGGTCGCCGTCGAAGTCCGCGTTGTATGCCGTGCAGACGAGAGGATGCAGACGAAGCGCGGATCCCTCGATCAGGATCGGGTCGAACGCCTGAATCGAAAGGCGGTGCAGCGTCGGTGCGCGGTTCAGCATCACGGGATGGCCCTTGGTCACCTCTTCGAGGATGTCCCAGACCACGGGTTCGCCGCGCTCAATCATTTTCTTCGCGCCGCGAACGGTATGGGCAAATCCCCTGCCCTTCAGATGGCGAATGATGAACGGTTCAAAGAGAATCAGCGCCATTTTCTTGGGAAGACCGCACTGCATCAGCTTGAGTTCCGGCCCGACGACAATGACGGAACGGCCGGAATAATCCACGCGCTTACCGAGCAGGTTCTGACGGAAGCGGCCCTGTTTGCCTTTGAGCATGTCGCTCAGGCTCTTCAGCGGACGGTTGCCGGCGCCGGTCACGGGACGGCCGTGGCGGCCGTTGTCCAGCAATGCGTCAACTGCCTCCTGGAGCATCCGTTTCTCGTTGCGGATGATCACCTCCGGTGTACGGAGCTGAAGCAGGTTCTTCAGACGGCTGTTCCGGTTGATGACGCGCCGGTAGAGATCATTCAGGTCGGAGGTCGCAAAGCGGCCGCCTTCCAGCGGAACAAGAGGACGCAGATCCGGCGGAATCACAGGAAGCACCTCAAGGATCATCCATTCCGGGCGGGAGGCGCTCTTCAGGAAGCCTTCGACAAGGCGCAGTCTCTTGGAAAGTTTCTTGCGGATCGCCTTGTTTTTCGTTCCGGCAAGCAGCACCTCGAGTTCCGCATGCAGCGGCTCAAGATCAATCTGCTGGAGGAGGGTGCGGATCGCGGGAGCTCCCATTTCCGCCTTGAACGCGTCGCCGTATTCGTCGCGCGCCTGACGGTAATTCATCTCGTCGAGAGATTCTCCGAGCTTCAGCGGCGTATCGCCGGGATCGACCACGACCCAGTCCTCGTAGTAGATGATGCGTTCCAGCGTGCGGGCTGTCATGTCAAGCATGAGCCCGATCCGGCTGGGCATGCATTTGAAAAACCAGATATGGGACACCGGGACCGCCAGTTCAATGTGTCCCATGCGTTCGCGCCGGACCTTGGACTGTGTGACCTCCACGCCGCAGCGGTCGCAGATGATCCCTTTGTTCTTCACCCTCTTATATTTTCCGCAGTTGCACTCCCAGTCCTTCTGGGGACCGAAGATGCGCTCGCAGAAGAGACCGCCTTTTTCCGGTTTGAAGCTTCTGTAATTGATCGTCTCGGGATTTTTGATTTCGCCGTGACTCCAGGAGCGGATCACCTCGGGTGAGGCCACTTTAATGGAGACCACCTCGAAGGCGCTCATGCCGGAATTCTGCTGCTGTGCGGACATTTCCTTGCTGTCAAAACTGTTGTCAATCACTTTGGATTCCTCCGCATTCTGTTATTTCGGAGACTCCGTCCGCTTGATCGTGCGGACGTCGAGGCCCAGGCTTTGCATTTCTTTCAGAAGAACGTTGAACGACTCGGGCCGTCCGGCATCGAGAATGTTCTGACCTCTCACGATAGATTCGTAGATGCGCGCTCTTCCGGTTACATCGTCGCTCTTGACCGTCAGCATTTCCTGCAGCGTGTGCGCCGCGCCGTAAGCCTCGAGAGCCCACACTTCCATTTCTCCGAAACGCTGACCGCCGTGCTGCGCTTTGCCGCCGAGCGGCTGCTGCGTAACGAGGGAGTAGGGTCCGACCGCGCGCGCATGGATCTTGTTCGCCACAAGGTGGTCGAGTTTCAGCATATAGATCTGACCGACCATCACGCGCTGATCGAACTTGTTTCCGGTCCGGCCGTCGAATACATCGGTCTTGCCGTCGTATTCCTCCACGCCGTCGCGCATGCGGAAGCCCCACTTGAAGTCCTCGCCGGTTTTTTCGGCAATCTTCTGATTGGCCTGCTTCATCATGTCGACAATCGTCTCTTCCTGCACACCGTCGAACACCGGGGTGGCAACCTTGAATCCCAGCATTTTCGCCGCCCATCCGAGATGGGTTTCAAGAACCTGTCCGATGTTCATCCGGCTGGGAACGCCCAGCGGATTCAGGACGATGTCAACAGGCGTGCCGTCCTTCAGGAACGGCATATCCTCAACGGGAACGATCTTCGCCACAATACCCTTGTTTCCGTGACGCCCCGCCATCTTGTCGCCGACCTGAATCTTGCGCTTGGAGGCGACATAAACCTTGACTTTCTTGATCACGCCGGTATCGTCGGATCCACCGTTGGCAAGCGCGTTGAGCTGCTCGTCACGGTTCTTCTCCAGAATCTGGAAACGCGGCTTGAACGTATCAATAATCTTGACAATCGCCTCCTTTGTCGGGCAGTCGTCCATACGGAACGCATCATACTGCGCGGCAAGTTTCGCGATTGAGGGCCGGGTGACGCGACGGTTCGAGGAGATCAGAATCGCATCCTGTTTCGCGGATGTCGTATCGTAAATCGGACACGGCAGTTTCTGCTGGAGCAGGATCTCGGAAAGTTTCTCGGTCAGTTCCTCAACCAGGGCGCTCCTCTGCTCCTTGAACACGTCCTTTGCGTGCTTGGACTGGCGCTTGCGCTCCGTATTGGTCATATTCTGACGGTTCGGATCCTTCGCATATTCAATGCGGACATCCATGACGATGCCGCCCTTGCCGCTCTGCACATACAGACTGGAATCCTTCACATCCGCGGCCTTCTCACCGAAGATCGCCCGCAGAAGGCGCTCCTCCGGAGCCAGCTCTGTCTCGGATTTCGGCGTGATCTTGCCGACGAGGATATCGCCGGGCTTCACTTCCGCACCAAGGCGGACGACGCCGTCCACACCGAGATTCCGCAGCAGATCCTCGCTGACGTTCGGAATGTCGCAGGTGATCTCCTCCGGACCGAGTTTCGTATCACGGCTTGTGATCTCGAACTCATCAATATGAATGCTGGTGTAGACATCCTCCTTGACCAGACGCTCGCTCAAAACAATCGCGTCCTCGAAGTTGTATCCGCACCACGGCATGAAGGCAACGAACACGTTTTTGCCGAGCGCGAGTTCCCCCTGCGCGGTCGCGGGTCCGTCCGCAATAGGATCGCCGACTTTGACGGCCTGCCCCTTGTGAACAGTCGGGCGCTGATTGATGCAGGTTCCCGCATTGCTGCGGAGGAACTTGACCATGCGGTAAATCTCGGGAGAAGCATCCGCCGTTTCCCCGCGCGGCTTGCCGTCCTTCGTGACGACAACCTCGGCAGCGGAAACCTCCGCCACGATGCCGTCCGTTTTCGCGCAGGTAACGGCGCGGGAATCCACGGCAACCTTCTTTTCCAGCCCGGTTCCGACATACGGGGATTCGGTCACCAGAAGCGGAACCGCCTGTCTCTGCATGTTCGATCCCATCAGTGCGCGGTTCGCGTCGTCGTGTTCCAGGAACGGGATCAGACCGGCGGCGGCGCTGACAAGCTGCTTCGGCGAAACGTCCATGTACTGAACCTCTTCGCGCGGACGCTCGGCGGAGTCGCCGTAAAGACGGGACATGACGGTCGGATTGATAAAATGCCCTTCCTTGTCAAGCGGGGCATTCGCCTGGGCAATCACGAAATGCTCCTCCTTGTCCGCAGTCAGGTAGTCAATCTGATCAGTTACGACACCATCCACAACACGGCGGTAAGGCGTCTCCAGGAAACCGAACTCATTGATCTTGGCATAAAGGGACATGGAGGAAATGAGTCCGATGTTCGGACCTTCCGGCGTTTCGATCGGGCAGATGCGCCCGTAATGGCTTGTATGAACGTCACGGACCTCGAATCCGGCGCGGTCACGGCTCAATCCGCCGGGGCCGAGTGCACTGAGACGACGCTTGTTGGTCAGTTCGGAGAGCGGATTGGTCTGATCCATGAACTGGGACAGCTGATTCCGGGCGAAGAAATCACGAATGACGCCGATAAACGCCTTCGGGTTGATCAGCTTGTTCGGCGTGATACCGGTCTCATCGGCATTGATCAGAGACATTTTCTCCTTGACGAGACGCTCGGTCCGGTAGAGGCCGACACGGCAGTGATTCTGAAGAAGCTCGCCGACGGTACGGACGCGGCGGCTGCCGAGATGGTCGATGTCGTCCGTCTGTCCGGCAACGTTGCGGAGCTTCATCAGCGCCTTGGTCGCCTCCATCAGGTCCTCTTTGTCGAGAATCCGTTCGGTCAGCGGAAGATTGAGTCCAAGACGTTCATTGAGTTTGTAGCGGCCGACGGTTCCGAGATCATACCTCTTGTTGTCAAAGAAAAGCCTCTTGAGGAGCTGCTTGGCGTTGTTGACGCTCGGCGGATCGCTCGGGCGCATTCTGCGGTAAATTTCGCGCAGGGCGTCTTCCGGCGTTTTCGCGGGATCCTTGGCAAGGCAGTTCAGAAGATAGGAATCCCCGTCAGGTATGAAAGCAAGGTCCACATGTTTCACCTTGGAATCGCTGAGAAGTTTGACAAGACTTTCATCCAGTTTCATGAAAGAGTCTATCAGAAGAGCACCATCCGCGGAATAAACAGGTTCAATGGTATGAAAAACCGAGAGATCCTCAGCCTTGAGAAGCTGAGCAGGAGTCATAGTTTTGATTTCATACGCGGCGGCAAGCATGTCGCGGTTTGTTTCGTAGCCGATGGCGCGGAGGAACGTGGAGATCAGGAATTTTCTTCTTCTGCGCTGGCGGTCAAGATAGATATAGATAAGATCATTGATATCGAACTGAACTTCCATCCAGGATCCCCGATCGGGAATGATCCGGTAGGAATAGAGCATGCGTCCGCTGGAATGTCTTGTTTTTTCAAAACAGATACCCGGGGAACGGTGAAGCTGACTGATGATGACACGTTCCGCGCCGTTGATGATGAAGGTTCCGCGGTCGGTCATCAGCGGGATGTCGCCGAGGGAAACGGATTCATGAAATACGGCATCCTTGACCTTCAGATTGAAATCAACGCTGAGGGCCCCGGTATAGGAAATTCCGTCCTTGATGCAGTCAACAACATCTTTCTTGGACGGCGTAATTGTATATGATTCAAACTCCAGGACCATCTGCTTGTCGAAGCTTTCCAGAGGAAAAACTTCGTTAAAAACTTCCTGGAGGCCTTGATTCTTTCTCTCTTTCGGATCCGTTTCCAGCTGAAGGAAGGATTTGTAGGATTCAATCTGGATTCCAATCAGATCCGGAATATCAAGCACGTCTCTCAGTTTTCCAAAATTCATGCGTTCAGGCATTATTCCACCCTGTCATTGTGGTTGGCATGAGCTGTCTTTGCACAACGTCGCCCTTTGCAGACAACGCAATCCGCAGGCGGCCTCAACCGCGGATTTGAAAAAAATAAATAAAAACACGGGAAAGCGGGGGCGTCCCCCTTTTTATGAGGGAAGTCCCCGCAATCCAGCCGGCTTTCATGCTGCCGGCAACAGCGTCAAGTTACTTGACTTCAACTTTCGCGCCGGCGGCTTCCAGCTGCTCTTTGAACTTCTTGGCGTCGTCTTTGGAAACACCCTCTTTGACGGGCTTGGGAGCGGCTTCAACCAGATCCTTGGCATCCTTGAGGCCGAGGCCGGTGATCGCTCTGACTTCCTTGATCACGCTGACCTTGTTCGCGCCGACTTCAGCGAGAACAACGGTGAACTCCGTCTGCTCTTCAGCAGGCGCGGCGGCAGCGGCGGCGGCAGGAGCGGCGGCGGCGACCGCAACAGGAGCGGCGGCGCTGACACCAAGTCTCTCTTCCAGAGCCTTGACCAGTTTGGAAAGTTCGAGAACCGAAAGCTTCTCGACATAGGAGATGAACTGCTCCATCTCGGCGGAAACTTCTACGTTAGCGTTTTCAGTCATGATTGACCTCCGTTTTTATGTGAAATTTTGTTTTAATTTTGCGTTTCGTCAAGTTTGTTCTTATACGCATTGATCACGTTGACAATGCTCGAGACCTTGGCATTGAGGACACGGACCAGACCAGTCGGAACCGCATTGAGAAGTCCGAGCAGCTGCGCCCGGAGAGCATCCTTGGAGGGCAGAGCCGCAATCGCAAGAATGTCCTTGTCGCTCATCATCCGGGCTTCCATATATCCGGCTTTCGGAGCCAGAAGACCTTTGGAGGTCTTGGAAAAGTCCTCAATGACCTTCGCAACCTGTCCGGGATCGCCCTTGCCGACGACGACAGCCGTGTCGCCGGTAAGCCGCGTCTCAGCAAGTGCAGTCATGCCGTTCTTTTCGGCAATCTTGTTGATGAGACGGTTTTTGAGAACGTGACACTGCGCATCACACTTGGCAAGCTCGTCCTTGAAGGCGTTGATCTCTTTGGATTTCAGCCCATTGTAGGAGATGAAATACACATATTCGGCACCGACGATGATGCCGGCAACGTCATCAAACATCTGGATCTTTTCAGATCTCATCGCTTTTTGAGGTTTCATGCCAACTCCTTCGCCATCGTGCGTGCGTCAACTTTGATTCCAGGTGTCATCGTGGCGGAAAGCGTGCAGCTCTGAAGATAAACGCCTTTGGCGGAAGCAGGCTTCGCCTTGATGATGGCCTTGACTACGGCAATGCAGTTTTCGGTAATGTCTTCCGCTTTGAACGAAAGCTTTCCGACAGGCACCTGGACGCATGCGCCTTTATCCGCGCGAAACTCGACACGGCCGGCTTTTGCTTCTGACACCGCGTGCGCGACTTTGTCCGTCACAGTGCCGGTTTTCGGATTGGGCATCAATCCCTTGGGACCGAGCTGACGGCCGAGAGGACGGACCTGAGACATCGCCGACGGCGTTGCAATCAGGACGTCGAAATCAACCCAGCCTTCCTTGATTTTACCGATGATATCCTCATAACCGGCAAAATCAGCACCCGCGTCAAGAGCCTCTTTTCTACGGGTGTCGTCATCGGCAATCACACAGACCTTCACGGTCTTACCGGTTCCCTTGGGAAGCGGAAGAGCGCCGCGGACAGTCTGGTCAGTCTGCTTGGGATCCACACCGAGCTTGAACGAAAGTTCGACCGTCTGGTCAAATTTCGGCTGCGGAAGCTCCTTCAGGACTTTGACGGCCTCAGCAAGCTGATACTGTGTAGCCTTGTCGAATTTCCCGAGCTGCGCTTTGTAAAGTTTACTTCTTTTACCCATCTACCACCTCAATTCCCATGCTGCGCGCCGTGCCTTCGATGATTCTCATCGCGGCCGCTTCGCTGCGGGCGTTGATGTCGTTCTTCTTCGTCTGCACGATCTGCTTGATCTGGGAGCGGGTGATCTTTCCGGCCTTTTCCCGGCCGGGAGCCTTGGAACCGCTCGCGAGACCTGCCAGCTTCTTGATCAGAACAGGAGCCGGCGGAGATTTCGTGATGAACGTGAACGAACGATCCTGGTAAACGGTAATCACGACCGGGATCACTGTCCCTGCCTGCGATTGTGTTGCGGCGTTGAACTGCTTGCAGAATTCCATGATGTTCACGCCGGCCTGACCGAGGGCAGGACCGACGGGAGGCGCCGGATTTGCAGCGCCTGCGGGAATCTGCAAACGGATCTCCGCTGTTACCTTTTTCGCCATTTGTTCCTCCGTATTCGCTCGTGTGGTGCGGAAAAGCAGGATTCCTCCCACAGTTGCGACGTCATATGATACGAATGAGTTGTCCGAACCGGGGAATTACTCCTCGCGCTCGACCTGCCAGAACTCAACTTCAACCGGTGTGGAGCGTCCGAAAATGGAAACCATAAGTTTGAGTCTCCCCCGTTCGGGATCGATCTCGACAATAACGCCGGAAAAGTTTTCAAACGGGCCGTCCTTGATCCGGACGGTCTCGCCGACTTCGCCGGGAACCGCCGCCGGCGGACGGGGCTGCTCCGCAGGATGGTTGACCCAGATGTCAATCTCCTCCTGGGACATCGGCATGGGCTTTTCGCCGCCGCCGCTGAAACCGATCACCCCTTGAATATTATGAATGAAATGCCAGGTTTTTTCATCCGGTCTTCCCTCCGCATCATAAAGATCCATGCGGACCAGAACATAACCCGGGAAAAATTTCCGCTTGACAGGAGTCTTTTTTCCGTTTTTCACGACGGTGATCTGTTCCGTGGGTATCAAGACCTCATAAACAGGACACGAAGCATCCGCCATCTTGATCTGTTTTTCAATATTCTCGCGCACACGGTTTTCCTGTCCGGAAAGCGTGTGGAGAACATACCATTGCCCTGCTGTGTTATCCATGATGCTCAACTATGCTCCTGGAAATATGAAATATTATAAAAACGGAAACAACCGTATTACACTACAAAATCAAAATGTGGTAAGATATCTGATGATTCTGAAAAGAACCTGGTCGACCGCGGCAAGATAAGCGGTTGCAATCACAAGCGCGACAATGACAAGAATTGTGGATTCAAAAAGCTGATCCCTCGTCGGCCAGTTGCACTTTCTCATCTCTTCCACAGTGTCAAAGATGAAAGTTCTAATTTTATCTATCCAAACGCCCATGATCGGCATGATCCTTTCCCGGTCGTTTTCTTTCTGCATGCCCGGACCGGATCGGGCTAAATGGCAGGGGCGGTGGGGCTCGAACTCACGACCTGCGGTTTTGGAGACCGCTGCTCTAGCCAACTGAGCTACACCCCTGCATGTTCCGGCTTGTTCACGCAGCAGCCGGGACTGCGTCAGGCGACCTTACTTGGTCTCCTTGTGCACGGTGTGTTTCCGCTGAAACTTGCAGTATTTCTTCTTTTCAAGACGGCCGGGAGTATTTCTTTTCTCCTTGGTCGTCGTATAATTCCTGCGTTTGCACTCCGTGCATTCCAATGTAATGATTTCACGCATCTTGATTCACCTTGCGGAGTCTTTTCCGGACTCCCGATGTTAAGCACAGTCTCCGGTTTCCCGGAGAACTGCGCCGGCGCAATGGAAATCCAATTAAGCAAGAATTTCCGTCACGCGGCCGGAAGCAACGGTGCGACCGCCTTCGCGGATAGCGAAGCGCTGGGTCTTTTCCATCGCGATCGGGGCGATAAGCTCAACTTCAATCGAAACCTTGTCGCCAGGCATAACCATCTCAACCCCTTCGGGAAGCTTGATGACGCCGGTGACGTCCGTGGTTCTGAAGTAGAACTGCGGTCTGTAGTTGGAGAAGAACGGGCTGTGACGGCCGCCCTCATCCTTGGACAGAACGTAGATTTCAGCGGTGAATTTCGTGTGCGGGGTAATCGAACCGGGTTTCGCGAGAACCTGTCCGCGCTCGACTTCCTCTTTCTTCGTGCCGCGAAGGAGGCAGCCGATATTGTCGCCGGCCTGACCTTTGTCAAGCTCCTTGCGGAACATCTCAACGCCGGTGATCGTGGTCTTGCTGGTCGGCTTGATTCCGACGATTTCAACGGCATCGCCGACTTTGACTTCGCCGCGCTCGACTCTTCCGGTCACGACCGTTCCGCGTCCTTCGATGGAGAACACGTCTTCGATCGGCATCAGGAAGGGCTTGTCAACTTCGCGCTCGGGTTCCGGAACCCAAGCGTCGATCGCATCCATGAGCTCCTGGATGCATTTGCACTCGGGAGCATTCGCATCGGTAGCCTGAAGAGCCGGATAGGCGGCACCCTTGATGATCGGGGTATTGTCGCCGTCGAAGTCATATTTGCTGAGGAGTTCACGGATTTCCATCTCGACAAGGTCGAGCAGTTCCGGATCATCCACCAGGTCAACCTTGTTCAGAAAGACAACGATCTTCGGCACACCGACCTGTTTTGCAAGCAGGATGTGCTCACGGGTCTGGGGCATCGGGCCGTCAACCGCGCTCACAACCAGAATCGCGCCGTCCATCTGGGCCGCGCCGGTGATCATGTTTTTCACATAGTCCGCATGACCGGGGCAGTCAACGTGCGCGTAATGACGCTTGTCGCTCTGATATTCGACGTGAGAGGTCGCGATCGTCAGAATCTTCGTGGAGTCACGGCGTCCCTGGGACTCGGATGCCTTTGCAACCTGATCATACGGGATGTAGTCCGCAAGACCCTTGAGGTTCTGCACATGGGTGATCGCCGCCGTGAGCGTCGTTTTGCCGTGGTCAACGTGACCGATTGTGCCTACGTTAACGTGAGGCTTCTCTCTGAGAAATTTTTCTTTGGCCATCTCGTGTCCTCCTTTTGATGACTTCGCCTATGGCTTTGCTTTTTTCCGTTATTGCTAATCCGTTTTATAACACAAACCGAAAAATATATGGAGCCCACGACCGGGATTGAACCGATGACCTCGTCCTTACCAAGGACGTGCTCTACCAACTGAGCCACGTGGGCGCTCCGTTTTTTCTGAAACGCAAACCAATCCGCGCAAAAGCGCAAAGAATCTGCGACAGCAGAGCCTTTAATATAGCTCTTACCATTCACATTTCAAATGATTTTTCTATCTTTTTTCAGTTTTTTCCATATTTTTCCATAGACAGGCGTCTCATTATTATAGAAAAAGCAGAAATATCACATTTCGAAATGATCAGAAAGAAGAAAGAAATGGTGCTCGAGGGGAGACTCGAACTCCCACGGATTGCTCCACTAGCACCTCAAGCTAGCGCGTCTGCCATTCCGCCACCCGAGCATTTACCGTGCATTTCCGGCAAATAACAGCTCTTAATTTACGCTGTTTCCCCGAATTGTCAAGCCGGATTGAATTTTTTTTTGATTTTTTTCACCGGCACCCCCACGCAGGCAGACCGCCTTAACCCACAGCGCGGGGAACATCCACTCCACACGCCCACGTTCAACGCGATAATTCCATACAACTTTCTTCCCTCCATCACGGAAAGGCTCCAGATGAACACATTCGTTTTCCAGAAAAACACGCCGCAGCAGAAGAGATTCACTCCCCCGCATCCGCAACACAGCAAAATCACCGTCTTTCACACGTTCTTCAGCCGCACACAGGAGCTCCACACAGGCGGAACCAAAAGCAATTGCGTCCGCAGACCCCAGTTCCACGGAAAAATATTTCTTTCTGCAGTCGCAGACGAACCAGGCTTTTTCCGCCGCAAACTTTTCCGCAAACACGCAGATTGACTCCATGACGGGATCATACGACAGCATATCATGTTCACGCAGCAGCGGAACGGGAATCATCCTCCGCTCCACAGAAATCCCATCCATACAGTCGGAATATTTTTCTCGAATCCGCATCAGCTCCATATCGGGGAAACGGCTTCTCAAATACAATTCGATTTCCGGATAAACCCGCCCCCTCCACAAATCACTGTTAATCCGCTTCGTCTTTCCTGTCAGCCAGAATAAAACAGTGCTGTGCGCAACTCCAATCCGCCTGCTGAAGGCAAGCAGACCACCGGATTTTTTCACAGCCTCGGACAAAGAGCTGCGGATCACGGAATCAATCAAACGCATAACCTTTACACCTCTCCGAAAAAATTCCAATCTCAATTGCAGTCCATATATTTAACATAGCAATAAACATTATTTTTACAAGCAGAAATACCTTTTTTATCTTTATTTTATTTTATAATTTGATTTCGTTTATAATAACAATAAAATACACGTTTACGAAAAACCAATATATCCAACCCATATCATTGTAATAAAAAACATTAACAAGCAGTATATAATCCATATCATAAAGCATTTAATAAACATATAAAAACATATAAATAAAATTAAATCAATGATTAAATCTAAAAATAAACACAATATGAAATCATATTTTTTACCATTTTTATTTGACGCTCGAAGAGAAAATAAAGACACAAAAAAAGAAAGGACACATTTATGTTCGGCTGCCACAACTGCGGAAAAAAAATTGTAAAGGACACCCCTTACGCCAAATCACCATGCGCCGCATGCCGCGCACAGCAGAATCCCATGCCGCATTCCCGATATCGGGAGGATCCAGCTCAATTTTCCACGCTTCAGGTCATGCATCCAGCCTATGACGAACCCGATGAAAAATCCATTGAACTGCGAATCCGGGAAGAACTTTTCCATTCCCTTGCAAAAACAATCCACATCCTCTTTCAAATGAAGGAGCAATATCCTGAAACCTATAAATTCATTGAAGCAAAAATGGGCAATCCAAGCCTCACTTACTCGGAACTTGCCGATATGTTCTCCTGCAAAAAACAGAATGTGCTCTATCATTTGAAAAAAGCCACGGCAATCTGTCCGGAACTCCGGAATGCCTTACTGATCGACACGCGCTTTTCAGGCGGACATTACGCGCTGCGCAATACAGCAAAACACCACTGAAACAAAGAAAAAAACATTCGAACCAGAAAAACCGGCAGGCCATCCGCATTTGCCGGAAATTGATCAATGACGGAACAAGATGTTCCGGAAATGAATTACCGCAATGCAAGCATACGCGGTATCGGGGATTTCGCCTCCGGCGACCCGCTTACACAGCCGGACTGCGGCAGGACAGAAAGTCCTGCATAAAGTTTTGCGATGCAGAGCATCGCTGTATGGAACAGATTTTTTGAATCAACCTGAAAGGATATGGGCCGTGAACAACCATGCCGCAATTCTGTCCGCTCTGAAAGAGAGACTCGGAACCATTGAAAACGACAACGGGGAAAAGTTTTTGAAATCCATCCTGATTCCAGCATCCCCGCTCTCGGCAGAAACAATCTTTGACCGTTATCCGGATCTGACGCACTTTCCCGCAGCCATAATCGTCCCGGATAAAATGCTTCCGGACAACGGAGGATTGACCCGAACACTTGCCGTGCATATTTTTCTGCTTGCGGAAAGCTTCTGCAACGGCGGAGCGGCTCCGGAAATTCTCAAACTGCAGGAAAAGGTTC
>CASEFP010000064.1 GCA_949287225.1 uncultured Lentisphaeria bacterium
CTCCGCCCCGTCGTCGGTCACGAAGACCTCCCCGTGCTGATACGGGGACATGGTGCCGGGATCGACGTTGAGATAGGGGTCGAGCTTCTGCATCGCGACGCGGTAGCCGCGCTGCTTGAGAAGCATGGCGACGGAGGCGGCAGTAATCCCTTTTCCGAGGGAGGACACGACGCCGCCTGTGATGAAGATGTGTTTGGTCATTTGTTCCTGTCCTGATTTGATTGAGAGAGATCAAAAAAGTATCCGGAACAATACCACAAATTGCGCGTTTATCAAAGTCCCGTCCGAAAATAATACGGGATTTTTTGCAGAAGGGAAACGTTGCGGCGGCGGAAGAACTGGAATCCTCCGCCGCCGGAAGTCACGGAATCATATACCGTAGATTTTCGAATCCAGATAGCTCCGGAGCTGACTGACGCTGACGCGCTCCTGCGCCATCGTGTCGCGGTCGCGGACCGTGACGGCATTGTCGTTCGCGGATTCGAAATCCCAGGTCAGGCAGAAGGGCGTTCCGATCTCGTCCTGGCGGCGGTAGCGCTTTCCGATGTTTCCGGTCACGTCGAGCTCGGAACGGTAGAAGCGGCAGATGTCCTTGTGCAGCGCCTCGGCCTGTTCGTTGAGCTTCTTGGAAAGCGGCATGACCGCAACTTGCACCGGCGCGATCCGCGGCGTGATGTGAAGCACGATGCGGACGTCCTCCTCCATTCCCTCCTTCTGGGTCGGCGCCTTGTCCTCGTCATAGGCGTGGGAGAGAACCGCAAGGAAGGTGCGGTCGAGTCCGACGGAGGTCTCGACGCAGGTCGGCAGATACTTTTTGTTCGTGCGCATGTCGAGATATTCGAGATTCTCCTGCGAGAACTCCTGATGGCGCGAGAGATCCCAGGTTCCGCGGTGGTGGATGCCTTCGAGTTCGCCCCACCCGAACGGGAACTTGAATTCGATGTCAACGGCCGCCTTCGCATAATGGGCGAGCTTGTCGTGGTCGTGATACTGCAGTTCGTCCTCGCGGAATCCGAGATATTTCGTATAGTAGTTCATCCGCTCGGCGCGCCAGTAGCGGAACCACTCCATGGACTCCTCGTCGCTGCAGAAGAACTCCATCTCCATCTGGGAGAATTCGCGGGAGCGGAACGTGAAATTCCTCGGCGTGATCTCGTTGCGGAAGGATTTTCCGATCTGTGCAATGCCGAAGGGGAGCTGTTTTCTCGTGGCGATGCGGACCAGATGGAAGTCGACGAAGATCGGCTGGCAGGTTTCGGCGCGGAGATAGGCGACATGCTCCTCGTCGAAGACGGGTCCGACGTAGGTTTTCATCATCAGGTTGAATTCGCGCGGGGGCGTCAGATTTTTTGATCCGCAGTTCGTGCAGCGGGTCGGATCGGGCATCTGGTCGACGCGGAAGCGGGTTTTGCAGTCCTTGCAGTCGGTCATGATGTCGCCGAAGCGGTCGATGTGGCCGGATGCCTTCCAGACCTTCGGATGGCAGATGATCGTGGAGTCGAGCCCGACGACGTTGTCGCGCTTCTCGACCATTTCATTCCACCAGAGCTGTTCGATCGCCTTCTTCATTGCCACGCCGTAGGGGCCGTAATCCCAGAAACCGTTGTAACCGCCGTAGATTTCCGAACTCTGGAACACGAAGCCGCGCCGTTTGCACAACGTGACGATCTTGTCCATCAGATCGCCTTCCGCATTGATGATCGCCATAATTCTTCCTTTATCCTGTCGTTAAAATTCAAGTGCATGCATTCAAAAGGAAAATATAACCCCGTCCGGCGTGTTTTTCAATTTGATTCCGTGTTTTTGAGGAAGATTTGTAACGTGACGGAAACTTCGTTCCGCTCAAATGCAGCATCACGGGACTCTCTCTGAAACCATAGCACAAAAGGGCAGCTTCAGGCCGTCATGAACCGGACAATCATATAGACTTCCGCCTTCGCCTTCGAGTGGTTTTCAAGCGTATGTTCGACATCGCTCTGGAATCGGATGAAGTCGCCTCGATGGAGATCGGCGGCATTTTTTCCTGCCGTAACGCGCACGTCTCCGGAAAGAACCGTAATGAACTCCTCGGTGCCTTCCGTGTGCGGCTGGGAACGGTGGACGCTTCCCGGTTCCAGCGTCACAAGATAAAATTCCAGCTCCTCGGCCATGCTGATCGGGGAAAGCACCTTGAACACCGTCCCAGTCTGATCCGTCGTGAATGACGTGATCCCGTCCGCACGGTTCACCTCAAAGCGCTTGATCTTGCCGCCTTCGCCTTTCAGAAGCAGTTCGAAATCCACTCCCAGCGCATGTGCGATCTTCCACATCGTCGCAACCGTCGGATTCACTTTGCCGGACTCGATCTGAGAGAGCATCGCCTTGGACACCCCGCTCGCCGCCGCGAGCGCATCCAGCGAAAGCTGCTGCCGTCTCCGTTCCTTGTGAACATTCGCTCCCACCGCGGGCAGTTCCGGAATTCCCGATTTCCTGTTCATTATAATATCACTTTTTGTTAAATATATTCAACAAACACTCTTGACAAAACCTTTTTCAGCCGTATAATATAATAAACAAGATTCATAATATCAAACTTCCGGCATGGAATTATCCGGAAAAACATCGGAATCAAAGGAGGGTTTTGCGATCATGAAGGCATTAATCAAGAAAGAGCCCGGTCCGGGGCTGACGCTCGGAGAAGTCCCCATCCCGGAATACGGAATCAACGATGTTCTCATCAAAATTGAAAAGACGGCGATCTGCGGCACGGATGTGCATATCTACAACTGGGATGAATGGTCGCAGAAGACGATCCATACGCCGATGGTGATCGGACACGAGTTCGTCGGGCATGTCGCGGCATTCGGAAGCAACGTGCACGACGTGAAGGTCGGCGAACTGGTCAGCGGAGAGGGACACATCGTCTGCGGCCGCTGCCGCAACTGCCTTGCCGGACGCCGCCATCTCTGCAACGCGACAAGCGGGGTCGGCGTCAACCGCCAGGGCGCGTTCGCCGAATACCTCTGCATTCCGGTCACGAACGTCTGGCACTGCAATCCGGGGATTCCCACCGACTATTTCGCCTGTTTCGATCCGCTCGGAAATGCGACGCACACGGCGCTCTCCTTCGATCTGCTCGGGGAGGACGTCCTGATCACCGGCGCCGGACCGATCGGCATCATGGCCGCCGCGATCGCCAAACACGCAGGCGCGCGCTATGTGGTGATCACGGACATCAACGACGACCGTCTCGCCCTTGCGGAAAAAATGAAGATCACGCGCACGGTCAACACGACGCGCGAGAGTCTGCACGACGTCATGGCGGAACTGAAGATGAAGGAAGGCTTCGACGTCGGCCTGGAAATGTCCGGAAGTCCCATTGCGCTGAGCTCGATGATCGACGTGATGTGCCACGGCGGAAAAATCGCTCTTCTGGGAATCCTGCCGAACCGGACGCAGGTCGACTGGGACAAGATCATTTTCAACGGACTTACGCTGAAGGGCATCTACGGGCGCGAAATGTTCGAAACCTGGTATAAAATGAGCAGCATGCTCGAATCCGGACTTGACATTTCGCCGGTCATCACGCATCGTTTCCACTATACGGATTTCGAGAAGGGCTTCGAGGCCATGCGCTCGGGAAAATCCGGAAAAGTCATTCTCAACTGGGAGGAGTGAATCATGTACGGAAAATTTCAGGAACATCTCCAACATGAACTCAGTGAGATCCGCGCGGCGGGACTCTACAAGGACGAACGGATCATCACCAGTCCGCAGAATGCGCAGATCGAGGTCCGGGGCGGGAAAAAAGTTCTGAATCTCTGCGCAAACAACTATCTCGGGCTGGCGGATCATCCCGAAGTCGTCAAGGCCGCGCAGGAGGGAAGCGCGAAACGCGGCTACGGCCTCTCGTCGGTCCGCTTCATCTGCGGCACGCAGGACATCCACAAGGAGCTCGAGAATAAAATCTCCGCGTTTCTCGGCACGGACGACACCATTCTCTACGGTTCCTGCTTCGATGCGAACGGCGGGCTCTTTGAAACCCTGCTCGGGCCGGAGGATGCGATCATCAGCGACGCCTTGAATCACGCCAGCATCATCGACGGTGTCCGTCTCTGCAAGGCGCAGCGTTTCCGCTACAGGAACAACGACATGGCGGATCTGGAGACGCAGCTCAAGGCTGCTTCCAATGCACGGTTCCGGCTGATCGCCACCGACGGCGTCTTTTCGATGGACGGCTACATCGCAAACCTGAAAGGCATCTGCGATCTTGCCGAGCAATACAACGCGCTGGTGATGGTGGACGATTCGCACGCGGTCGGATTTGTCGGCGAACACGGACGCGGCAGCAGTGAATACTGCGGCGTCGAAGGACGCGTGGACATCATCACGGGCACGCTGGGAAAGGCGCTCGGCGGAGCAAGCGGCGGCTACACCAGCGGACGGCGCGAGATTGTCGATCTGCTGCGCCAGCGTTCGCGGCCCTACCTCTTCAGCAATTCAGTGCCGCCGGCGGTGGTCTGCGCCTCGCTGAAGGCGCTGGAACTGGCCGCGGATTCCGGAGAACTCCGCAAACGTCTGACGGACAATACCCTCTACTTCCGCAACGCGATGAAACAGGCGGGATTCACAATCAAGGAGGGAACGCATCCGATTGTTCCGATCATGCTCGGGGACGCCGTTCTTGCGCAGAAGATGGCGGCCTCGCTTCTTGAAAAAGGCGTTTATGTGACGGGCTTCTACTATCCGGTGGTTCCGAAGGGGGAGGCGCGCATCCGGACACAGATCTCCGCCGCACACAGCAGAGAGGATCTCGAATTTGCCGTACAGGCATTTATCGAGGCAAAGAAAGAGGCCGGCATTTAAACAAAAAACGGAAAAATGCAAGGCATTTTTCTCGGGGTCAAGGACCGTTGACCCTTGTCGTGATCCAGCGGCGAAACGCCGGTCGTGCAGAGCACCGTACTGCGGTGAGACGGAAGAATGCAAGGCATTTTTCTCGGGGTCAAGGACCGTTGACCCTTGTCGTGATCCGGCGGCGAAACGCCGGCCGTGCAGAGCCCCTTACTGCGGGGAAACGGAAAAATGCAAAGCATTTTTCTCGGGGTCAAGGGTCATTGACCCTTGTCGTGATCCAGCGGCGAAACGCTGGTCGTACGCAGCACGAAATCCCCGCCCGGAGCGGTTCAGACCGCTCAGTGACGAGAACTTTTCGACAGAAAAGTTCGAGAGTTCCGGGCGTATTCATTGAGACGAAAGAATGCGAGAGCATTTTTTCGTCTCTTTTATAATTTTCAGCCGCGAGAATTCCAGAAGGTTCCCGGTGGTTGCACGCTGTTCCGGCTGTTCTTGAGGAATGGTCTCTCGTCCTTAAGCGGGTGGAAGC
>CASEFP010000065.1 GCA_949287225.1 uncultured Lentisphaeria bacterium
ATCATCGGTAGTTATCTCCTTCTGGTCAGAAATATCAACAATTCTATCAAGAGAAATAGGTTTCTCTTGTGAATCTAACTTGTATGAACGAATTTCACATTTTCCAATGCCCCCTTCTATCATAACAGGAGTTCCATTAACGCGAGTAGTACATGTTCACGCTCTGCGCTTCCGAGGAACTGGTCCGGAACGGGGATTTTGAAAAAGGACTCGCCCCATGGAAGTGTGAACAGAGGCGGGGAGGAAAAAAGGATCTGCACGTGCTCTCGCCGCAGACGAAGTTCGGGAAAGTCTGCCTCAGAGCCTCGGGCGATCCGGAAAACAAATACAACTCCTTCATTGCACTGGTGCAGGATCTTCCCGGACTGGACAAGGAGACCGAATACCGTTTTCAGGTCAAGGCGCGGCCCGCGGTTTCCGCTCCGGAGGGCAAATCCTTCAAAGTGGCGATCCGTCAGGCTGACGGGAAAGGAACCGGGCTGGGCTATACGGGATTCACGCTGAAGCTCTCCGGTGATACGTGGCAGACTTATGAGATGCGTTTCAAACCTGATCGGCGTGCGGAGTCCTGCAGGATGTATCTGATCGGAAGCAATCTGACGCAGGAGGATGCGGTTTATGTTGACGATGTTTCGCTTTCGCCCCTCGTAGATGCGCCCGCCTTCGATCCGGCGCAGAAAAAAGAAGAACCGGGAAAGATTCTCTCCCGGGACGGGATCTCTGCAAAAATCAGTGAACAAACCGGACTCCTGTGCAGCCTCTCATGGAAGGGAACGGTTCTTCAGCCGGAGGCGCGGAATTCCGCCGTGGTGTTTGTCCGGCAGGGAAACCGGGAAAGTCTGCTGGACGGGAAAAACACCGTTCTGGACAACGGGCGCTTCCGTGCAAAGGCCGAATACGGTTTTGCGGACGGATTTTTCCGCGAGGTTGTCACCATCGAGGCACTGGCGGATCTGGATGCGTCCGTAAAAATCGGTGTGCGCCATGGCTTTTTCCCGGGGAAATGGGAAAAAATCGTAAATGCCCTGCGCCCGCTCCGGATCATCAATGCCGGTAAAGCAACGATTTTCAGTTACGGGGAAAATCCCGGCGATTTCAATCCGGGAGAACTGGATCAGTATCAGCACACGGTCTATCCGATGAGCATTCTGGAAAACGCGGACTTTTATCTGCTTGCCGGTTCGCGCACTCTGGATGATTTCGTCACAATTTCCCCCAATATGCCTGCCGGATACTGGCCATCCGTCCAGCAGAATCCTCGGAAGGTCCGCAAAGGCGACCGTTTTCGTTTTGAAATAAACTGGAAGCTCTATCCGAAATCGGGAAACCGCCTCCGCGATGTCTGGCGCGACTATTCCGACCACCTCCGCACATCGAATCCGGAATTGGCGAAATATATCCCCCGGCGCAGCGTGGAGGAACGCACCTTCTATCCGGGACTGTTCGGCAGTCACACCTATTTCGTAAAAGAGCGCGAGGATCGTCTGCGCCCCGGCACGAATGTCTGGTTCTACTCCTGGCATGACAACATTTCCGAGCGTTATCCCGTTGCCGGGGAGTGGTGGAGCGCAGGCAACAACTGGCGTGAAAAACTTACCCCGCTGAAACTGAAAACCTATATGGATACCCTCCAGAAAGAGAAAAAATTCAATCTGATTCTCTATCTGCGCCAGCTGGCGAACCTGAAACAGCGGGGAAAGGAATTCCCGGACGGATGGTACAGACGCACCCCGGGCGGCGCGCTGCATCTCTACGGGGGCGGGTATGAGGTCAAACTGCCGCAACGGGTTGCACAGGAGGTCGGCTACGACCGGATCCCGCTCGGGCAGTATGACTTTTCCAATCCGGAATACCGCGATTTCTACCACAAGGAGATCTTCAAGGCAATCCGCTATTACACGCCGCGCGCCATCGGCTGGGACATGGGAAGCGATCTGAATGAATTTCTGACAATCGCCCGGACCTATGAGACGATTCGGAAAGAGAAACTTCCCGTAAAAGTGGTCGCCAACGAGAGCGCCGGCCCGACCCAGCTTTACAGCGATATGGTTCTGCTGGAAAACGGCTTCCTCGGCGGGAAAAGTTCCTATGATTTTGAGATTGCCAGAGCCTATACCACAGCAGTCGTCTGCCTGGAGCGCTTCAATCTGTTCCATTACGCCGTGGCGGCAAATCTGGACGGGAAACGCACATGGCTGACGGAATACGGCCTCGCGGAAAACCAACGCTATCTGGACGCTCTGCTCAAACGCCGCCCGGAACTGCGCCAGGACCGCGCCGCGCTCTCCCGCCTCTGCCAGCTCCGCGCCTCGATCTACGATCTCTCCCTGGGGGCTTCTCCGGGCTATCTGGAGGAAGCGCAGCCCGCACCGGAAAGTCTGATGCAAATGGCAGCCGAAGTCAACGGGCTCTTCGGTGTCAATCAAAGTTTCGTGCTGAAACTTCCGAACGGACTGGATACGGACGGTCGCCTCAGTGTCTCGGCATGGCAGAATGCAAAACAGTTCCGCCTGGCTGCCTATAACGACGATGCGCAGGGATGCCAGCTGAAACTGCGTCTCAACCGGAAATTCTTTCAGAACAAAGGCTGGGACCTCAAAACGATCGCAGGCGGAAAACACCTTGCCGTCACACCGGAAGGGGAAAGCCCCGTCGAGGTCAGATTCTGCGAAACATCCACTGAGATTGTCCTGGAAACGGAACTCCCCGCTTTCGCCGCACTCCTCCTTTTTGCCGACCACTGAAGCTGAAAGTGCAATAGCAACGGAATTTTGACCACGGCCATTATGGCCTGTCGAATTCCGTTTTTCTTTTCATACAACTTGTTTCACCTGCTGCAATTCCTGGAGATCTCTTCCCCAGATGTGAATCAGATACTCGGCTTCAAATGGAATATCTTCGCCAGCTCCCAAAGGTCGATCCGGACCGCCTTTCCTTTATCAATGCGGTACGAATTCTGTGCAGAAAAATCACTGCCGCTCATTTTCCCCCTCAAACCACAGGAAATTGAGCAGATTCGCGAAGCAATCATTCTGAAGATTGCGGCAGTGGCTGAATGTTCCTCCCGTGGAATTACACGAGAACGGGCAGTAAAATGTACATTATTTTATCTATTGGTTAAATATATATGATGATAAACTTAGATGCTGCTGCGGGGTTCCTTCCATGCTTTCCAAAGGGCAATCTGCGATGAGGAAGAAATCAATGCCGAACGAATTTTATGGGGAATGGTTTTCAATGACAGGAAATCGCTTATTTCCAAGTTTTGCCGAGAGTTTTTTGCGGCGAATTTTAGCCATTTGATCCGGCAGAGAAAAAATTCCGCCTGGACACTATCGCATCCAAACGGGATATTTTTCGGCAACAAATAAGCAACAAAATGGAAAAATCAGGGATCGTATTTTTTTGTAAGTGTTTGATAATGAATGGTGCCCCGGGCGGGGATCGAACCCACGACCCACTGCTTAGAAGGCAGTTGCTCTATCCTCTGAGCTACCAGGGCATCCTGCAAAAGTTCAGTAATTTAGCCTCTGCACGGGAAAAATCAATAATAAAAGCAAAGTTTTTTAGAAGATAATTTGATTATTGACTGATGAAATGATATCTTTCCAGAAGGGAGTCAGACATGGAAAATGTGAAAATGCTGTTTTCAAAAATGCACGGGGCCGGAAATGATTTCATCCTCATCAATGATCCCGCTCGGGAATGGAGCCGTTCCCCGCACTTTATCGCAAAACTCTGCGATCGTCATCGCGGTATCGGAGGAGACGGGGTGATTTTTCTCAGGGAAATCCCCGGTGAAAACCTGATCCGGATGGACTATTACAACAGTGACGGCTCCGCTGCGGCCGTCTGCGGCAACGGACTGCGCTGTTCCGCCTCATTTGCCTACCGGAATGGACTCGGCGGGAAAAAAAAGAATATGACTTTCCTGGCCGGGGACAATTTCCTTCAAACCAGCATTATGGATGATTCCGGAGATTCCGTCAAAATCGAACTGCTTGTTACAGAGCCGTTCCGGAAATACGAACTCTCTGATTTCGGGAGCGTTTACAAGGGCTCTGTCGGTGTCCCTCATTTGATTAAAGTCCTCTCTCCCGGGGAAACGGTTGATGTCGGAAATGACGGACGGCGTCTGCGTTTTCATGAATGCTTTCAGCCTGACGGCGCCAACGTGGACTTTGTCTCCTTCCCGGATCGGAAGCACCCTGTGACTGTGCGGACCTATGAGCGCGGAGTCGAAGGGGAGACCCTCGCATGCGGAACTGGATGCGCTTCCACGGCCGTGGTTCTGCACCAATTTTTCCATTTTCCGGAAAAAGTCTCAATACTTTCCCGCGGGGGAGACGTTCTGGAGATTGAAATAATCAAAGAATGTAATATTTTAAAAGGAGTTTTTCTGACAGGACCGGCTGTGACGGTTTTCGATGGAGAACTTTCCGGATGGAATCAGGATTGTTTAACATAAATCAAGGACGTTGTTATGGAACTCAAGGGTGTTTACACCGCGATGGTCACACCGCTTTCGAAGGGCGCTGTGGATTACGGAAAGCTGCGGGAAATTGTTGAAATGCAGATTCAGGGCGGAGTCGACGGAATCGTGCCCGTCGGAACGACCGGCGAATCGCCGACGCTGGATGCGGAAGAACACATGAAAGTGATTGAAGAAACCATCGTTGCCGCTGCAGGACGCTGCCGTATCATGGCCGGAACCGGCGCGAATTCCACTGCGGAAGCCATCATCCTTACGAAACATGCGAAAAGTGTCGGAGCGGACTGTTCGCTTCAGGTCACGCCCTACTACAACAGGCCCACGCAGGAGGGCATTTACCGCCATTTTTCCACGATCGCGGATACCTGTGACATTCCGATCGTGCTTTACAATGTCCCCGGACGGACCGGTGTCGGAATTGCCGCCGAGACCGTTGCGCGTCTGGTGAAGAACACCAATGTCCTCGGCGTCAAAGAGGCCGCGGGTTCCGTCGAGCGCGTATCCGAAATCCTCAGCCTCTGCGATACCTCCATCATGTGCGGAGATGACAGCCTGACCGTTCCCATGATGCTGCTCGGTGCGAAAGGCGTCATCAGTGTGGCTTCCAACATCATTCCCGCCGAACTCAAGAAAATGACCGATGCCTGTGCCGCGGGGGACTTTGTCGCCGCCGCCGCTCTTCACAAAAAATACTGGCGCCTGTTCAAGGATCTTTTTATCGAATCCAATCCGATTCCGGTCAAGGCCGCGATGGCCATGCTCGGCATGATCGAGGAGGAATACCGTCTCCCGCTCTGTCCGCTTTCCGACGCCAGCCGGGAGAAACTCCGCAAGACCATTTCCTCCTGCATTCGAGAAATATGATTTGTTCAGAAGGGGTATTGGAAAATGACGAAAACAGTTCTTTTTCAGGGCGATTCCATTACGGATTGCGGTCGTGCGCGTCTCGAAATCACGGATCCGGCCTATGTCCGTTCCGGACTCGGGCCCGGTTATCCTTATCTGATTGCCTCGCGCCTTCTTTGCGACAGGGGCACGGATTTTCAGTTCTACAATTTCGGAATCAGCGGAAACCGGGTTGTCGATCTCTATGCGCGCTGGAAGGCCGACTGCATCAATCTGCGTCCCGACATCCTGAGTATTCTGATCGGTGTGAACGACACCTGGCATGAGAAGGCCCGGCGGAATGGGGTCGAGGTGCCGCGTTACGAACAGTTCTACCGCATGCTGATGGATTGGACGCTCAAGGAACTGCCCGGCATTAAAATTGTGCTTCTGGAACCCTTTGTTCTTCCTTTCGGCGCGGTGGAGCAGAACTGGCTGGACGAAATCGCGCAGCGCGGGGAGGTCGTCCGCCGGATTGCCGCGGATTATCATGCTGTATTCGTGCCGCTCCAGAGCATTTTCAACGAGGCTCTGAAGGTGGCGCCGCAGGAGCACTGGCTTGCCGACGGCGTGCATCCGATGCCGGCCGGACATCAGCTGATTGCCGATGCTTGGCTGAAAGCGGCGAAGCTTGAACTGGCTTTATAATCCGGGAAAGAATGCGGGCGGACTGTGTTTGATCCGGACTTTCTCCTGCCGGAATCCGGAACGGGTTCCAGCAGGGGAGATTTCCACAGCTTTTTATTCAAAAAATTTAGGTTAACAGTGCGATGCCCTGCATCGCCAAAAATTGCTTCGTGCTTTCCTTTCGGTCCTGCCGCGGTCCAGCTGCGTAAACTGGTCGCCGGTGGCGAAATTCCCGATACCCCCGTGTGTTCTGCACTGTGGGCGTTCATTTTTCATTTTTTTCTTCAATCCCCCCTTGACGACTGGTATCTTTTGTTGTATAATTAATAATACCAGATAATACCAGGAAAGAAAAAATGCTTGGCGACGGATTGAAGAAAAATCAGATTTACGCGGAGCTGCGCGAGCGGATCGTCCGGGGCGCGTACAACGCGGGGGAGCGTTTCCCGGGAGAGAATCAGCTTGCCTCGGAGCTGGGCGTTTCGCGTGTGACGCTGCGCGCCGCGCTGGAGCTTCTCGAAAAGGAGCGCCTGATCGAACGGATCGACCGCAAAGGCACGTTTGTTTCGCATGAATTTGCCGCTCGGAATTATCTGGCAGTCGTCAGCAGGAATGATTCGCTCAGCAACCCGTATCAGTACATCATTCCGGGCATTGAACGGCGCCTGAATGCGGCTGGCCATTGCCTGAGCTGCTGTTCGCAGGAGTTTATCCGTTCGCTGAGTCCGGAGGCTTTCCGGCGCCAGTTGAAGCAGAATGCCGTTTGCGGAATCTTCTTTCTGGAGAACAATTTCAACGGAACGGAAGCGGAACTGCGCCTCATGAAGGAAGCCGGACTTCCAGTGGTGGTTCCTCATGGCGCACCGGAAGATCGTTCCCATTATGACTTTCCCCTGTTTCTGACAGATTTCCGCAGAGCGTTCGGCGATGGTGTCCGGCATCTTGCCTCCCTCGGGCATACCCGGATCGGGACCATATCCTATTATGGTGAGATTACCGGTTCGAACTGCCGCGGCTTCACAAGAGAGGAATATCTGGAATTTCTCCAATGCAACGGACTCGAAGCGATTCCGGATCTTTTCCTGCCGACCGAGTTCGAGCCGGAGGCGATCCGGCGCAATGTCAGGCGCATGATGTTCGGCCCGACCCCGCCGAGTGCGATTGCCTGTTTTTCGGATTTTTACGCCATCCATGTTTACGAGGCGCTGCATGAACTGGACATCCGGATTCCCGAACAGGTATCCGTGATGGGATTCTGCGGCTTTCCCGGCGGCCAGTTTCTTTCTCCGCCGCTTGCGACCGTCGATCTGATGTATGAGAATATCGGAGAACGTGCCGCGGAGTTCATGCTTCGTTCGCTGGAATGGTTCGGGAATACCGGAAAACCGCTTACGATTTTCACGCCGCACCGGATTATCCCCGGCGAAAGTATTCTGCCGCTGGAATCCACGGTTCATTGTATGGTTAACACAGGAGCATAAGGCAATGAAAAGAAAGCGTTTTACACTGATCGAACTTCTAGTAATTACATATATCCCATGGGTGCAAATTATGGCTTCATGATTCAGATTGTTCTGAAATGAACATAATCCTCTTTTGGAGCACACTGGATAACATCGGATCATCAGCCAATATCTTCTTAATGGCTTCCTCTTTCATCAA
>CASEFP010000066.1 GCA_949287225.1 uncultured Lentisphaeria bacterium
CATTTCAAGAGCCGTGTTCATCATTTTGAAATATGGAATGAACCCGATCTGGAGCTCTTCTGGCAGCCGGAGAAACCTTCCGGAAAACGTTATGCGGAATTCATCCGACTGACCGCGCCGCAGATCCGGAAAGAGATTCCATCCGCGAAGATCGGCGGCTGTTCCGGCGGATACTGGGTCGATCAGCAGATCCCAGGGTTTCGTTTCCTGGACGATGCTTTGCGGGAGGGAATGGGAAAGGAGATCGATTTCTTTGCGATTCATTCCTATGGAAAATTACCGGAACTCGGGTTCCGTCATACCACGGATGTTTTGAAGGAGATGTTCCGGGAATACGCTCCTCATGTGGAACTCTGGCAGGGAGAATGCGGATATCCGTCAACCACGTACGGACACAGTGATTCCGGCTGGGGAATCGTCAATGCAACGGAAGATGCCCAGGCGCGATTCGTCTGTCGTCGCGCCGTTCTGGATCTTTCCTGCGGGTATCGCCTCTCCAGTTATTTTCATATGGCGGACCTGATGGAGAACAGTTACCGGGTATCCTCCGGCAAACCGCGCAAGCCGGTTATGCTGGGGCTGCTCCATGGAAAGACCTATATCCCCAAAGCGGCGTATCGAGCCTTCTGTTCCATATGCGCCATTCTGGATTCCCGGACGAAGCCTCGTTCGCTGACCGCAGTCCCGCACTCGCCTTTCGATACTTTGTTAAGCGGTGCGCTGCCTTCGCTCGGATTGGAAATCCATACCTTTGAACGCAATGGTTATCCGCTGTATACCTATTATTTCGCGGAAGATCTGGAGCGCGGTTTTTTCGGAGATAAACGCTTCGGACTTCTGACGATGCACCAGACGGAAAACCAGATCTCCTCCCCGGTTCTGATGGACCCGCTGACAGGAAATGTTTATCGAATGGAAAGTCGAATGACAAACAGGGATGGATATCTTCATTTTGAACACCTTCCTTTGACAAATTATCCGCTGTTTCTGACGGATGAACAGGCTTTTCTCTGGAGGGAGGAGAAATGAGATGCCGATGGAAATTGGAAAAGGAACAAACAAAACAAGATCTCCGCAGGAAAAACTGCGATTCCGACTCCGTTCTGTGGGAAAAAGAATCCGCAGAAGCAGTTGAACCAATTCATACAGCAGAAGGAAAATAAACAGAAAGGGCAAAAATGAAACTGTACAGAAAACCACCCCCAGTCGGTTCTCTTCTCTCAAGAGGAGTCAATGACGCCGGAAGGAGTTCCGGAAACTTGAGAAGCAGAAATTTCACACTGATAGAACTTCTCATTGTCGTAGCGATTATTTCGATCCTGGCCGCTATGCTTCTTCCGGCATTGAACAAGGCGAGGGAACGGGCAAGACTTGCAACATGTACAAACAATTTGAAGCAGCTAGGGCTGGGGAATCTTCAATATACGGCGGACTATGAGGATTATCTTCCCGCAGACTGGCAGGCAACAAACGATTATCCCTCGCTTCACAGCAGAATTCTGATTGACAGAAAATATGTTTCCGCGAAAAGTTTTTTCGATCCGGGGTTTGATTTCGCCGCAGGACAGGGAGATCCGAAAAATAAAACCAGTATTCTATTCAGTCCGAAGAACGAGGAGAGTTATCTTTTCCTCCATTATGGGGTTCCTCAGGATCGTGTGTCGGCCTATCTGAAGATCTCCCGGGTCCGCTTCCCCGCGAAAAAAGTCATGTTGGGCGAAAACGGCCAGGAATATTCCTATGGATGGGTTGGGAATTTCAATTGCGGTTTTGAATATTGGCAGGGGTTTCATGGGGGGCGGACCACTGCCCCCATGAGTGCACGGGGGAATCTTGGGCTCAATGGAGAATTTCCCAATCTGCTGTATCTTGATGGACATGCCAATTCCCTCAGTAATGCGGCATTTCGTCTGGTTGGAGGAAATGCGGGAAACTTTTTCAAGCTGTTTGCTGCCTATTCCGCCACCTGGCAGAACCAGATATTCGAATATTAAAGGAGAGTTTTCTATGAAAAGACCCTGTTTATCCGCAATTCTTTCCGCTTTTCTTTTGATTCCGGTGTTTGCAGACAATCCGGCCATGGAGCTGGAGAGAGCGAAGCTTTCCCTGTCAACTCTCCAGAAACGATATCTTGCATTAAACGAAAAAGACCGATTGTTTTCCGAATGTATGGACACTCGTTTTGAGCAGGCCGCTTCAATTCTGGAGCTTTGCACCAGAGACCTGAAAGCTCAGGATCTGGCGTTTGTCAGACGGGAGCTGAATGATTTCAACGTTTTCAGACATTTTCTTCAGCAGAAGATAAAGCTCCATGCGGTCGGCAGAGAAAAGGCGGTCCGTCTGAATGTCCGCTCGTTTGGTGCTAAGGGGGATGGGGTTCAAGACGACGCTCCCGCATTTGCCGCTGCGCTTCAAAAAGCCCGGACTCTGGATCCCAAA
>CASEFP010000067.1 GCA_949287225.1 uncultured Lentisphaeria bacterium
CAATTGGAGATTGCTCATGCTTACATTCCCGCGCTGACGCGGTAAGTATTTTGCGATTTTCTTATATTGTTTCTGCGTAATCTTCATACAAGTAATATAGCATCTATACAGAAAAAGTCAATAGTGTGAACAGAATCTAGAGAAAAATGTCTTCTTTGAGATCTCATCTGAATAGTTTTATTCTTTCAAGTTTCATTCGTCTTTAGTATTACGTTTTTTATTTTCGTAATACCAAAAATACTTTTCCCTCTGTTTCCTTCGGAGGAATCTCCTGCTTTACCGGAGCGTTTTTCCCATGCTTCCGGCCGTCAACTCGGCCTTCAGAACTCCCTTGAGACGTTTCAGGGAGGCGGCGAGTTTTTCGATTTCGCATCCGCGCCCCCGGATCATAATCATCTCCGCGCAGATTTCGTGGCTCAGATGAACATGCGTCGAAGCAAGAACATGAACGGAAGAATGATGCTGCAGATCAATCAGTTTTTCGGAGAGTCCCCGCTGATGGTGGTTGTAGATCAGCGAAAGCGTACCGATGACTTCCTCGCCGGAAATCCACTCCCGGCGGGCGATCTGGCCGCGGATCAGATCCCTGATATATTCCGAACGGTTTTCATAACCGTCCTTCTTCTGCATGGATGCAAGCTGTTCCAGCAGAGATTCATCCAGAGAGAGGCTGATGCGAACCAGTTTTGTCATTCTTCCTGTTCCTGTGTATTGTAAACGATCTGCGAGTTCCCTACTTTACCACGTCTTCATTTTTTGTCAAATTCCGAAGAATCCGGCCGCCTGTTTCATTTTTGCCCGGACCGGAACGGAAAACGGACACCGTTTTTCGCACGTGCCGCACTGAATGCATTCCGAAGCGTGATGTTTCAGAAGCCAATAGTGGTCGCGCACCGTCGACGGTACTTCTTTCTGGGCAAGCGCCAGATTCAGATATTTGTTGACACTTGCAATATCGATCCCTTTCGGACATGGCGCGCAATGTCCGCAGTAAAGACAGTGCCCCTGCCATGATTTTGCATCAAGCCCGTCGAATACACGGGTGTAATCCCGTTCTACGGCGGAAGCGGAACACCATGCCAGAGCCGCCTGAATATCTGCAACACACCGGCATCCGACCATTACGGCCGCCACCGCCGGACGGGTCAACGCATAGTGCAGCGCCTGCACCGGTGTAAACGCCTTGCCGAATGGAGAGAGACGCGCATTCAGCAGATCGCCTCCGCCATAGGCTTTCATCACGTCCACGCCAATGTTTTTGCGGGCGCAGAGTTCATAAAGTTTCTGACGCTCCTCATCGTATTCGATCCGTCTTCCGGAGGGACGTAAATCATATCCGGGATTGATGGAAAACATCAGAACGTCCACCAGATTTTCCTCCACCGCACGGCGGGCAATGGCCGGGCTGTGGCTAGACAGACCAATCGCATCAATTCGTCCGGCGGCTTTCAGGTCTCCGGCGTAAGCCAGCAGTCCATTCCGGCAAATTCGATCCAGATCATCTTCCGCATCCACATAGTGAATCATGCCGATCTCGATATGGCCACCGAACGTTTTCAGCATATTTTCATACGCCTCTCTGCAGGCTTTCAGATTCCGGCTGCGAAGATATTGTCCATTTCTCCAGATGGAGCCGAGATGCCCTTGAATCACAAATTGTTTCCGCTGGGCCCCCATCGCCCGGGCGATATCGGAAAGCATCCGGGGATCGGCAATGCATAGATCCATGAAATTGATGCCGTGTTTCAGCGCATACGTCACGAGAGTATTTGTTTCTTCAAACGACCTGGACTTGAAGCCTTCAACTCCCAGCGCAATCGCACTGACTGAGAGGCCGGATCGTCCCAGCTCCCGGTAAATCATGCCCTGGGACTCCTTGCCGATGCCATTTCCCGTCTGTGCCGAGAGGCGGGCAAGAGGCGCAAGCGCCGCCAGTGTCAAAGTTGTTTTCAGAAAATCACGTCGATCCATAAGACTCCTTTCTCCTGCTCATACAAAAAATTCGTGATCCGGTGACCAGAACATTGCACTTTTTTTCTGCGGACCTTCCATTTCCGCAGCGATTTTTTTCAACATCTCAGGAATCCGGATGTGCTGCGAACACTTTTTCAGACAGGCTCCGCAGTTGACGCAAGCCGAGGCCTTCTCATCGGCGGACATCTTATCATAAACCAAGCGCAGGTGAAAATGGTTGCCGGTTGTTTTCGCCTGATTATAAGCATCGTTGCATAAATTTCTATATCAATAAATTCCAGATACCCAGCCCGACATTGAGAGGCGTTGCCAAGCGTCCGTTGATTCTTGCCGACATGACTTTTCTGACGCGGCTCAGAAGCTCAGAAATTCCGCC
>CASEFP010000068.1 GCA_949287225.1 uncultured Lentisphaeria bacterium
CAGAGGCGGCACTCTGGAAGTTTCTTTTGATTACAGCAAGGAAAATATTGTCTGCAAGGATGCGTCTTACATCTGGAACCAGTTGGGTGTGTTTGTAACCGGCAATCATCCGGACGGAAAATTTCAAACCCTCTCATCCAGTCCTCTCGGCGTCGGGAGTGCTCCGGAAGAAAAATTCGCCTTCCGCGTGGTTCTGCCGGCAGGAATGAATAAGCTGACCCTGATTTTCAGCCTGAGAAAATGCGAAGGAAAAGCCGAGATCCGGAATCTCCGGATCAAATTCACTCCGAAAGAGGGAGAGGAACTCAAAGTCCGGATGATGACAGGAAAAGAGGTTACTCTGATCCCCCTGGAACGGCATAAGCTGAACAAAAAACCTCTGAAGCTCATGGACAAAAGCGGACTGGCGTTTTTTGACGGAATGAATCCCCGGATGGTTTATGATGCTTCCGTGCCGCAGAAAAATCAGCTGACCGGAGAGGTTGCCGCCTTCGGAGCGCAGGGAGAGAGAATCATTTTTTTTCTTGGCGTTTATTCGGGAAAGCAGAACGACGGACTTGTTCTTACACTCAGTGATCTCCGGAATTCCGGAGGGGAGATCATTCCAGCAGACAAGTTCAGCATTTTCCGTGTTCACAACTGGCCGCAGTGCGGAGACCTTGGCTATTCCCGTTCTTATCATATCATTCCGGAAGTGCTGCTTCCTTTGCGTTCACCGCAGAGAATGGAGGCAAATACTTCCGCTAATTTCATGTTCCGCTATCAGATCCCGGAAGGGCTTCCGCCGGGTGTCTATGAGGGAACGGTAAAAGCCGCCGGACAGCATGGAAACATTCTGGCGAAAGTGAAGATTCAGGTTTTCCCCTTTCGTCTGATCCCGCCGAAAAATGAGAAAATGTGTTATCTTGCGCATGTGGGATCGTTCGGCGGACTGACTGAGGATCTGGCGATGCAGAGCTGCCGGGATTTCAAACTGCGCGGAATGGAGGGAATGGTGCTGGCCTGTCAGTATGGAGAAGGAATACTCAAACTGAAGAAAACTCCGGAAGGGTTGAAAATTGATTCCTTTGAGAAGGGGCGCATTGCCGCTGACGCATACCGGAAAGCCGGGATGACTGGACCGTTCATCCTTCATTTCAGCGATAAGTTCGAATCTGCCGTTGCGGAGGCATTGGGAATCAGACTGAAAAAAATGACAGGCGAGGATGCAAAGATTTTTCCGGAAATGAACCGGAAGGAGTTTCAGGCGTCGGTCCGGCAGGCACTTGAGGAAGTGAAAAAATTTATCGGGAAGGATCTTCCCCTGTATATCATGATCATGGATGAACCGCATTGGCACGGACGCATGCCGCGCGCTCGCTGGGAGGCGGAACAGCTTCAGAAAGCTGGAATCCCGTCCGCGGTTTATATCGCCGGAAAAGGATGGAAAGAGTTTGACGGTCTGTGCAGAATCTACATTTTTGCCGACGAGGAAACGGCCGCCAACCGGATGGATGCGGAATATCTGACTTGCGAAAAGAAAGGCGGGATTCCCTATCATTATGGCGGGACAGGTACTTACGCAGGCGCATGGGGCGGAATCATGCCTTCCCGTTCCCTGCTTGGATTTTCCGCATGGCTGCGCGGGTTCAAGGGATATACGGCGTGGCTGTACATGCCGGAAAAAAATGATTTCAAAAATCTGAAGCATTTAAGTTCTTTTCCCTCTCTGACGCATCTGGATCAGGAAAATCGTCTGGTCAGCACTCTGGAATATGAAGGGATCTGGGAAGGAATCAAAGATTACACGTACCTGAATACTCTGGATATTCTGCTGCAGAAAAAAGGGAACTCTGCAGCAGGGATCCGGATCCGCAAATCGCTGGATCGCCTCCTGAAGGATTTCAATGAGAAGAATTCTCTGGTTGCTGTTGTCAATCCCGGATACAGTATGTCGGAAACGGCAATTCTCAACTTTACAAATACGGATGCCAATGCGCTTCGTTTTCTACTGGCGCAATGGATCATGGAACTGGAGAAGGCCTGATGGAAAAATCACTGCTGATCTGTGCTGTTCTTCTGGCTGTCAGTCAGGCATCCGGAGAGGAGAACTTCCTCCGTGCCGGATACATGGCACCGCCGCGGATTGATGGCATTCTGCAGGAAAAAGAGTGGGATGCTGCGGCGGAAGTGCCGGCGTTCCATAAATTTGCGTATCAAAAAACGCAGCCCTGCATGCCGGGAATTACACGTGCATGGATCGGTTATGACCGCGATCATCTTTTTTTCGCCTTCCGTTGTAAGACAAAGAATGGAAAGAAGATCCCTCAGAAAATCTTCCGGGCGGATGATGCTGTGCACAAGGATGATTCTGTCGAAGTGTTTCTGTGTGTCAACCGGAAGGAAAAAGAGTATTTGCAGTTAACGGTTTCCGCTCATGGCATCCGTTCGGATGCGTACTGTTTCCGGAATGCCGATGCTCGCATGACAAGCTGGAACAGTCCGTTATGGAAAAGTGCGGCGGGGATTGATTCGGAAGGATATACGGTGGAAATTGCCGTCCCCCGCCTTCTGTTCTGGTCCGACGATGTGACTGTGAATCTGGCGCGCAATGCCAGAGAATACGGGGAAAATCATACGGCACTTCCCATCAGCGGCATATCCTGGCATGTTCCGGAACATTTTGCCGCATTGCGGGGTATCCGTCCGCAGATGCTTCGGACGGTCACGGCCGATTTTTCTCTGCGGACTTTCCCCGTTCTGGGCAGAAACCAGGTGCGAGCACGGTTCTGCAATCGAGGGGGAACGGATGCGGGAATCGTATTTTATGCAGCAGTGGACGGGCGGAAAAGGGAAAAGCAGCTATTCCTGAAACCGGGAGAAACAAAGGAATGCCCTCTGGAATATGAGCTCCTGCAGGAAAAAGGATGCATTGCCTTCGGCAGCGAGGTGAACGGTAAGCTTCTCTTTCAGACTCCGGAATCCGATTATGCCATTCCGGAATATTCCTTCCTGCTCCCCGCTGTATTTTTTGCAGGTGCGCCGATGTCTTCCCGGCTGTGCCTGAACCGGATTGCGGCAGAACTTGAAACAGCGGAACTGCATCTTGATTTTTACCGTGCCGGAGAAAAAGTGTATTCCTGTCCGTTTAAAGAGGAAATTCCCCGTTATCCCCCTCTGGCATCCGGAGAGTATGAAATGGTGCTGCAGATTCGAGACAAAGATAAAGTCTATCTGGACAAGCGCCGTTTCATCTGGGTGAATCCGAAAATCTGAGCGGACAACTCTTCGAACGAAGAAGAGGCAGGATAGGACAATAATAATCCGAACAGGAAAAATGTTCGGCTGAAAAAAGGAACAGGTATGAACAAAATAGGTTCCATTGTATTCGACGCGCTGCCGGAACATGAGACATGCTGGTCGCTGACGACGGCGCCGAACGGAAAAATTTATATCGGGGTCTGCGGCGAACTGACCGGCGGACTCAGCGTGTTTCTGGTGGAATACGACCCGGAAACGGAAAAAACGGAGTATCTCATGGAGGTCGGAGAAGCGCTCGGGCGTTCCGCACGTTCCGGCGCCACGCCGATCAGCAAGGTGCACTACGGCATGATTCCGGGACATGACGGAAAGCTCTACTGCGCGACACACTTTTCCGGACCGCCTGTCACGGATGTTGTATGGCGCCCCTGGCAGACCTGGGACGACCCCGTAAGAATGGCCTGCGGACTCTGCCTGTTCACCTATGACACCGCAACGGGAGAACTGAAAAATCTCGGTTCGATCTGCCCGAATGAAGGGTGCCGTGCCGCAGGATTTGCCGAAAAACGGCGACTCATGTACATTGCCACCTGGCCGCGCAACCATTTCGTCGTATTCAATGTGGATACCATGGAGTGTTACGACGCGGGCCGCATGGGGAACACCAACCCGTTGTCGATCTGGACTGATGAACAGGAAAACGCCTATACCGTGAATGACCTCGGCGAGATTCTACGCTATGACGCGGATGAGCGCAGACTGTATGAAACGGGAGCCAGAATTCCCAAAAGCCCGTTCTGCAGAGGAGAGAACCGCAGTATCTACGACGCGGTCCGTTCGCCGGACGGACACGGAATCTACGGAAGCGTCTGGAATCTGGAATACATGCCGTTCGCCGGGCACCTCTTTTACTACGACATGCGCACCGGTGAGATCCGCGATTACGGCCCTGGGAAAACCGGTTCCGCGGACAGGAAATCGCATCTGAGCGCCCTGGTCTTCGGGGAGGACGGACTTCTGTATTATGTTGTGTCGCAGGAAGATCTGCACCGGCGTCTCGGATGCCGGATGTATCTGATGCGTTTGCATCCGGATACCGGAGAGAAGGAGGAGATCGGCGCGCTGGATGACGGGCAGTGGCACTCGGAGTATGTCGCCAAGGCGACCTTCGATTTCAAGGGAAATCTCTATTTCGCCGATACGAACAACCGCCCGACGCGCCTTTACGTCTACCGTCCGGAAAGTGGAGAGCGCCGCATTGTCAACGACTTTTCAAAAATCAGGAACTGGGGATAACATCATGAGCATCCAGATCGAAGAACTCAGAAAACATCCATGGCCGAAACCCAATTTCCCGATCGGGCAGGAGGTGCTTGACCGAGCCGCGCCGGACGATCCGCGCGGTATTCCGGACGACAATGGCACTCCTCTGATTCCGCGTCCGGGATATTCCTATTCCGGCAGAAAATGGCCGCTCGACTATACCTCTTCATGCTTTATCCCGCAGGAGCGCGTCCTGTGTATTCCGCTGGACGGAATTCCGAACGGATCTTCGGCGGTCCGTGCGCTTCTTGCCGACGGCGATACCCTGTACGGTGTCACGGGAGGGGAAAACACGTATGCATTTACCCGGACAGGAGATGTGTTTTCCGCCTGGCGCATCGCAGCGGGCGTATCCGGAATTGCGATGTTGACAACTGCTTCCGGGCCTGTGATCCTTCTTGCGGACGGGCGGATTGTCACCCACCGCGGGGCGGAGTATGCGAAACTGCCTTCTTCTGTTGCAAATGCAGGTGCCGGAGACGGGCATTTCGGCGGGCTTCTTGCCGACGGAACCCTGTTTTGCTTTGATGTGCAGGAGAAGCGCCTTCGGACCTGTGATGTCTCCGGGAATGCGTTTTCGCCGGCCTTTGCCCTTGCGGGGAATGTGCTTTACGGAGCTTTCGCCGACGGTGTGTTTTTCCGCTGGGACGGCGGGGATGTCCGGCGTCTGAACTGCCGGATGCCGGCTTTTGCGGGTCGCCATGTCTACAACCTTGTCAGTGTTCTGTGTCCCGCCGGGGACGGGCGGACTTTCTGGGGCGGAACCTCTGAAGACGGTCTGCTTTTCGAGTTTCTTCCGGGAGAGGAGGTTGTCCGGTGTTACGGGAAAGCGCTCGGCGGACGGGGCATTTCCGCCCTGACAATCTCAAACGGAATCCTTTATGGGATCGGATGCGCCGGATGCTCCCATCTTTTCCGGAGAAATCCGGCGACGGGAGAACTGACGGACGAGGGGCTTGTTCAGGTCTCCGCACTGCGTTCCTGGTGTCTGTATGAAGGGGGAGTCATTCATCCGGACGGACAGGGCGGAATCTGGATTGGGGAGGCGGATCGGATCAGTCATCTGTTTCATATCCGTTTCTGAGGAGAACCGTAGTGCGGACGATGAAAAGAGTTCTGACGGCTCTGCTGCTGGTTTCGGGAATGAGCGGATTCCTGCATGCGGCGGAAGAAGCGGAGGAGAAAGGGAAAATGGAATACAGTGAAACGTGTTTTGCCGTAATCGGCGACATCCATTACTTCAATGCACACGCATCCGCGCAGGAACGCATGCGCGCATTGCGGGAGGATCTCCGGAAGAAGAAGTTTGCGCCGGATCTGATCTGCCAGGTCGGCGACGTTATTGAGAATCAGGAGGGGAGCGATCCCGTCTCCGGAGAGGAGGGCGCCCGTCAGTGGCGTGCGGCGCTCAAGGATATCAAGGAGGTGTTTCCGAGTGTTCCGTTCCTGATTGCGGCCGGCAATCACGACTGGTATGGGAACAGATCCTGGTTCGGCGGATGGGAAAACTTGAAACGTTATCTGCTGCCGTTTCTGGAAAAGGAGCTTGGCGCGCCTCTTAACGGACAGACGTTTTACTCCCTCCGCTGCGGGGATTCGCTTTTCCTCTTCACCAATCATGTCGGGATGAATGCGGGCATGGATGTCGAACAGAGGGAATGGCTGAAGAAGAGTCTTGCGGCGGCGGATGCCAATCCTGCGATCCGCCATGTCTGGGGATTCGGTCACTGCGGGCTCTGGAACGTCAATTACGTCCGGTTCAACGAGAATGCCGGACTGCTTCCGGTTTTCGCCGCGTCGCGGAAACTGAAAGGGTATTTCACCGGACATGTCCACCGCAACAATATTACGGTCTGGCGGACGCCCGGCGGGAATCCGGTTCTTCAGGCGGTTGCGGCGGGCTTCTGCCCGGAGAGTGCGGGCGTCGTGCAGGAGGCGCGTTTTCTCACGCTGAATCCGCCGCCTTCGGCGCGTGCGTATGCTGCGTTTCCGGAGTCCTGTCCCTCCTACTGCGTGGTTGTTGTGAACGGAGAGGAAATCCGTCTCCGCTTTGAGAAGATCGGGGGGCCGTGTATTGGGGAGATCCGTTACAAGACGCCGGACCGGATTGAGGAACTTTCGATGATGCCGGGAAAGCAGGTGCAGCAGGTCCTTCCGGAAGAGGTCAAAAAGCTCCGGCTGCATCTCTATCCCTATTTCCCGGAACGGTTTCTGCCGCACGGGAAGAATCCGGAAATCCGTTTCAACGGTGTTTCCGCAGGCATGGTTGCACGGAATGCTGTAACCTGGCATGTCAACCATTTCCGTTACGCCGTCGAACTGCCGCCGGAACTGTTGAAAAAGAGTAACACGGTGGAATTCACCAATCCCCGCCGGGAGTTCTTCCTGATCCGCGATTGCCAGCTGGAAGCGGTTGACAGCACGGGCGTCTCTCATTTCAGCGCACTTTATCCGAAGGTGATTTCCGCCGGAAATCACCGCAATATCTATATGAATTTCGGGCTGATCCATCCGGAATGCGGCATCCTGCACAGTTCTCTGGAATACAATGTGCCGGACGAACTGATCGAAGATTTCCCCATTGACGAACCCGTCAGGATCAAACTGGAATATCCATGAAAGAAAGGAAAGCCATCATGAGAAGAGTGCTCCTGCTTTTTCTGCCATTCCTCATACTGGCAGCCGATGAGTCGTCTGCGGAATGCGACGCCGGCGGAAGACTGGTGCTGCCGGAGGTCATTTACGCGGTTCCCGGAGTGGAGGCCAATCTTTATTTCCGCAATGTGTTTCTCTGCATCAATCCGGACAATTATGTGTTTGACGTGGATTGTTCCAGAGGACGCAACGACCGGAAGCGCTGGCGTTTTCTTCCTGCCGACGGGGATGTCGGATCATATCCGCTTACGCTTTCGGTCTATGATGAAAAAGGACTTGTCGCGCGTGGAAAGACCGTTGTCCGGGTCATCCCGCGCGATGCGGGAAAAGGACGGAAAATTTCTCTGCTTCTGATCGGAGACAGTCTGACCAATGCCGGTATTTATCCCGCCCGTCTTCTCGAACTGATGCGGGGAGAGAACAACCCGGAACTGACCATGATCGGTTCCCATGCGGGCATGGGCGCGCCGCCGAAACCCGGCGGAATTGCACATGAAGGTTACGGCGGATGGACATGGTATGCGTTTCTTACCCGCTGGATTGACGAATCCCTGATGGAGAAACCCTATGACAAATTTACTGCGAAAAGCAAATTCCTGATCCGCCGGAACGGCCGGACCGAGTTCGACTTTCAACAGTATCTCGACCGTTATGCCGCCGGGAAAGCGCCGGACTTCATCATCATCCAGCTCGGAGTCAATGATATTCTTTATACCGAAGACCGGAATATTCGGGAGGTATGTGACCAGATCGAGCGGAATATGAAACAAATGATCGGGGCGCTTCGGAAGAATGCGCCGGATTCCGTTATCGGCGTCGGCATGGTCACGCCGGGCGCTGATCAGGACGCCTTCGGAAACAATTATCGCTGCGGACAGACCGCATGGCAGTATCAGAAAAACGTTTTTTCCCTGAATGGGAAAATGCTGAAACTGTTTCAGACGGTCTCCGACGGGAAATTATTCCTGATTCCGACCGGCACGGGGCTGGATATGGAGGGAAACGCCCAGAAAATGTATGAGCCGTGCAACGGGTGCAATAATTCCAAAGTGCTTCGCAGTTCGAATGCAGTGCATCCCGCCGCCTCCGGGTACCGGCAGATCGGAGATGTCTTTTATGCCTGGCTGAAAGCTCAGCTGTATCTGCAGCAGATCAATCAAAATTCAAACCAATAAAAAGGAAAGGAAACAGTCCATGAAAGTATTTCTTCCCATCATCGCTCTCGGCATCGCACTCCAGCTCTCCGCCGCGGAATCCGTCCAGATTCTTTCCGATCCCGCCGCTGAAACCACAGCCGGGTGGAAAGCGTTCGGCAGAAACGCGACAAAGGCGGATGGAAATATTCTGGTGTTTCAGAAAAAGCCGTCGGAAAAAACGGAGCGCTGCATCTGGAGAGGAAACACCGTTGTCCCGAAAAAAGCGGTTTCCGGGCCGTTCGTTCTCACATTTGAGGCGGAGACCTCCGACATCACTCCGGAACGTGCCGGGGATCCCTGGGGGGGCGCGGTCGCGCTTGTGCACGGGCACAAGGACGGAAAATATGTCAATATCAAGGCGCAGCGTTTTGACGATCCCGCCGCAGGATTCCGGAAATGCACCGTCAAGGGGACGATCCCGGAAAATATGACGGATCTCTATGTCGAATTTTCGCTTCAGAATGCCTCCGGCGATGTCCGTGTGAAAAATATTTCCATGGTGACGGAAGGTGCCGGGAACAAGAGTGCGGGAGAGGGGAAATGATCCATCGTTTTCTCCGAATTCTTCTCACTCTTTTTCCATTTCTGCTTTCCGCGGCGGATTCGCTGACGCTCGTGGATGCTTCCGGCATGAACGACGGGAAGTTCTGGAAATCCTTCGGGGAGACCTGCTCCCGGGAAAAGAGCGGGGAAGAGTGCGTTCTGTCTCTGAAAAAGAGTGTGCGCAATGCAGTCTGTTCCTGGCGCGCTGGTTCGCTTCTGTCATCGGAGAGGTTGGCGGCGGGACCGTTCACGCTTTCGTTTCAGGCGGAACTTCAGAATATTGTTCCGGGGCGGAAGGATGATGTCTGGGCGGGATTCGTCGTCATGCTTCACGGGCACAAGGACGGGAAATACATCAACCTGAAAACGACGCGGATTCTTCCCGAGGGGCGGGGATTCCGTCCGCAGACCATCCGCGGCTCCCTTCCGCGCGGGTTGACGGATCTCTATCTGGAATTCCTCCTTCAGCGGGCCTCCGGAACGGTGAACATCAAGGACGTTTCTCTGACTGTGACCCCGATGGACGGCACCCGGAAGGCAATCACGACGAAAGTGGTCGGAGGCAGGACCGTGGAACTTTATCCGCTTCCGAGGCATCCCGTCAGCACGGTTCCGCTGCGGACGCGTGAGAAGGATTTCGTTTTTTTCGACGGGACCAATACAAGGCAGATTTATGATACAACAATTCCGGAATCCTCAGAACTCATTGAAAAAGCAGCTGGTTACGGCACGCGCGGCGAACTGCGGCGGATTTTCGCTGCCGTCCATGCGCTCCGGGATCTGAATCTGAAAAGTATCCGGATCAGTGACCTTGAATCGGCGTCCGGCAGCAGAATTTCCGCCTCTCAGGTGGAAATTTTCCGTGTCCACAACTGGCCGCAGGGTGACGGAATGGGGCGCACGCTGACCTATTCGGTCGTTCCGGAGGTGCTTCTGCCGTTTCAGGGGATTTCCCTGCGCAGGGGAAGTTCAGCCAATTTCATGATCCGCGTCCGCATTCCGGAAAACGCCGCGCCGGAAATCTATTCTGGTGCTCTCTGCTTTCAGGCGGACGGTGCGGAAAAAGTTCTGGAGCTGAAACTGCGCGTCCTTCCCTTCACGCTGATCCGTCCGGCAAATGAAACGATGACCTATCTGGCGCATGTCGGAAGTTTCGGAGAAAATGTCGAAGAAGCCGTGGAGGCCTGCCGGGAATTCAAGGATCGCGGCGTGGAAGGGCTTGTAGTCGCATGTCAATATGGGAAAGGAATGCTTCAGCTGGAAAAAGGTCCGGACGGCCGGCCCCGGATTCGCACCTTCGGGAAGCTGGATCAGGCGCTCGCCGGATATCGCGCGGCAAAGATGACGGGTCCGCTGATTCTGCATTTCAGCGATCAGCTGGAAATCGCCGTGGCACGGGCAATGGGATTTGATCTGCCGCGCGGTCATGAGGCGGGCGGCGTCAACGCCGCCATGAAGACGCCGGAATTTTCGCAGGCGATGCAGCAGGTGTTCGCCGAACTCAAAAAACGCTGTGCGGGATGCGATCTCTACATTATGTGCATCGACGAGCCCGGCGGGTATGCCGACCGGCGTGAACGGGCGCTCTGGGAGTGCCGCGAAATTCAGAAGGCCGGATTGAAGGCGTCGGTCTACCAGTTCGGTGAGTTCTGGAAACAGCTCAAAGATCTCTGCCGGTTGCAGATTTTCACCTCCACACCTGTCCCCGGACAGACCCGGACGGAGACGGCGGAAGAGGTGAAACGCGCCGGCGTGAAACCGTATGCCTACGGCATTCACGGTTCTTACGAGGGGGCGCCGTGCGGGATCATGCCCAATCGTGCCCGCAGCGGATTCCTCGCGCATGAGGAGGGGTTTGCGGGCCAGACGCTCTGGCTCTACTCTCCGGGGAAACCGATGGATTTCAACGGAACGGAGCAGCTGTGCTTCTTCCCGCTTCTGACATATCGTGCGAAAGATGGAAAACTGGTCTCCACATTGCAGTGGGAGGGACTTTGCGAAGGCATCTGCGATTATGCCTATCTGAATACGCTGGATCAGCTTCTCGCCGCAGGCGGGAAGAATGAGAAAGCCCGTGAAATCGCCGAACGTTACGCGCTTCTGCGGCGGAATCTAGCAAAGCAGATCATACCTACGGAACGGGATGAGAAAAGTGTCGCACGTTTCTCCAACCGCACTGCGGACGCGGTCCGCTGGCAGATCGCGCAATGGATCATGGAACTCAATCAGAAGGAGAGCGGGAAATGAGATACTTTTTTTTCGTTGTTTTCCTCCTTTTTGCCGCACAGGGACATGCGGAGGATTTTACGGCAAAGCAGATGAAGGCTCCCGTCATTGACGGAAAAATCTCGGAAAGGGAATGGAAGGACGCGGCGTCTTATGAGAATTTCACACTTTTCGGACGCGCTGTATCCGGAAAGGCGCCGCTCAGGACGACCGTCTGGATCGGCTGCGATTCCACTCACCTTTACATCGCCTTCCGCTGCATGATTGAGAAAGGGCTTCCGCTGCGCATGGAACAGACGGAAGACGATTCGGCGATCTCGCGCGATGACTGCGTGGAGATCTTCCTGAACGGTTCCCCGAAGGGAAAGACCTATCTTCAGCTTGGTCAGTCCGCTTCCGGTGTCCGTTTCGACGCGGAGGTCGGGGGCGGCGCAAGTCAGGTGAACAAAAACTGGAGTTCCTCCCTGTGGAAAAATGCCGCGGGTCGTTACGCAGACCGCTACGAGGCGGAATTCGCCATTCCCTTCAGGATGATTCCGTTTGACGGATCGGGGTTCCTGCGCTTCAATCTGACCAGAACGATAAGAGCGGGAAAGAGCGCCCATCTGACGCTCATTCCCATGTCCGGAGACGGGTGGCATCAGCCGGAGAAATTTGCGAAACTTGTTCTTCCTTCCATTTCCGGTTACGAACAGGTAACGCCTAGTCAATGGAGCCGCACACCGATTCTCATGGGCGACAATAAATTCTCCGTCATTTTGCGGAATCATTCGGATAAGACGCAGAATGCCGAGGTGGAACTGGATGTTGCCGGTAAAAAAATCCGGAAATCCTGTGCAGTCGCTCCCCATGCGGAAGAACGGGCGGAGATTGTCTGGGAATGCCGGGAACCTAAGGGAAGTTTCTCCTGGCGGCTTCTGCTTTCCGGAAAAGAGCTTTTTGTTTCCGCTCCGACCGTGTATTCCATCGACGTGGGAAAGTGTTTCCTTCCTCCGGTCTCCTATGAAGGCGGAAAGGTCCCCTGTTTTCTGGAGCTGAATTACGGGCGCGGCAAACTGCGGGAGGCGAAAATCCGTTTTCAGCTCAAAAAAGAGGGGGTTTTCTGGAAAACTCTGGACAATCTTCCCTTTGCCGAGGAAGTTCCTCTTTCCGGACTTCCGGCGGGGGGATACGAGGCGGAAATATTTGTGAAGGCGGCAAACGGCGCACTGCTGTTCCACAGTATTCAGAACTTCCGCGTAGTTCCGTATTTTCTTTAAAAACTGAAAGCTGGACTGTAGGAAATGAGCAACCTGTCAAAATTGAAATTCGCCCGCTACGATTACGCCGCTTTTTCCGGATATGTGGCTTATGCCTGCTGCGCGATGGTGTTTTCGATTGTGCTGACCTCCATGGCTCAGTCACTGAATTTTCCTCTGGAACAGGGAAACCAGGGGGCAGGGGGAGCTCTGCATCTGGGACGCAGCATCGCGATGCTTCTGATGATGCTTGCTTCCTCGGTGATTGCGCGTCTTTGCGGGTTGCGGCGGTCGCTGGGCACTGCACTGCTGTTCATTGGAGGCGGGATCGTATTCGCAGCGGGAGCGACAGGATATGTCTCCCTGTTCGGAGCAGTTCTTTTTTCCGCACTGGGACAGGGACTTTTTGAGGTGCTTGTAACGCCGGCAGCGAGGGAGCTGCACAGGAATGAGGATGCGTCGCGTTACGTCAACATCACACATGCGTTCTGGCCGCTCGGAATTGTCGGAGTGGTTCTCATCGGCGGATACTGCATCGGACGGGAGGTGTCATGGCGTGCGATTCTGGCCGTATCCGGCTGTCTGGCCTTTCTTCCCGCGATTCTTTTCCTGATCCCACCGCGGAAAACGGGAGAGCATTTTCCGGAATCCGGAGTGTCCGGGCTCTCTTTCAGCCGTGTGCGCAGTGTGCTCACAACCGGCAGATTCTGGATCTTTCTCTGCGGAATGTTTCTGGCTGGGGGAAGCGAACACTGCCTCTCTTTCTGGGTGCCATCCTTCATCCATTTTGAATTTCAGGAAAATGGATTACTTTGCGGACTCGGCAGTGCCGTCTTTGCCGTCGGCATGGCGGCGGGGCGCTTTCTCTCCGGCGTGTTCGGAAGCACCGCGCGGATGCGCAGGATCATTCTGGCTGCGGCGTTCGCCGGAATGGTGCTCGGCTTCCTTCCGGCATTTTCTTATTCGCTGGGGATGCTGTATGCGGTGTTGTTTTTCCTCGGAGTTGCGACCGGGCCGCTCTGGCCGAGCATCCAGAACCTCTGTGTTTCCGTGATCGACCGGGATCCTACGGTAATGCTTCTGCTCCTTCCCTGCATCGGTATTCCCGGCTGCGGATTTTTCACGTATTTGATGGGAGTATGCGCGGATACGGTCGGATTGCGTGCAAGCCTTCTTCTTCTGCCGATGTGCCATTTCCTGCTTCTGCTTCTGATTTCAGCCGATTTCCTGTTTGCGCGGAGAAAGAGATAATTTTCAAAATCGCGGTGTCTTCCGGTTTTTCCCGGCGGGGAAGACCTTCCTGAGAATTGTGCGCCGCCCTTGTACTTCTCTCTGCGCATCCTCCGTTTGACAAGCATGACAGGCAAGACTATATTACGCCGGAAAACGGAGATGGAAGAATCCATGGTGCTGTTGAAGAAAAAGCTCGGTTTTGTGTATGAGAAGGCGGAGCGGGAGATTGAGGAGCAGATTCTGTCCGGCCGTCTGAAGGCGGGAGACTGCGTGCTGTCGGAAAATGCGCTCTGCGCAACTTACGGCATCAGCCGCCGTTCCGCGCGGACCGCCATTGAGAATCTGATAAGGAAAGGGCTTCTCTACCGCCATCCCGGCAAGGGCACGTTTGTATCCAGCCTGAAATCCGGCACGGGGAAACGTCTGGCGGAGTATTCGATTGCTCTGATCATTCCTGACATCAGCGATCCGTTCATCCTGAATATCTGCAAGGGAATCCAGGCCGCCTCCAACCATTACAACTGCAATCTCGTGATCAAAACCTCCAACGGGGACATCGACCGGGAAAATCAGAATATCCGTTATTCGATCCAGAAGCAGGAGGATGCCGTCATCATCTTTCCGAATTACGGGAGATTCAACATCGAGGAGCTCTGGAAACTGAAGGAGGCGGACATTCCCTTTGTCCTGATCGACCGTTACTTCGAGGATATTGAAACCAATTACGTCTGCGTCGACAACGTGCGGGGCGGTTTTCTTGCGACGGAACATCTGATTCAGTGCGGCCACAGCAAAATCGCCCATCTCTATGGTTCACACAACAGCGCCAACGACGGTCGTCTCGCCGGTTACCGTCAGGCGCTGAGCGCATATGACATCCCGTGCAATGAAAAATGGATCCGCCGCTTCGACAGTCTGGCGCATCCCTCGGGAAACAGCCGCTTCGAACCGGATATGGAGTGCGGCTATGCCAATATGAAATATCTTCTTGCCCTCTCCGACACTCCCAGTGCGGTTTTCGCCGGAAATGATTATCAGGCTCTCGGCGCCATCCGGGCGATTCAGGAGCACGGCCTGCGTGTACCGGAGGACATTTCGATTGTCGGATTTGACGAACTGAACTTCAATCCCTTTCTTGCCATTCCGCTGACCACGATCCGCCAGCCCCAATATGAGATCGGGCGCAATGCCGTGGAAATTCTGCTCCGTATTCTCAACGGCACTGCGGGGACCGCGCCGGAACATATTGTGCTTCCCGTTACCTTGGTGGAGGGGGCATCCTGCAGAAAACGCATTGTGAAAAAGCAGTAAGGCTCGGCGCATGACATTTGGCAGAGCGGTCGTATCAGATGGATCGCCAAAGTATTGTATTGCCGGATTCTGACAAGCCGCCCCCGGATCGAAAGATTCCGTCAGGAAGACATTCACGTGTTTGCATACAGGGAGTCTCCGGGGTGTTTCCGCATTCGGGACAGCATGCTTCCCCGAGTGCGGGAGTTCAGGAGCCCTCTGTCATTGGCCGAAGTATCGCAAAGGGGAAGTTTTTTTCCATGAGACAGGCCGCTGCAGAAAAGCTGTCACCTTTTTTGGCGCATCCAGGCCACAGGATAATGATACTCTTTCAAGTTTGGAAGATCAACGACAAGAAATCTTCCATCTTGACGTAAAAAATGACAAGATGATAAACAGTCCCGGAGCAGAACACGCGCTCATATCGGGGATTTCGCCTGCGGCGAGCAACTTGCGCAGCCGGAGCACACCAGGAGTGACCTGAGAGCACAAAACAATTTTTGTGATGCATAGTATCGCACGATCAGGCGCAAATCTTCTGATTCTAACGTTCCTGCTGCTGGAAAACATATTCTGAGGAAAAGGAAAAAAAGCCGTTCCGCATTTCGTGTTCTTTCCAGGGCCGGTAACAGAAACACGAAAAACAGAACGGCATTTTAATTTTTATCTATTTTCCTGCCTTTTCCGAGACGGAAAAATGCGGAAGCATTTTTCTCGGGGTCAAGGGCCGTCGGCCCTTGCGCGGTCCAGCTGCGGAAGCTGGCCGCCGCAGGCGGAATCTCCTGCCTTTTCCCTGCATCGTCTCCGGGCTGATCCGAGATGAAAAAATGCAGTTCTCTATTCGGCTGCTTTGCGCAACCGTTCGGCGGAAACGGGAAATTCATCGAGGAATTTCTGTTTATCGCAGACGGAGAGCGCATTTCCGCCGAGCCAGTCCACAATATTCTGGAGGAACTGCAGGTTGTCGGCGGCCTCGACATGCACGGGAGCAAGCCACAGGCTGTCGCCTGCCACGACGATGCGCCCTTTGCCGAACTCGCCCGCCGCGACGATGCTCCGGTTTTTCCGGCGGAGATCGTCGGCATTCGAGCGGACAACGCTCTTCCAGCGCGGATCAGTCAACCCTAGCGCGGATGCCGCAAAGAACTGGAGTTCCTTCACATTGGAGCACAGCAGATGGTCTGTCACATTGGTTGTGCGGATCCGGAGCGGATCGCCGTCCGCGCAGGAGTGCGGATTTTCGCAAAGGCTCTCCTGGCTGATCCGGAACTCCGGCGCGATCATCTGCGCCAGAAGAATGCTCCTGTTGGAGTTCGGGCGGTAGGGATTCGACGAGCAGAGCAGAAGAAGCGAACCGCCTTCCTTGATGTAGCTGCGCAGCATTGCGGGGAATTTCGTCTTGAGAAGACGGCTGTAGATCAGCGCGCACTCCTCGGCGAGCACGACCATCGAGCATTCGCGGAGCTTTTCCTCCGTCACTTCGGACGGCGCAAGACTCCACGGCGCGTATCCCTGCTTCCGGAGCATCTGCGAAACCGCGGGGAAGTAATCCACGCCGTAATCCTTGTCTTCGCTGTCGAGGCGAGTCAGGAAGAGCGCCTTGCGTCCTTTGAAATTCTGAGCGGGATTTTCCGCCAGCTTCCGGACTTCGTCGCGCAGGGCTAGGCGCTCCTTCGAGGGCGTTTCAATCGGCATGGGAGAGAGTGTTTCCCGTTCAAAGAGCAGCGCCACCGGTGACTGCGAATCCAGTGTGAGCGTCATCCCGTTCCGGAGAAGTTTTTCCGCACCTGTGATCTCATTTTTCACGCCGCGCGCCCACTCCTTGAGATTCCGCATCCGCAGCGGGGCGGAGAGGTATTTTTCATCCGGGAGGCGGACTGTAACCTCACGCCGGGTGCCGCCCCAGTTTGTCAGATAGAGCAGAAAGCGTTCCGATGTGCCGGCGAACTTCGTTTCAAGGTAGGGATATTCGCCGCCCGTCTTGCATTGGATTTCGACGGGTTTGGCAAGTCCGGCTTCCGCGCCGAGCTTTGAAGCAAGCGCGCTTGCGGCATGGAGGTCGAGACGCGCGGCGACGTAGCAGATTCTCCCTTTCCCGATCTTCTTCACCGTCACGGCGGGAGAGCCGTCGGAATAAGTCCCCAGGACTTCCGCTCCGGCAAGCGCGATCTTTTCGCCTGCCTTGCCGCAGTAATCCCCTTTTTCCAGCGGGAATTCCGCACCGGGAAGACGCACTTTCCATCCCTCGGGAATGGTTTCGGCGACGGTCCGGATTCCGGCGTATTCCTCAATCGGGATTCTGCGGTAGGCGTCATCGCTCCAGATCATCGAATCGAAGGTGACGACAGCCGTGGCGCCCGCGCTGACCGCCTCCTGCAGTTTCTCCCAGACGCCCGCGCGGACCAGCGAAGCGTAGGGTATGACGATCAGTTTGTAGCGGGAGGGATCCATTTTCGCGAAGCTCCGGCAGCTCAATGTATCCGTCGGATAGCCGGAAAAGAGCATCGCGCCGAAATAGCTCATGTAGTCGCGGTAATTCTGTGCGGAGCTGTTCAGCATCCCTCGGAAGCTCTCGAACGGATAGAGGATCGCCGCCTGTCCGCCGGGGCCTGCCGCCGGAAGCGCCAGGGGTGCGCCCGCCTCGATCTCCGCCTTGACTTCCGGCAGGAAGTAGTGGACATTGGAATCCCAGTGCCAGAGCGTGTTGCCGGAGACGCCGTGGATGATGTTCGACCAGAGCATCTGGCGGTAGTTTTCCTCGGCGAACGGCTTGTTTTCGCTGATCATCCGGTCGGAAAGCAGATAGAGGTAGGAGCGCAGACCCTCGCTGTAATGGCTGGTGCCGTCCACGACCACGGTCAGGATGTTTTCTTTTCCGTATTGCAGGAGGCCGCCGACGTCGAACTGGTATTTCGTGTCCCAGCCCGCGACTTTGCCGAGTTTCTTTCCGTTCAGGAAAAATTCACCGCGCTGCGCCACGCCCTTGCCGTGAATGAGATAGCGGACCGTGCTGTCCAGGAAGCTCTGGCGGACCACGCCGGAGGGCATGAAGAATTTGAAGCGGTAGCAGCCCCAGCCTTTTTTCCCTTTGAATTCCGGCGTTTCATCCCATGCGCCGGGTACGGGAATCCGCGTCCATGAGGAGTCGTCGAACGCTGTCTTGAACCAGGTTTCATCGACATCGTCGCGTCTGGGAACCAGTTTGAAGCGGGCCATGCCGTGGAATTTTCCAAAGCAGTTCTCCTCCATTGCCTTGGCGGAACTGCCCGAGGCGGCAACGGTCGTGATGATGTTTTCCGTGTTGACGATCGGGCGGTTGATGTTGTGGGCGAGATAGTCGTGATAGAGCACCGAGTCCAGAAGGCTCAGGAGCACGCTTGACGTGTCCGCCGGACGCCCGCCGTAGTAGAAGTAGCGGTAGCCGGTGTGGCAGAAGAGAATGTCGTTGACCTCCGCCGCGCGCTCGGGATCGACCGCCGCATAGCCGTCAAAATAATGGCTCTGCATCCGGCAGTCGTAGGTGAAGGGTGCGTTGAAATAACGCCGGAGCATCTGTTTCACACGTGCCGCGCCGGAGGCGAAATCGCCGCGCAGGAACTCCAGCCAGTCGTAATAGTTGCCGGGGCGGCTGGTGTAAATGTGTTCCAGAACGGCAAGGCGCGCGCTCCAGTCGAGCGCGAGCTTGAGCTGAGCCAGATGGGTCGGCCCGACCTCGTCCCAGCTCCGGAAACTGCTTCCCCACGCCTGATTGGCACGTTCGAGCGTTCCGTATTTCGCGCGGGCGAAACTGCGGAATGCTTTCAGCGGACGTTCATGCGTCGGCGTGTAGCCGGGTTCGCGCAGGATTTCGTAGGCGAACAGCGGAAGCGTTCCGAAATAGTTCCGGTCGTTTTCAAAGGTGGATTCGTAGAGCTTTCCCGCTGTTTCCGACAGCATGTCCAGACTCATCGAATGGTTTCCGGTGATGTAGAATTCCCCGATTTCTGGATGGTTTTTCCGCAGCGGATAGAAGGGGGAGTATTCGTAGGACTGCGCGATGCAGAGCTGGGGAAGCATACCGTTGCGGATCACTTCGCTCATGTAGCTGTAGACATAGGAGCGGTTTTCAAAGCCGATCTCAACCTGTTTTTTCCTGTTTTCCACGGCGCGGATGCCGTCGCCGTGATGGACGGCGATGTAGTCGTAGCCGAGAAGGCCGCGCAGCCAGAGGGAGTTGACCGTCCACTCCGAACAGAGCGTGCCGATGAAATAGTGGATCTTTCCGTTTTTCCGCAGTGTCCTGCCGTCGATCTGATACTGATACGGCGCGGGCGGAGCAATCCGGTTCGCCGGAGGCGGCGTCGCGCGGCTCGGCGGCGGGTTGATCTGCACGGGTGTCGTTTTGACATCTGTCTGTTGCGGCGCATGGTTCAGCCGGAGCGCAATGTCTGCGACACGCAGCGCTGCCGAGCCGGGCCAGTGCATGATCACGACGGAACCGTAGGCATTCTGCGAAAGAAGCGCTTCCGAGAGAGTGCGCGTCATCGTGACTGTCCGCCACTCCTCGCTTTTCGGGAGGACGCAGTCGAGCTTGATTCCCGTTCCCGCCGCGGTCCGCATCAGAACCATTTCCCCTTTTTCATTTTTCGTGAAAAAACGGATCTGGATCATGCCGGAACCCTGATAGCGGACGGTCAGGCGCACTTTCCGCTCCCCGCCGCGGGGCAGGGGGAAAAGGGTGTTTTCCGCCTGAATCAATCCTTTTGCAGGCGGTGTGAACGCAAAATGCAGAACCGGCGCCCCGTCCGGCCCCGCGTCCTTTTTCCATTCGACGGAACCTTTCGCCCCGTCGAAAAATCCGGGATTCCAGGAAGCCGCACGCGTGGCGGAGCCTTCCGCGAAATTTCCGTTCTGAATCAGATTCGCCTCCCATTGCGGAGCGTCCGCGCAGCAGCACAGAGTCGCGGCGCTCAGCAGGAGAGAAGCGGTACAGCGTAAGAGAAACATGGGACTATCCTTTCCTTCCCGGAGGCTGCCGTGATCCGCTTTTTGTTTTCCGCGCGGAGACGGCAGAAACCTCTTCCGCGCGTCCCCGGGGGGGCGGCATTCCGGTGCATGATTTTTCTATCGGCAGACAGCGCGCTTACTTCGCGGCGGGCGCGGGAGCCGCTGCCACCTTCTTTTCAAACTGCATCGCGACGGAGGAGACCTTCAGCTCCGATTTGCTCGCCCAGAACATGACAACCACATTGGCACAGATGTTCTGTGCGAGACGTTCTTTGGAGAGGGTCCACTCGGAGACGGTTTTCGTCCATGTGCTGCCGGGTTTGAGAACCTGTTCAAGTTTTACCGGGCTGCCGTCTTCCCGTTTGAGCCAGGTGAGTCCTTTGCCTTTTTCGACGGAGAAGAAACGGATCTGGATCAGGCCTCCGCCGTTGTGTTCCGTAACGAGACGGAAGCGGCGCGGCCCGTCGTTCGGCAGACGGAAGGGTTTGCTTTCGACCTGGATCATTCCCTTCGGCGTGCCGTTGAATTTCAGCAGCAGCGCGTAAGGATGCGCTTCGTCTCCGCCTACGATCCGTTCCACGACGCCCTGCGCGCCGTCAAAGAATCCGGCGTGCCATCCTTCGGCGGATGTTCCGGCAGCCTGTGCGAAATTGCCGTTTGTCACAAGGGAGTCTTCCCACTGAGCCTGTGCGAAGGAGTGGAGCGAGAGCGCGAGCGCGCCGGCGACGAGCAGTGTTTTGCAGAGAGCCATTTTGTTTTCCTTTCTGAAAAATATTCTGTTGAATGATGAAACCGTTTTTTTTGCCTGTCCTGCGGATCAGTAGAAGGTTCCGGCAACCAGTTTCTGAGCGGGATACCGGAAGAGGAAGGCGTTTCCTCCGACGCACAGGACCGCGGTCCGGAGCCCCGGATGCGCCGCCGCCACGGGATTGCTGATTCCGACATAGTTCACATTCAATTCATCCATGAAGGGGATCGGGACCTCGGTTTTCTTGGAATCGTTGTCGCGTTCCGCAAGATAAAGACTCTTGGTGGGTCTTGTGATGCGGGTGATTTTTGAAGTCCATCCCGGTTCATTGGTGAAATACATGGAAATGTAGATGGCGTATCCGCAGGAGTTCCGGGGATGCTGCTTGGGATAAGCGGGATGGAAACCGATCTTCCGCGCGGGACAGTGGAAGACGGCGTCGCCTTTGGTCGGAGTCCAGCCCAGATATCTGCCCAGCTGGTACTCCCATGTTTCCCCGGAGCGGAATCCCGACTTGAATCCCGGACCTCCGGCATAATATGGAATGCAGTCCTGATAATCAACCGTATACTGCTGGAGAGCGATTCCGCAGCTGCGGAGATTGGAGACACATGAAATTGATTTTGCCTTGGCCCGCGCCATGTTCAGCGCCGGAAGCAGCATCGAAGCGAGGATTGCGATAATGGCGATCACGACCAGAAGCTCGATCAAGGTAAAACCTGTCACAGCCCTGCATTTCTTTTTCATTCTGCCATCTCCTTGTTTTTGAATGTCCGGGATCATATTCTGACGAACCCCGTTTTTTTCTTTTATTTTTTATTGTCAGGCGGCGCGTTCCCGCGCACCGCCGTTTTTCTTCTCTTCAAATTCCCGCCGGGATTCCGTGCCTGTTCTGCGGTTTTGCCTCAGGCGGCGGGACACATCCGCAGGAGCGTCCCGGAATGAACAGCGGCGGAAGCAGCGCGTGAGTTTCCGGCGTAATGCGCTTCGCCCGCAGTCCGTCCAGCATGGAAAGGAGCTTGTCGGCCATGCCGTGCAGGTCGTGGCGGACACCGGCGAGGCGGACGGGCGAAAGTTCCTGAATCCACGGCAGTTCTCCGAGCATGAAGAATCCGAGATCCGCCGGAATCCGTTTTCCGGATTCCCGGATCGATTCCAGCGCGCCCAGAACAGCGCGGTCGCCGGAGACAGCCAGCGCATCAAGATCGGGACACTGTTCCAGAAGCGCGCGCGCCGCGTTTTTCGCATCGTTGAAGCGGAACGGTTCAGCCTCCCCGAGCAGACGCGCGTCAAAGGCGATTCCGTATTCCTCCAGCACTTCGCGATAGGCGTCCACCACCAGATGGTGATCGGCGAAATCACTGGTGCCGTTGATCATGCCGATACGCTTGTAGCCATGGTCCGCGAGATGGCGGATCGCGATCCGGACCTCCTCGGCGTCGTCGTTGCCGACGTAGGCGACAACCTCTCTGCCGACGGGTCGGCCCAGCAGTGCGACGGGAATGTTTTTCCCCGCGAGAAACCGCAGTTCGCGGTCGCCGGGAATCAGGCCGTTCATGAAAATGCAGCCGCCGGAAAGCTCGTCCGCGAGCGAAAGAAGTTTGCTCTGGATCATTTCCGCGTCCGGAAGCACTTCGATGAGCAGGCGCCGTCCCTGTTCCGACAGGCGGCTGCTCATGTCGTGCAGAATCTCACGCCCGTAGAAATCCGCTTCGAGATGGCTGTAATAGCAGGTGCAGAAGACATGGATGTCCGGATTGGGCTTTCCCTTTTCCGGTTCGATTCCGAGAGGAGCGAACTCCTGGCAGAGGAATGTTCCCGCACCCTGCATCCGGCGCAGAACTCCCTGCTGCTCCAGCGCGGCGACCGCCTCGCGCAGCGTATTGCGCCCGACGCCGATCAGCTTGCAGAGCTCGTCCTCCACGGGCAGCTTGTCGCCGATCCGCCATGTGCCGGAATTGATCTGCCTGGTCAGGGTGTAAATCGCTTTTTCGCTCTTGGTCATGGGAGGAGTGTCCTTATTGCGCTTTTTGCGTTTCCGCCGGAAGATGCTGGCGGACCGTTTCGGCGATCTTTCTTCCGAGAGAGGTGTTTGCTTCCTGGTTGTAGTGAACGCCGTCGCGCCATTTGGAGGAGCATTCCGCACGGTTCATGAAACTGTAGGCGTCGAAAACTTCCAGCTGCTCCTCCTTCGCGATTTTTTCCACAGTCCTGTTCATGCGGACGACTGCGGCGTTGAACGCATCGGCTTTGACCGGTGTGCTGGTGACGAGAATGATCTTTGCATCCGGGCATTTCGCTTTCAGATAGTGAACAGCTTTCCTGTAGGCGTTTTCATATTCTCCCGGATTGGTGTACTGGCTGTGGAGGCCGTTGTTGAAGCAGATAACCGCGTGAGACCCGAGGGAGAGGAAGACCTCCAGCTCGGGGAGGTAAAGCGGATCCGTCACGCAGCGGGAACTGGTCCAGTGCGTGCAGTTCGCCGTTCCGCGCAGGGCGCGCGCCGCAGGAGTGATGTAGTCGCGGCAGATCGAATCGCCGATGAAAAAGGCGCGCGGGGTTTTCCGATCCGCAAGATTGGTGGCGAAAAAGGTGGTCCATTCCATATTTTCGCGGACGCGGGAGGAGTGTTTCAGACGGTAATCGCGCGCGTCGACGGTATTTTCCGCCTTCTCTCCGGAGAAGACTGCGGTGCAGCAGCAGAACAGAGTGGTCAGAACGAGTGTTTTCATGGTTCGCATTTCCCTGGGTCGTGATGTTTGATTTCTTTAATCATCCTATCATAGCATGAATTTTTAGAAAAGCAAATCCCGTTCCCGGAAAAAAGTTGTTTTTTTCTCTTTTTTTCAGAAAACAAGCTGAAAAAAAGCATTTTTGGAAGAAAATTCTTTTTTGCTGTCTTATCTTTTTCCGGGGGATCCGATTGATTGTCAAGAAATCATCCTATGAATTTTGACGTCCCGCTTTTCCTGCCCGCCTTCGCTTCCGGGAGGTTTCTTTTTCCCCGTGCGGGCGAAAAAAACGATTTTTTTTCTTTCTTTCTGTTGCGAAACGGAAAAAAGGGGGTTATAATACATGTTAACGTTGAGATAACCGCATTTTGAATTCGAGGAAGAAATGGCCACACTCAAGGACATCGCCATGGCGACCGGACTTTCGATGAACACGGTCAGCCGCGCCATCCGCGGGAGCGGGTATGTCTCGAGCCGGACGGCGGAACTTGTGCGGAAAACGGTCAAGGAGCTGGACTACCACCCGAACCGTGCGGCGCAGGATCTCCGGCGGCGCAGGTCGCGCCAGATCACGGTCGTCGCGGAATCCTACGACTATCTCCATATCGAAAAACTCGCCGCGATCAAGGAGTATGCGGCGAAATGCGGCTATACGATGGGGGTCCATTTCACCAGCGAGGATTACCCGCAGAGCACGTTCAGCGCTCTCCTGCCCGACATTCTCGAACAGAATCCCGCCGGGCTGATCCTGATTGCCTCCTCGCCGTTCATCATCGGCAAGGCGCGTGAACTCCGCAAAAAACTTCCCTGTGTCATGATCACGTTCAACGGCGTGCCGGATATCGACTGCGTTTATATCGACCGCACCGGCGGTGTGTATGACGCGGTTCACTATCTTTACAAAAAGGGACGCCGCCGGATCGCCTTCTGCGAAACTTTCCGTTCGAAAAACCGCCTGCTCGGCTATCAGCGCGCCGTCCGGGAGCTGGGATTGCCTGAACTCATCCTTTCCGGAACGATGAAGTCACTGCCGGAAATCCGAAGGGAAGGGGCGCGGATCGCAAAGGAACTGGCCGCGTGGGAGAATCCGCCCGACGCCGTCCAGACTTCGGATTACATGGCTTCGGGACTCCTCGCCGGATTCGCGGAAGCAGGCATCCGGGTTCCGGAAGACGTTTCCGTGCTCGGGTTTGACGACCGGGAGCTGGCCGGTATGCTCAATCCCCCGCTCACGACGCTGGCGCAGCCCAGTGCGAAAGTCGGCAGAATCAGCGCGCGGATGCTCTTTGAACGGATCAGCGGCGAACGGAAGGAGACGGAACCGGAGAATATTCCCGTTCCGATGCGTCTGGTCATCCGCGATTCGGCATGAGAAAACTTCAACCATATTTTATAAAATAAAGGATGGATCATGGAAAAGAAACTCAATTTCGGAATCGTCGGGACGGGACTCCGGGGTGTCTACTGTTTCGGACACCATCTGAAGGAACGCTCCGACTGCGTCATCAAGGCGGTCTGCGACATCAACAGGGTGCGGGCGGAAATCATGGCGGAAAAGATCGGCGCACAGAAGGTTTACACCGATCTGGATGAAATGCTCGAAAAGGAGAAACTGGACGCGGTCGTCATCACCACGCCGGACGCCTTCCACGAAGAGTGCGCGGTCAAGGCGCTGAAACACAAGGTCAACGTCCTGATCGACAAACCGCTCGCCACCACGGTCAAAGGCTGTCAGAACATCATCCGCGAGGCGAAGAAAAGCAGAAAAGTCGCGATGATCGGATTCAATCTGCGCCACGCGCCGCTCCTCATGAAGCTCAAGAGCATCGTTGACGAGGGAGTGCTCGGGCGTGTTTTCCTGATCGAAAACCGCGAATTCTACGACGGCGGACGCACCTACATGGCGCGCTGGAACGGAAAGAAATCCTCCAGCGGCGGTCTCTGGATCCACAAGGGCAGTCACGATTTCGACATTTTCAACTGGCTCCTCGGCTTCCCGAAACCTTACAAGGTGACAGCGTTTGCCGGAATGAACGTGTTCACGCCGGAGGGATTTCCCTTCCCGCTGGAAAAGGGAATCAAGCCCGGGCCCTGCTGTTCCGAATGTCATTATGCGAAAAACGGCGTCTGCCGCGACGCCGTGGCCTACACCGAACCGGAGTGGAGCAAAAAGGCGCAGAAGGCGGACGGATACGTCAAGGATTCTTGCATGTATCTCTCCGACCTGAGCGTGCATGACAACGGGATCGCGATGGTCGAATATGAAAACGGCGCGCGCGCCAGCCATCTGGAGTGTTTCGTCACCGGTATGTCCGACCGTCTCTATACGATTGTCGGCACGCTCGGACAGGCGTCTCTGAATCTCTCCGGGCGCACGATCACCGTCATCAAACGCTGGACGCATGAAAAGATCACCTACGAGATTCCCGAAGTCACCGGCGGACACGCCGGAGCCGATCCCGGACTCGTCGAGAGCTTCATCCGCACGATTCGCGGCGAGGAGACCAACACCTCCACCTTCGAGCAGGGAATGCTCTCGACCGCCATCGGACAGGCCGCCGAGCTCTCCCGCGCCGAAAACCGTGTGGTCTTCATCCGCGAGCTTCTGAAATAATTCCGCCTGAAACAGCAACCCTTGTTGATAACCAAACACAGAAGGAGAAAAACAAATGGAAGTCCAGATTTTTCAGGACAAGAACACGCTCGGGAAGGCGGCCGCCGCGCGCGGCGCTTCCTACATCCGCGAAGCGCTCCGGAAAAACGGGCGCGCGAACATCATCGTGGCGACCGGCGCCAGCCAGTTTGAAATGCTTTCCGCGCTCACGAAGGAGCCGGACATCGACTGGACCAAGGTCAATATCTTCCACCTCGACGAATACATCGGACTGCCCGAGGATCATCCCGCCGGATTCCGCAAATACATCCGCGAGCGTTTCATCGCCCATCTGCCCGCGAAACCTGCGTCGTTCCATCCGGTCAACGGCAGCGATCCGGATCCGGAACGCGTCTGCGCGGAGCTGGGAAAAGAGATCGCCGCCTGCCCGATCGACGTGGCGTTTGTCGGCATCGGCGAGAACGGACACCTTGCGTTCAACGATCCGCCGGCGGATTTCGAGACGGAAAAAGCCTATCTGGTGATCACACTGGACGAGGTCTGCCGCAAACAGCAGCTCGGCGAAGGATGGTTCCCCACCTTCGACGACGTTCCGAAACAGGCGATTTCCATGGGTATCAGGCAGATCATGAAGAGCGCCGCGATCATCAACACGGTTCCCGATCTGCGCAAGGCGAAAGCGGTCAAGGGGGCGCTTGAGGGCCCCGTCTCCAATCTCTGTCCCTCGTCCATCCTCCAGACCCACAAGGACTGCCACACCTATCTTGACAAGGATTCGGCATCGTTGCTGACCGGGAAATATTGATTCCGCAGGTCGGTGTCTAGTGTCCGCACCGGATTCGATTCCCGGGCGGACACATTTTTTCCGTAAGAATACTTCCATTGACTCTTTCCAGATCCCTATTTCTTTCCGCTTGATTTCCGAAAATTCATTGCGATCTCCTGCATCATCAGAATTTTTCAAGCATGCCTGTGATAAAACAGAAAATGCCGGAAGCGAAAGCTCCTGTGTGTGCGTCTGTTCTGCACCAAAGTCCTTCCATTCTTTTTCAAGAGTGTCTTTCCGCATCTGATAGCTGCTTTACTGAAGAAAAATAGAAAATGCGAATTTTTCTTGAAAAAAACTGGAAAGGGATTTGATTTTTTATAAATTAATATTATATTTATTTAAATGTAAAAGTTAAATAGAATGGATTTTGGAGAAATGCAAGCAGGTATGTCCCACACTGATTTTTTAGAGATCTGCCGGCAAAACGGCTGGAAATGCACGTCACAGCGCCTGGCAATTTATCAATTTCTTCAGAAGAATCTGACGCATCCTGACGTGGACAGTGTATGGAATGCTGTCCGTGGATCTCTTCCGGCGATTACGCGGGAGAGCGTCTACCGGATTCTGAATGAATTTTCAGAAAAGGGGCTCATCCGGCGTCTGGATCGTATCGACAGTGCCCGTTATGATTCCCGCACAGAGCCGCACGGACACTTTCTTTGTGAGAAATGCAGGAGGATCTTCGATTTCAACTGGCCGGAAGGAGTGAAGCTGCCCCGGGAACTGGAAAAGAAACCACTTTCTCATATGGAGATCCGCCTTGTCGGCATTTGCGAGCGTTGTGCGGACGCTGCGGATCCAAAGAAGTGAGTATTTTGGTCGTAACTCCCCGGCCGATACTGAAAGCGGACGGCCGTGGAGCTGAAAGATATCAGAAGGAAAACAAAGCAAAAAAGACAAACAAAAAGGAGCGGTAAGATGAGGAGTATCACAAAATTCGATCTGCAGTATGCACACAGGTTCTACAAGTTTCAGGGAGAGGCCCAGTATCTGCATGGTCACACGGGAGTTCTGACGATTGAGGTGGAGGATACCATCGAACCCGGCGTCAATATGGTTTTCCCCTGCAATGAAATTCAGAAAGTTGCATGGAATGTGTTGAAAAATTTTGATCACGCATTGGTTCTGCGCGAGGACGATCCGCTGCTGCCCGCGATTCTTTCCGTTTACGAGAAACAGGGGATTAAGGACGGTGCCCCCTCCAACAAGATGAAAGGAGAGGCTTTCCATACAGAACTTGCTGTTGCGTATCCTGATGCGCGGCTTGTTGTTACCAAAGAGACAATGACAGTCGAAGGCATGATCAAGATTGTCTACGATTTGCTCAAGGACAAGCTCAATATAGCGCGGATCACCTTTACCAGCGGAGTCAATGCCGCGACCCAGGAATATACTCCGACGAAAAGTGTTGACCGCTGTCCGCTTTGCGGAGTAGCACTCCGTGACGGAGTCTGTCCGAAATGCGGTTATAAGAAGCACTGATTCCGGATTTGCCGGTAAAATGCGGGATGGTCCGTTTGAGGTCTTCCCGCATTTTTTTTGGAGTTTATGCTGACTCCAGTCACAGGATTGCGGATACCGTTTTCCATAAATGGAGTGATGACTGATTGCGTTTTCATGGAAAATATATCAGAAAAAAAGAGTGGCGCATCTTTTTTTTTCAAAAAAAAGCGTTATTATACACTGCATCATTTTTTCGGGGCATAGCGCAGTTGGTAGCGCGTCTGCTTTGGGAGCAGAAGGTCGCGAGTTCGAATCTCGCTGCCCCGACCATTCATTACCAAGCACTTACAAATAAAAAATACAGGTCCTGATTTTTCCATTTTGTTGCTTTTTTGTTGCCGAAAATATTCCGTTTGGATGCGATAGCGTCCAGCGGGATTTTTTTTATACGCCAGTCGCTTCTCTGATTTACTGACACACAAAGAGTCTCTTTCGATGCGGATTTAACCATGCGCTGGTTAACAGAAGTTGCATCTCTGATTTTCTGTTTTGGTTCGGAAAAATGAGGCTGTTTCAGCCCTTTTTCCGTTTTTTTTTCGCCCAATGATTCTATAAAAACTTCTTTTTTTCTGGAGTCTGATATGGATTTGAAACTCAAGGAAATTCTTGACTTGATCCGGAAGGAACGCGAAAGTGCCGTCTCCGAACTGCTGAAGGCGCCGCGTGTCGCACCCGGTATCGGCGATTTCAGGTATCAGATCGGTTTTGCCGCAGGACTCGATCAGGCGGCCGATATAATCAACTCAATACTTAACGAAGGAGACGCTGATGAGCGCGAATGAAGAAATCGTAAGTCCTGACAATCACGCTGAGGAAGCCGGAAACACCGAATTCGATCAGGCATGGAACGATGTCGAAGAAGCTCCGTCCGGAAGCACCGACGGAGACGAATCCGAAGAAAAAAACAACCCCGCAGAATCCGGAAAAACGGACCAGGACGACAGCATCAAGCCCGACGACGCGGAAAAGAGTCCCGGAAAAACCGATCCTGCAGACAGTTCGACCGGGGAAAGTGAAGATTCTGAAAAGCCCGATTACAGTTTCCTCGACCGGATCGATCAGGAAAACGGCGCGCCGGACAGCAGCGGCAAAACACCGACGGAAAAGAAGGAGGACGCACCGGAAACTACGGATACTGCCGGGAAAACCGAAGAAAAGCCGAAGGAATCACAAAATCCGCCGGACAACGGCTCTTTCGACGTGGACGCGTTTATCGACGAACTCCCGGACGATATGAAGGAATTTGCTTCCGACTATCCCGAAGAGGCAAAGTTCAATATCCGATGCATGGAAATCCTGTTCCGGAAACTGCGCGGAACGTCCGGAGCTTCCGAACTCGAAAACCGGCTCGCAGGTATGGAGGAATATCTCGGAAACGTTCTCCGTTTTGAAGAACAGACCAGAGAACAGGCGCGGCAGATCGAATTCCAGAACGAAGTTCTCAAGGTGCATCCCGACGCGGAGGAAATCCTTACGAAAAAACGCGACTTCTCCGAATGGCTCAAGGCGCAGCCCCGGTATCTCCAGCAGGCCGTCCGCC